>JBFHRO010000253.1:0-4515 GCA_041591635.1 Oleiphilaceae bacterium | reverse complement strand
GCGGCAAGCCACCGCAGGCTTGCCAGATGTGCCGGGGAATCCAGAGGCAGGCCCCCATGGCCATGGCGCGATGAGGTGATTGGGATTCAGTGACGGGAACCGGGTTGCAGAACAGGTCCACGAGCATGCCGGTATCCAGGAGGGTGTTTTGGTCATCGGCATATTGGGGCAGTGTCAGAATGTCATTGGGGTAGCGCCGGGAGTAACGCACCAAGGCCTCAATCGCATCGGGCAGCAAGGTGGCATCGTTATTCAGCAGCAGCAAATAAGCACCTTTGGCGGCTTCGACCATGCGGTTATTGGACTGACAGTAACCCAGGTTGTGGCGCGATTCGATGAGCCGAATCTGATCGTAGGCGCGAATTTGCTGCAGTGAATCGTCGGTGGATGCATCGTCGTGAACAATGACCTCCAGCGCAGCGTCAGTGGCTTGATTGAGCACGGAGTCGATGCAAGGGCCTATGATGCCGTTGCCGTTGTAATTGGCGATGCAGACGCTCACCAGCGGGGCTAGAGTTGGTGCCGGATCCATTGCCATGTATTGTTCATTCCGGTTTCTATGGGGGTGCCGGCCTTCCATTGGTAGGTTTCGAAGGCCTTGTGCGAGTTAAGGGTAAGACTTTTGGCGTCGATGTTGCGGCTTGACACCTGTTTCAGGGCAAGTCGTTTTCCCGCCGCCTTTTCGGCCAGTTGGATGATGCGGTTGATGGAGGTCGAGGTGTCGGCTCCGGCGTTGTAAATCGCACACAAGGGGTGATTGCCTTGAGAGGTAACTATTGCTCGACAGAGTTCAGTAAAGTCGTCGATATACACGAAGTTTTTTTCAATCTCGCCGCTGCCCCAGAGCTCGAAAGTGCTTCCTGTCATGAGTGCCGAAAACACCGTTGGAATCAGTCCGAACTTGCGTTTGGGAAACTGCCCCGGCCCATAGATATTGGATGGTCGCAGGATTACCGCCTGGTTTCCTGTTTTGTTAGTGTAGGCCTGAATAAAGCTCTCGATGGCGACTTTTCCGGCGGCGTAATTGGAAGTGATGCGCAAAGGCGCCGTTTCATCAACCATGCCATCCCCTGATCCATAAATTACCCCGCCGGTGGAAACATAAATCAGCCGGGCGCGGGAATGTTGCATCGCCTCCAGAAAGGCGAGGGTGGGCAGGATATTGTTGACTCCTTCGATACTTGGGCGGTCGATCGAGGTGGAGGGTGTGGTATCTGATGCCAGATGAAACACCGCATCGGCCGAGGTGATGTGAGGGTAGTACTCGTCGATATTGTTCAGTGTCGATTCAATGATTTCGTAGCGGGCCCGAGACCCAAGGGCATTGTAGCGGGTGACCCCCACCACTTCATGCCCGTCTTGCAACAGCCGGTTTACCAGTGCGCTGCCGATAAAGCCTGTCGATCCCAGAACCAGTATTTTCATTCGAGAAGTCTTTTATAAAGAAGCATGAAGCGAGTATAGCAGTCATCCCAGGTGCCATAGGCCGCTTTGGCAAGCGCCCGGCCAGACTCGGCTGCTTCCCGGTGGTGGGTATCATCGCTGTAACGCTCGATGGCCTGTTCGAACTCTGCACTTGTGGCAACCAGCAGGCCGGCCTGAGTGTTGGCCAGAAGGTCAGTGTGTGCCTGGATGCGGGAGGCGATGATGGGTAACCCGGCAGCCAGTGCTTCCAGCATCACCTGGGGCCGGCCTTCGGCATGTTCGCTGAGACTGATCAGGCCGCGTGCCTGGGGAAACCACTGCTGTGCCAGCGCGTCGGCCGTGGTGGCGCCATGGTAATGGATCCAGGACGGAAGGCTGATATTTTCCTGGTTGGGGCCAAAGAGATGGAATTCCTGGGTGGTCGAGTCTTTGAAAATGCGCTCTCCCCACTCAAACAGGTGCCCCATCTTTTGCCGAGTGAGGCGCAATACGCAAATCCAGCAGTGTTTTTTCTGCACGGGGCGATGCTCTATGGCGTACCAGCGGTCATCAATACCAAAGGGCACGTAATGAACCTCGGCCAGATCACCGAAATGCCGGGTCAGGGGCTCCACCATCCATTCATTGTTGGGTGCGAGAATAACCGGCGAGCGCTTGAGGATATGGCGCAGGGCTGTGTGCATTCCCGGCAGGCGCAGCAACTGATAATCCGAGCCCAGGATGGTTGCTACGGCGGGTTTGCGGATATTCCACAGCGGGATCAGCGATTGCAGCCAGTTCAGGTGATAAATGTCGGCCGTCGCCTGGGTGCGCAACAGTGTTTTGCGCATGCGCCAGAGTAGTTGCGCCCCCGTTATTGCCGCAGCGGGTTTGTTGGTTCTGAGCAAGTGGGCAATGCCCCCCTTTTCGGCGAGCGAGGTCAGAAAGCGGATGTCTTCCGGTGTGCACAGGTAGTCCAAGCCCTCATGCAGGGGGCCTTGTGGCGCCCATACGTGGGTCCTGTGTTCGCTGTGCATGGCGAAGGCATCAAGAAGCTTTTTGATAAATACACTTTGCCAGTCAGCCGTCGTTCGGGGGTAGCTTGTGGCGGTAAATACAATATTCATAAAAACAGCTGCGCACATTCAATGCCGTTGGTGGGATGCGCAATGGTGTCGCAAGTCACGATTTGACTAATTCCGGCCTGACGCATTTTCTCCATGGCATCATCGGAGAAAAGCGCGTGTACTCCGATGCACACGGGCGCTTGCAATCCCATTTGCTGCAGTCGGTTGGCGGTTTCGATCATGGTTCGTCCGGTGGAAATGATGTCGTCAACCAGTACCGGAATGCGATCCCGGAGATGGCTGATATCCGGCATGGCGATCTCAACCTCTTTGTCACCGCGGCGGGTTTTTTCCAGCACCAGGTGTGGGCAGCCGACCAGTTCGGCGGTTTTCGCAGCCCATTGGGCGCTTTCGCTGTCGGGGCCAATGATCACAGGGGTGCTGACATGCTGTCGAATCCAGTGGGCCACAAGTTGATTGGCCGTTACCACGCGGGTGGGAATGCTGTAGATCTCGCTCAACGCCTGGTAGCGGTGCAGGTGGGGATCCACCGTCACGAGCTTATCCACCAGTGCCGAAAGGTAGCGGGCAAAAAACCGGGAACTGACGGCTTCGCCGGGCTTGAAGCGGGTATCCTGGCGCATGTAAGGCAGATAGGGGCTGATCAAGGTGATGTGCTGAGCCCCCAGCTCTTTGAGCGTACCGCACAGATAGGCCAGACGCAGAAACTTGCTATCCGGTTGGTGCAAATTGGCGATGATAATGATGTCACGGCCGCTGACCTCATCATCAAGCCGCACGTATGACTCACCATCGGGAAACTGGCGCATTTCGTAACGCGCCGGCTGCGCCTTCAGCGCACCGATCAGTGTTGCTCCCAGCGATTGCCGCTCGGGATAGAACAGGTTGAAGGCCAAGGGGGTCATAGGTTTTCGTCCTCAATTCTGATGGCGTCGGGGTGGGCCGCAAGAAAGTTTAACGCGTAGGCAAGTTCCCCCCGGGTTTCAGCATGAAGGGTAAACATAGGGCATCCTTTATCGACCTTTTGGCCCAGTTGCACATGAAAGTCGAGCCCGGCGGCCGGAGCGGCCGGCGCCCCGGCCAATTTGGCCAGTTTGGCGATAAACCGGTTGTTAATGTAAGAAATAATGCCAGCCTGCTCGGCCAACACCTGGTGCCGGTATTCGGCTACCGGGGGCGTTCGCATGCCGCCCTGAGCCTCACAGATGGCTTGAAACTTGGCCCAGGCCTGGCCAGAGATCAACAGGGATTCGGCCACCGCATCACCTTCGCCACAAGCGGCATGGCCACCCATTTCAAGAATTCTGCCTGCGAGCGTCAAGGATCGTTCCCGGAGGTCCTGGGGTGCCATGGGGTGGTTCTGCAACACTGCCAGAATATCGCGAGCCTCCAGTGCCGGTCCGATACCCCTGCCGACCGGTTGCTGACCATCGCTGTAGTGGGTCTCTATCGTCAATCCCAATTCGCGCCCGGTGAACATCATCAATTCTGACAGCTTATCGGCAAATTCGACGCTACGAACTTTAGCGGTCAGCCCAATCGGCAAATCAATCAGCACATGGGTCGAGCCAGCGGCCACCTTTTTCGAAATCACCGAGGCAACCAGTTGACCTTCGCTGTCAAGATCAAGGGCCCGCTCCACCCGAATCAGTATGTCATCGGCCGGGCTCAGGCTTACTGACCCGCCCCAGGCAATACAGCCACCTTCTTTTTCGACCACTTGACGCATTTTTGCCAGCGACAGCGATACTGGTGCCAGTGTTTCCATAGTATCGGCAGTGCCCGCCGGGGAGGTAATGGCACGGGAAGAGGTTTTAGGCATGATCAACCCGGCCGCTGTCACAATGGCGACCACAATCGGGGTAGTGCGATTGCCCGGCAAACCGCCAACACAGTGTTTATCCATGACCTTGGCGGTGCCCCAGTCAAGATGACTACCCACGTCAACCATCGCTCTCGTGAGCGCAGTGACTTCGTGGTTGTCGAGCCGACTGCCGGCGCAGGCGGTCACAAAGGCGGCAAG
>JBFHRO010000252.1:0-4527 GCA_041591635.1 Oleiphilaceae bacterium | reverse complement strand
GAAGTTGGTCAGGTCGTACATGGCCTGATCAAACTCATCTGGTGTCATGGAACCCTTTACGGCCCAGTTTTCACAGCCCGATTTGCCAACCACGCTACCACTCAAGGGATCAACATGACCGGTCATGCCCAGCTTAGGCGGCACGGCACACAGACCTTGCAGATCGACCAGCACATGGGGCATACCCACGTTCGGGAAGACCACGTTGTTCACACCCAAGGGCCGAGAAGGGTCCGCGTAGAAACCACGCAGATAGCTGTAAATCCAGTTCGGGCCACGCAGACGCGCTTCCAGCGTAAGATCTGGCGGCGGCGCACCGAACCACCCCTTGGCCATACTGGGTGACATGGCAATCTGCATCAACTCGCCAGGCTTGGCGCCATTGAAGATCAGATTCTCGCTGTACAACTCGACCGGAATCTCCAGATCCTGAGCAACACGCTCATAACGGGAGTATTTCGCCGAGTGACAGCCCATACAGTAGTTGGTGAACAACGCCACACCACGCTGCAATGAAGCCTTGTCGGAAATGTCCGGCTTGATCTTATCCAAGGGGATGGAGGGCCCTCCGGCGGCAAGCGCCGCAGCGGAGGACAACATCAAGACCAGCGTCGCAAAGAACTTCTTCATAGATCCCGTCTCCCTTACTTAGCCTGTTACGCGATCAGGCACTGGCTTGGTCTTTTCCATCCGCGTAAAGAACGGCATCAGGATGAAGTAAGCGAAGTACACCGCCGTGAGGATCTGGGCAGCAATGGTACGTCCATCTGTCGACGGCACGGCACCCAACCAGCCCAGGACCACAAAACTGATCACGAACAGGATCAAGGCAATCTTGCTCAGCCAGCCTTTGTAGCGGATGGATTTGACCGGACTCCGGTCGAGCCATGGCAACACAAACAGAATCGCAATGGCCGCACCCATCACCACCACACCCCAGAATTTGGCCGGCAGGCCAAACAGGTTGACGGTCACCGCCCGTAGCATGGCGTAGAAAGGCGTGAAATACCAAACCGGGGCAATGTGATCCGGGGTTTTCAGCGGATTAGCCGCCTCGAAGTTCGGCTTCTCCAAGAAATAACCGCCCATCTCCGGGAAGAAGAACACAACCGTACAGAACACAAACAGGAAGACCACAACACCGACAATATCATGCACGGTGTAGAAGGGATGGAAGGGAATACCATCGAGAGGTACGCCATTGGCATCCTTTTTCTTCTTGATTTCTATGCCATCCGGGTTGTTGGAGCCCACTTCATGAAGAGCCAGAATATGCAGCACCACCAACGCCAGAATCACGATCGGCAGGGCAACCACATGCAGCGCGAAGAAGCGATTCAGAGTGATACCAGAAATCAGGTAATCGCCACGAATCCACAGCGACAGGTCTTCACCAATCACCGGAATGGCACCGAACAGGTTAACGATAACCTGAGCACCCCAATAGGACATCTGCCCCCAAGGCAGCAGGTAGCCCATAAAGGCTTCGGCCATCAGCACCAGATAAATGGTCATCCCAAAAATCCACACCAACTCCCGTGGCTTCTGGTAAGACCCGTACATCAATGCACGGAACATGTGCAGATAAACGACCACAAAGAAAGCCGAAGCGCCCGTCGAATGCAGGTAGCGCAGCAACCAGCCCCACTCTACATCCCGCATGATGTATTCCACAGACGCGAAGGCACCTTCGGCTGTGGGGGTATAGCTCATGGTCAACCAGATACCGGTCACCAACTGGTTGACCAGCACGAACATGGAAAGCACGCCGAAAATGTACCAAACGTTGAAGTTCTTCGGCGCATAGTACTTGCTCATGTGCTTTTCGAAGGCTTCAACGATCGGCAAACGATCATCTATCCACTGGATAAGCTTTTGCATCACGCAGCCCCCTGATCAACACCAATCACCACTACGCTATCCCCCTCGAAGGAGTAGGGAGGCACTTCCAGGTTGACTGGTGCAGGTACACTTTTGTAGACCCGTCCAGCCAGATCAAATTTTGAACCGTGACAGGGGCAGAAGAAACCGCCTACCCATTCAGCGCCCAAATCTTCCGGTGCAACTTCGGGTCTGAATTTAGGTGAACAGCCCAGATGGGTACAAATCCCGACCAGTACGATGAATTCTGGTTTGATTGAGCGGAATACACCTTTAACGTATTCAGGTTGCTGGGGTTCTGCTGACTCAGGGTCAGCCACCCGATCGTTCAGCTTTTCGATGCTAGCGAGCATTTCTTCCGTACGACGAATAACCCATACAGGCTTACCACGCCACTCGACGGTCATCTGCTGACCCGGCTCGAGCTTGCTGATATTGGCTTTCACCGGCGCACCCGCTGCCTTTGCCTTTGCGCTGGGATTCCAGGACGCAACAAATGGCACCGCCGCTCCGACGACGCCCACTCCACCAACGACCGAAGTCGCGCCGATCAAAAAACGGCGTCGGCTCTGGTTTACGTCGCCATATTTCATACTGGCTATCTCCCACCAAGCAAAAGCGCGCCTCGAGCATGCCGAATGCGCGCCAAATGGACTTCAGGACCCTGAACACAAAACGGCACAAATGGTAATGAAATTACCTGCAGCTTACAAGCAAGTAACCACTTACGCACCCGTGCCGACCCAGTGATTTCAGCTGCCCAAACGAACAAAACCCGGCACTTGACCGGGTTCTGAATACCACAAGCGCGATTAACGCTTGGAGTACTGAGGACGCTTACGCGCTTTGCGCAGACCCACTTTCTTCCGCTCGACTTCACGCGCATCACGGGTAACGTAGCCAGCGCGACGCAGCGGTGAGCGCAGGGCTTCATCATATTCCATCAGTGCACGGCTCAGACCATGACGAATCGCGCCCGCTTGACCACTGATACCACCACCGGCAACAGTGATGTTTACATCAAAACGATTGACGGCATCGGCCACAACCAGCGGCTGACGCACGATCATGCGCAGAGTTTCACGACCAAAGAACTGATCCAGCGTGCGGCCGTTGATGGTGATGCTGCCGCTGCCCGGCTTGATGAACACACGAGCCGTAGAAGTTTTACGACGACCTGTACCGTAATTCTGATTCACAGACATAACTGCCTTCCGTTAGATATCAAGGATCTTGGGTTGCTGGGCAACATGCGGATGATCAACGCCCGCATAGATCTTCATCTTCTTGAACATGGCGCGACCCAAAGGACCCTTGGGAAGCATGCCACGCACCGCATGACCGATCACTTGATCAGGCGCCTTCACCAACAGCTTGTCGAAGGTAATTTCCTTGACTCCACCCGGAAATCCAGTGTGGCTGTAATAAATTTTCGCACCTGCCTTCTTGCCGGTCACACGCACCTTGTCTGCGTTAACCACAACAATATAGTCCCCAGTATCAACGTGAGGAGTATATTCAGGCTTGTGCTTGCCCCGCAGACGACGGGCGATTTCAGTGGACAAACGACCCAGGGTTTTTCCTGCAGCGTCCACAACGTACCAGTCACGCTTGACGGTTTCTGGCTTCGCACTCAGAGTCTTCATTGATCCCGCCTATAAAATAAACAACCTTGATCGGCGCACTTGCACCCATCAAGAAACAATTGATTTTCAATCTGCCTGAACAACGCACAATCGAGGCCGGGGCGGGACAACGACTGCGACTAGAACAGCAGGGCCGGCATTATATAACCCTCACAGACCTCTTGCCAAGTCCGATGCCTCGTTAATCCGCCCAACCAAACAACTCAAGGGAATTACGATAAAGAGTGGCCCGCAAGTCATCACCCTCCTCACGCAGTTCGGCCAGCAGCTCCCATACATCCGCGACATGCCGCGGCAAGCCCTCCCCTCGCTGCAATCCGGCCAGCGCCATGTCCGGCGCATCCGTTTCCAAGACCATACTCTCTGCCGGTAAGGCTTTGACCACCTGGCGCAAGCGGCTGTTGCTACGGGTGAGTGTCGGCCCTACTCCGATCCGAAAACCCAGGCTCACATAAGCCTGAGCTTCTTCAAGGCTACCGGAAAATCCATGAATGACACCGGCAATACCCTTACCCTCGGTCAGCAATATCCGATAAACCTCGGCATGACAGCGGACCGCGTGGATGACCAGGGGCTTGTCCAGCTCCCGGGCCAACTGTATCTGACGCAGAAAAACGGGGCGCTGTCGCTCGAGGGAGCCCTTCATCCGATCCAGTCCGCACTCGCCGATGGCGACGACCTTGGCCTCATGCTGCCGCGCCAGGCGCACCAGCTTGTCCCAAACCTTTTCTGAGGCCTGTTCGGTATACCAGGGGTGCACCCCGAGACAGCACCACAACTGCGGATGATTCTCCGCCAACTCGATCAGCGCCTCCCAGTTCCGAGGTTCTACGCCGGGAATGACCAGGCGCTCTACACCCAACTCGGCACACCGCTGCAATTCTGCCGCAAGCCCTGCCCTCAGCACGGGAAAATCCAGATGACAATGACTGTCGATCAGAGGCGCTGCGGCGGTCATCAGCTTAGCGTTCCCGGGTTTTGTGGAAGCGTACGCCCGGGT
>JBFHRO010000251.1:0-4572 GCA_041591635.1 Oleiphilaceae bacterium | reverse complement strand
TGTGCTGGCGATGAAGCAGGGGCTGGGCCTGAACAAGATTCTGGGCACCATTCACACCTCTCCCACGCTGGCCGAGTCGAACCGCTACGTGGCAGGGGAGTGGAAACGTGCACATGCACCCCAGTGGGCCATGACCTGGCTCGAGAAATACCACAGCTGGAAACGGGGATAGGAGGACACAATGGCTAACAGCGTCGGTGGTGCGCACAATCGTTGTGTGTATGGATGTGCGTATAGGTGTGCGTTTGGATGTGTCACGCCACGGGTGTTAAGGCCTTTGGGGCGAGGCTGGCTGGTGCTTTGGCTGTTGTTCGGGCTTGGTCAGGCAGTACATGCCGACCCCTTTGATCACCAGCTGTGGCAGCAGTTGCTGCAACGAACTGTGGTGTTGATCGATGAAGGCCGGGCAACGCAAGTGGATTATGACGCACTGGCCCGATCCCGGGTGCAGCTCAAAGACTACCTGAACCAGTTGAGCGCGGTGACGCCTGCCACGTTCGATAGCTGGGGCACGTCGGCCCAGCTGGCGTTTTTGATCAATGCCTACAATGCCTGGACGGTTGAGTTGATTCTCACCCGTTACCCCGATCTCGAATCCATCAAGGATCTGGGTTCGCTGTTTCGCTCCCCCTGGAAGCAACGCTTTATCCCCTTGCTGGGCGAGACGCGCTCACTCGACGATCTGGAACATGGGCTGATACGGGGTTCGGGGCGTTATCAGGAACCGCGGATCCATTTCGCCGTCAATTGCGCCAGCATCGGCTGTCCGGCGCTGCGCCATGAGGCTTATGTGGGCGATACGCTGGACGCGCAGCTGGAGGATGCCACCGTGCGTTTTTTGAAGGATAGAAGCCGCAACCGTCTGCACGAAGGGGCACTTGAAGTGTCGAGCATTTTCAAGTGGTACAAGGAGGATTTTACCACCGGTTGGCGCGGTCACAGGTCGCTGGTGGCGTTTCTGGCCGCCTATGGCGAGGCACTGGGGTTGAGCGAGCCGCAACGTCAAGCGCTGCTGGATAAGCGGTTAGACATCGAGTATCTCGATTACGACTGGGCACTAAACAAAATCCGGTAACGCCGCCGTATGCACGTATTTGTGGACGAATAGCGTTGCCACGGGGCCCGATGAGTGTAACTATTCCTGTCACTGTGCGGACAGTGCAGCAAGTGTTCAGGATTTATACAGGTACAGGATTATGCACGAACTTGTTCAGGATTATTACGGAAAACAGCTGCAAAGCTCCGATGATTTGAAAACCTCGGCGTGTTGCGACATTTCAATGATGCCCCAGTGGCTCAAGCCTCTGCTGGCAAAAATTCACCCCGAAGTGCAGTCACGATACTATGGCTGCGGACTGGTGTGCCCGCCCTTGCTTGAAGGCTGTCGGGTGCTGGATTTGGGGTGTGGCGCCGGGCGTGATGTGTATGCCCTGGCGCAGCTGGTAGGCCCCACTGGCGAGGTTGTTGGCGTCGACATGACCGAGGAGCAGCTGGCCGTGGCAGAGCGTCACCGTCAGTATCATGCCGATCTGTTCGGCTATTCCAATGTGCGTTTTCTTAAGGGCTACATTGAAAAGCTGGATGAACTTGCTCTTGAGGCCAGCAGTTTCGATGTCATCGTGTCCAATTGCGTGATCAATCTGTCTCCCGACAAAGATGCGGTGCTGGCAAGCGTGCAGCGCCTGCTCAAGCCCGGTGGCGAGTTTTATTTTTCCGATGTCTATGCGGACCGGCGAGTGCCCGAAAGTGTTCACAATGATCCGGTGCTGTACGGCGAGTGCCTCGGCGGGGCGCTGTACTGGAATGATTTTCTGGCGCTGGCCAGGCGCAACGGTTTTGCTGATCCGCGCCTGGTGGAAGATCGCCCGCTGGAAATCACCGATGCCGCCTTGCGGGAGCGTACCGGCAACATTCTCTTTTTCTCGGCCACCTACCGCTTGTTCAAGCTGGCAGAGCTGGAGGGCGACTGCGAAGACTACGGTCAGGCCGTGATCTACAAGGGTACAGTGCCCGGCCATGCGCACCGTTTTGTGCTCGACAAGCATCATGATATCGAAACCGGTCGGGCCTTTGCTGTTTGTGGCAATACCTGGAGGATGTTGGCCCAGACGCGCTTTGGTGCGCATTTCGACTACGTGGGTGACTTCAGTCGGCACTACGGCTTGTTCGAGGGATGCGGCAAAAGCCTTCCTTTTGATCGCGTTGCCCTTGAGGATCAGGTGGGAGGTTGCTGCTAGTCCTGTTGGTGTTATCCGGCAAGATTAATGGTGATGCTCGTTGCGGTGCGCCAAGGCCACAAGGGCACTAATCAGGGCGATGACGATCAAGACAAACACCAGCACGCCGTAAAACACCAGTGGCGAGTCATTCTTGAAGTCAATGATTCGTCGCAGCCATACGAATACCGCGGGAATGCTTTCCCGATCCTGATAATAGCTGCTTTCGGTTGTTGCGGGAGCTGCCTGTGCGGTACGTGCGCTCACAGTGTTCTCTGCGGGCCGCACCCGCTCGGGCAGGGCTGACGCAGCCGTGTTGCCGAGGGTCTTGTCGAGCGCTTGCTTGAGTTCCTTGATGTCGCCTTTGAAGCTATCCCAGTCACCGTGCAATTCGTCCAGCGACTGATATTCACTCAGGCTGACGTACTTGGACGGGGGGAGCACTTGATTCTGATCTGGCCCGAGGGTTTCGATAATGCGTTCAGAGGTTCCCAGTTCAATATCTTGTCGGTCGGTCGTCAACGGGTTGCGATCAAGCGTCTCGAGGTCTTGAATCGACTGAAAGGTTTCTTTTTCAGCGCTGACAAAAACCGAACCGGAATCCTTTGTGTCAAAACCTTGGGAAGACAGAAACACGGGATCTTTATCCGCAATCTCTCCCGCGTCTGCCATCGGCGCCATCAAGGCCAAAACTAAAGGGATAAACTGCGCCAGCACCATCATCTCTGGTCTCTGTAGAGTGGACGAATCCTCGATATGTTAACGCATTTTAACCTTTGTCTGGCGCGAGCGCGAGTCAGAGTGGGCGGGTTCGGGAGACAAGGGGGTCAGTGTCCTATATCAATGGTAGGCAGCACGGGGCGATCAAGCGACACCTTTTCGGTAGGCGCTATGACCTTGGCTTCGCCTTCGACTACCAGTAAATCTTCCTGATTAACCACTTTGCAGTCGAATACCACCCGGTTCTTCTCTTCCTTGCGACTAACCGTGATGGTAACGGTAAGAATGTCGCCAAGTTTTACCGGGCGTTTGAATTTGAGGGTCTGTTCCAGATAAACGGTTCCGGGGCCGGGAATGACTGTTGCCAGCGTGGCAGAGATCAGGGAGCCCGACCACATGCCGTGGGCCACGCGCTCCTTGAATATGGTATTGCGGGCAAACTCGGGATCAAGATGCACAGGATTCACATCGCCAGATACGGCTGCAAACAAAATCAACTCGCTCTCGGTGAGCGTGCGGGTGTAGCTTGCCGAGTCGCCAACATTCAACTCGTCGTAGGTGATGTTTTCCAGTGCATCCATTGAAATAAACCTCGTCAGAAAGTGGTCTGTGGTCCTCGATGCGACCACAGGGAGTCAAGAGGCAGTCATTCTAGCCTATTGCGCGGCTGCCAGTCGTGATTCAGTTGTCGACGTCACCGTTTTTGTCTCTGCCACTTTCAGGGTTGATTCACCGCTTTTGCGGGCAAGCCAGCTGACAATATCGCTCATGACTTCATCGACATTGGTTTCATTGAGCATTTCGTGGCGTGCCTCGGGATAGAGCTTGAGGGTAACGTCGGTGTGCCCGGTATCTATCAGTTGGCGGGTCAGGCGGATCACGCCTTTGCCCATGTCTCCTACCGGGTCTTTTTCACCGGCAAACAGATAAATGGGCAAGTGTGCAGGGATTCGTGCCAGTCCGTGATTGCCGTAGGTGGCGATCAGGCCGTTGATCAAGTCTTCCCACAGCAGGTTGGTGCTGAAGAAGCCGCACTGGGTGTCTTGTTCGTATTCGGTGATGGTTTCCTTGCGCCGCGACAGCCATTCAAATTTCGAGGGCGCCGGTTCGTAGGGTTTGTTGAATGAGCCAAACGTAAGAAATTCGACTACTGGGCTGCGTCCCTTCTTGCCCTGGCGCAGCATCTCGGCCTTGAGAATCGGGCGCAGTGCATGGTAGCGCACCACCGGGTCGAAGTTTGACCCCGACAGCAGTAACCCGGAGAGATTAGTGTTGTGCGTGGTGAGATAGCCCATGCTGATAAAGGAACCCATGCTGTGGGCCAGCAAAAATGACGGTAATCCCGGGTGTTCTTTTGCGATATGGCGCTGCACCTCCCCCAGATCGCCTACCACCTTATTCCAGCCCTGTGAATCTGCGTAGTAGCCGGCGGTGCCCTTGGCCAGATTTTCGCCGTGGCCCCGGTGGTCGTGGGCGTACACATGGTAGCCGGCGGCAGTAAGCGCCTGCGCGGTGCTGGCATAGCGCAAGCTGTGTTCAGCCATGCCGTGACTGATGTGAATCACGCCACGCACGGTTTTTCGTGGCGCTACGGACCAAAAACGCAGCGGTATCTTGTGTCCATCCTGGGCGGGTA
>JBFHRO010000250.1:0-4659 GCA_041591635.1 Oleiphilaceae bacterium | reverse complement strand
TGGGCTTCGAGCTGATGCGACTGGTAGATATGCCAGCTGCCAAACACCGCATGTACCAGTGCCAGCAGGCTGCACAGCAGCAGCAAGACGCGCGAGGAAATCGACATGACTACGGCAACCCCTGTTCTCTGGTGTCAGTCTTTCTGGCGTGGGGCTTCAGGACAGGCCCAGGTCTTTGGCATCCTGGGCGATGGCCTGATCAAGCAAGTCGAGGTAAGCGGCGCGCACCTTGAGTTTGGTCTGGCGATGGGCCTTGAGATTCAGCTCGGCCAGTTTGGCCGCTTCGGCCTGCGCGGTGATGAGCACGTTGTCGGCAGAAACGATGCGGTCGAGAAAGCCTGCCTGCACCGCCGCCGATGGATCAAACATTTCGGCGCACACGACCGATCGCTGGAAATGTGCTGGCGTCATGCGGTAGCGGGCCATCTCGATGCCTGCGTGGTGCATGGTCATGCCAATGGCCACTTCATTGAGGCCAATCTTGAACGCGCCTTCGGCACCAATACGTATGTCGGCGCTCAGGCACAAAAAGGCGCCCTTGGCCACCGCGTGACCGGTGCAGGCCACCACCACCGGCAGCGGAAAGGCCATCATCCGCCGGCAAAAGCGCGAACCGGTTTCTACCAATGCGCTGGCGGCCTCAGCCCCCTGGGTCATTTCCTTGAGATCATAGCCGGCCGAGAGCATGCCCGGCTGGCCGGTAAGCACCACAATAGCCTGATCTTTTTCGGCCTGATCCAGGGCGGCGTTAAGCTCCCGAAAGACCTGGCTTGAGAGTGCGTTCACCTTGCCATTGTGAATGGCAATGGTGGCCACTTTGTCGTTCAGGTTGTAAAGCACCAGGTCGGTCATGAAGATGTCTCCGTAAGTTACAGGCAAGTACAAGGGGGGATGTTGGCATGAAGGATAACGAATTAGTCTAAAGCGTAGCAGCTTGTCGTAAAGTTTGCGTCTTGCCGTGTAATTCTGCGATGCTCAGGGCGCCGGGACAGGAGCCTTGCTACCGGCATGGGTGTATCATGAAGTGACTTTGTAACAAAACGGGAAATGTATGCCTTATTTGATAGGTATCGGTATTGCAGTACTGATTTTTATCCTGATTTACCACGGCAACCACAGCTATGGCAAAAGTCTGCGTCAGTGGCGCTACGGCCTGGGCGTGGCTGTGGGTATTGCCGTGATCTGTGCTCTGGTGCTTACCGGGCGGGCCCATGTGCTCACCGCGATTTTTGCCGGGCTGATTCCGGTGTTCAAACAGTTGCCCACCTTGCTGAAAATGGCGCCGCAATTCAAAGCGTCCAGTACCGGGGAAGACGGCCCGGGCCGTGCCCCCCGTACCGCCAACCTGACGCCGGAACAGGCGCGGGAAATTCTCGGGGTAAAGGAGGGCTGCACCGAAAACGAAATCATCGAAGCGCACCGGCGCCTGATGCAGAAACTCCACCCCGATCGGGGCGGCAATGATTACCTCGCCGCTCAGGTAAACCAGGCGCGCGACTGCCTCTTGCGCAAGGCGTAAGCAGGTGCGCAAGACGTACACCCGCCCAGCAGGAATCCCTTCACCATGACCGAAGATCGCGGCGCCGTCCGCCTCAACAAATTTATCAGCGAAACCGGCATCTGCTCACGCCGCGAGGCCGATACCCTGATCGAAGCAGGGCAGGTGACCGTTAACGGCCAGGTCGCGACCATGGGGTTGCGGGTGACGGCTCAGGATCAGGTCAAGGTGCGGGGCAAGCTCCTGCGGGCCCGGCCGGCGATTGTGTATCTGGCCTACCACAAACCGGTAGGCATCACCTGCACCACCGAGCCCGACGTGCCGGGCAATATCGTGGCGGCAGTAAAGTACCCGCAGCGGATTTTCCCGATCGGGCGCCTCGATAAGCCGTCCGAGGGGCTGATACTGCTCACCAATGACGGCGACATCGTGAACAAGATTCTGCGCGCCGGTAATGCCCACGAAAAAGAATATGTGGTGCATCTGGATCGCCCCATCGGCCCCGGTTTTATCGAGCGTATGGCCAGCGGCGTGCCGGTGCTGGACACTGTTACCCAGCCCTGCAAGGTGCGTCAGCTGTCGGCCAACAGTTTCAATATCGTGCTCACCCAGGGGCTGAACCGGCAAATTCGCCGCATGGCAGAGTATCTGGGCTACGAAGTCACCCGGCTGAAGCGGGTGCGCATCATGAATATTCACCTGGGCGAACTGAAGGCAGGCCAGTGGCGTCTGCTCAGTCCGGCTGAACTTGCCAGGGTCGAGGCGCTGCTCGCCGGCTCCAGCAAAACAGCAGAAGCCTCACTGCCGCGCAAGGCGCTGCCGGCGAACGCCACCGGCCACCCACCCGCGCACAAGGCCAGTCGCCCCGAAAAACCAGCCGGCGGCCCCCGCACCAATGCGTCCCGCAGCCATCAGCCTTGGGGTGACAAAGGCAGCCGAATCGCCCCGCGCAAAGCGGCCGGCAGGTCGCGCTCGCGCTGAAACCGTTTTCTGTGAACTCTTGTGCACTGAAAAACAAAATAGATTGTCATCTTTGTGCGAGTCTGACATGCTGCCGGCTGCAAATGGTACTCACGTATCGAATTGCTTTGTAACCCCTTTGGCGGGTGATAACCCTGGTAGCGATGGCGGGCCTTTACACGATGACAGCGTACAAACCCCTATTTTGGCTCTGGCTGCTGTGCCTCGGGCTGTCTGGCTGCGGCAACGGCGAAACCTTTACTGTGTATCACACCCCGGCCCAGCCGGCCCCGGCCCCGGCGACATTTATGGCCGGTGCGGCCACAGTGGACATCACCCCGCCGCCGGGGGTGCTGCCCCGGGCCGGCTACGCCACCTGGTCGACGGTGGGGCAGGGCTTTCGTACCCGCCTCTATGCCCGGGTCTACTACCTGCGCGATACCGACGGCGACAGCCAGCTGATTATCCAGACCGATCTCACCTCGGGCTCGCGTATTCTCCACACCCGCCTGGGGGAAGTGCTCAGCCAGAGCACTGACATAGATGCGAGCCGCATCACCCTGACAGCCACCCATTCCCACTCGGCGCCGGGGCAGATTGTGGGCAGCCAGTTCTACAACAAGCACATCTCGCACCAGAGCGGTTTTGCCAGCGATTACTTCGAGTTTCTGGTACAGCGCATTGCCTCGGCGGCCCGCCAGGCCTACGCAGGGCAGGCGCCGGCGGTGCTGGCAACCGGCCAGCTCGACGTTTGGGGCCTGACCCGTAACCGCTCGCTGCCGGCGTTTGTCGAAAACCGGAATGTCAGCAACAAGGGCGAGGGCGATGAGCGCACCTTTCATGCCGTCAACCCGACCCTGTACATGGTGCGCATCGATCGCAAGCTGGATTCGGGCGAAACCCGACCGCTGGGGGCCTTCGCCAGTTTCTCGGTTCACGGTACGGCCCTGCCGCAACGCGAGCCCCTGTTTAATGCCGATGTGTGGGCCTACATCCATAAAGACTGGGAATGGCACATCAAGCACCGGCACGGTCTGACCACCGAGGTGCACGTGTCGGCCTTCGAGGGCACCCATGGCGATGTGGCGCCGGCCACCCGCTTTGACATGCTGGGCTACATCGAGGCGCGGCGTATCGGTGAGGCCATCGGCAAAAAGGTGATCCAGCTGTACGATAGGCTGGCGCCGGAGTTGACCGATCGGGTCGATCTTGAAACCGCGGTAACGCAGGTGAATCTGCGCCAGCAACCTGAAATCGACGGGGTTGCCATTTGTGCCGAGGCTGCCATTGGCAACACCCTGGCCGCCGCCCCGCTGGAACACACGTCGCCGGTTATCGGTTATCTGCCCTTTATGCGCCAGGGCAGCCGCCGCTGGGGTGAAGAAGAGGACAACTGCCAGGGGCGCAAGCGGATTCTTGGCTTTGCCTGGCTGCAGCCACTGCTGGAGCCCAAGGACAGCTTTCCCGACTATGTGCTCTTTCAGCTGGTGCGGATCAATGACCTGTTGCTGGTTCCGCTGCCCTTTGAGCTGACCACTGAGGCGGGCCGGCGGATATCGGCGGCGGTGCAAGAAGGTTGGCAAGATCCCCAGCGGCCACTGCGGCATCTGCTGGTGACCAGTCTGGCCGGGGGCTACACCGGCTACATCACCACCCCCGAAGAATATGGCCGCCAGTATTACGAAGGCGGGCATACCCTGTATGGCAAGCACTCCTTGCCTTATTTGCAGGCGCACCTGCGGCGTCTGGCAAACGAAATGAGTGCGACCCCAGCCCATGGCGGCGAGGGGGGCGTGCCTTCCTCATTGCTTGCGCTGCCGAGCCAATGGCAATACCGCTTCGACACCCGCCGGTTTTTGCCCGCCGCCACGCCGGCCGAGGGCAGCCGTGGCATTACCCAGGCCCCCGTGTTTACCCATGCCAGAGGCAATACCGAAGGCTTCTGGTCGATTCGCTGGCGCGATGTCAATATCAGCCAGATCGAGATGCACCGGCCGCTGGTGCACCTGGAAACCCGGCACCGGGGAGAGGATGACTGGGTACCGCTGGTGATGGACGGGCGCCCGGTGAATGATGAGGGCGTGGACCTTGCGGTGCGCCTCGAAGCGCCAGAATTGCCGCAGGGCATGGCTGAATACAGTGCGCAATGGTTTAACCCGCTGTTTGCCGGCGAGCAGCAGGAATACCGCTTTGTGTTCGCC
>JBFHRO010000249.1:0-4677 GCA_041591635.1 Oleiphilaceae bacterium | reverse complement strand
GTAGGGTTTCTGGATGATCTTGTGGGCTTGCGTCCCGTTGTGCGCTTTATTGTGCAGTTCAGTGCGGTTTGTATGGCCCTGTTTTTTTTTCCGGCACTGCCAGAAATCCGGTTTTTCGAATGGAGTATGTCGATTGCACCGGTCCATTTTGGTTTATTGGCGCTGGCGCTGGTGTGGATGCTCAACCTGTATAATTTCATGGACGGCATTGATGGCATTGCAGGTGTTCAACTCATCACGACCTTTGTCAATGCGAGTGTTATGTTGTGGTTGTCTGAGTCGACAGGATTAATTCCGCTGTTACTGATATCGGTTGCCGCTGTGCTCGGGTTTCTTATGCTTAACTGGCCTCCGGCCAAGGTATTTATGGGCGATGCTGGCAGCGGCTTTCTGGGGTTGGCTGTTGGATTGATGGCAGTGATTTGTGCGGTTGAATCGCCTGTCAATCTGTGGTGTTGGCTCATTCTTATGTCAGTATTCATTGCCGATGCGACCTTTACATTGGTTCGCAGGATTGTTAACCACAAGCGTTTTTACGAGGCACATAGATCACATCTTTATCAGATTCTGGCTCGAAGATCGGGGGGGCATTTGAAAGTTTCCCTGGCGGTCGCGCTTATTAATACTGTTTGTTTGCTTCCGCTTGCGCTGGCTGTGATGTACTGGCCATATTACGGCCTGGCTGTGTTTTCGACAGCCCAATTTGGCCTGATGTTGGTGGCCTGGAGTCAGAATGCGGGCGTTGATAGTGGTTGACGTACCTTGCACGGATTTTCGTGTGTGAACAGTTTGACTGTTTCTGTGAGGCGGGCATCGCCTTTCTCGTGCATGTTTCTTTGCGAGTTTCATCCCTAAACGTATAGAATACGCACCTTCATAAAATGATGATTTGTCATCTGGAGTGTCGGTGCGTGAAACGGACGATTTTTGTAACCGGGGGAGCTGGCTACATAGGTAGTCACACCTGTGTTGAGTTGCTCAATGCAGGCTACGATCTGGTGGTGTATGACAACTTTTGTAACAGCAGTCGTATTGCTGTGACGCGGGTTGAAGAAATTACCGGTAAAAAGCTCACTCTGATTGAAGGCGACATCCGTGATAAGACCAGTCTTCAGTGTGCGCTGACGGCTGCGCCGGTCGTGGCCGTGATTCATTTTGCAGGTTTGAAGGCTGTCGGCGAGTCTGTGGAGCAGCCGCTGAAGTACTACGATAACAACGTTAATGGCACGCTGGTATTGCTTGAGGCGATGCAGCATTGCGGTATCAAGACGCTAGTATTCAGTTCCTCAGCAACGGTTTATGGTAATCCTCAATACCTTCCCCTCACAGAAGATCACCCGCTGTCTGCGACAAATCCCTACGGCCGTTCGAAATTGATGATCGAGGACATTCTCAGGGATTTTCATAAAAGTGCGCCGGATTGGAATGTTGCCATCCTCAGGTACTTTAATCCCGTTGGTGCGCACAAATCGGGCCGCATCGGCGAAGATCCGCACGGAATACCCAATAATCTTATGCCTTATATCAGCCAAGTTGCGGTTGGCAAGCGCGATTGCTTGAGTGTGTTTGGTGGTGATTACCCAACGCCCGATGGAACTGGCGTGCGTGACTATATTCACGTTGTTGATCTGGCGCTCGGACACCTTAAGGCACTTGAAAAACTCGAGCAGAGTGACGGTCTGTGCTTTGAGGTCAATCTCGGAACTGGCCAAGGATACAGTGTGTTGGAAATGATCCGCGCCTTTGAAAGTGCTTGCGAACGTTCGGTGCCTTATAGCATGGTCAATCGCAGACCGGGTGATGTTGCCTCCTGTTATTCCGATCCGACCAAAGCCAGAGAATTATTGAGCTGGAGTTCGGGTTTTGATCTCGAAGATATGTGCCGCGATGCTTGGCGATGGCAGTGTTCCAACCCGGATGGATATCAGTGATCAATGAGCGTGTTTTGATCGTAATGAATCGGGTTGTATTAGGTTTATAAGCTGGGTGGTTGCTATGTTGCGGGTGCTATGGTCGTACCGAGGGTTCATTATCGGGAGTGTCAAGAGGGAGTTCCAGTCGCGATATCAAAACTCGCTGCTGGGAGCCGCTTGGACAATTATTAATCCACTGGCGATGATCGTTGTTTACACAATGATTTTTTCTCAGGTGATGCGTGCCAAGTTGCCAGGGTTGGAGTCTACTTATTCCTATAGCATCTACTTGTGCGCAGGTGTTCTTACCTGGGGGCTGTTTTCAGAAATCACGGGGAAAGCACAGAACATTTTCATAGATAATGCAAATCTGCTGAAAAAACTTAGTTTTCCCCGTCTGAGTCTACCTGTTGTGGTAATGCTTAATGGCTTGCTGAACTTCGCGATTATTTTCGGCCTGTTTACGATTTTTTTGCTGATTACGAATAATTTCCCAGGGGTGGTTTTTTGGGGGCTGTTGCCGCTGCTGTTGCTGCAGGTGGCATTCTCTATTGGTTTAGGGGTTTCGTTGGGGGTTCTCAACGTTTTTTTTCGTGACGTTGGACAGTTTTTTGGTGTCGCGTTGCAGTTCTGGTTTTGGTTAACACCTATTGTCTATCCCTTGACCATCCTTCCGGAGAACATTCAGCGCGTTATCATGCTAAACCCAATGACTGGTCTGATGTCTGGGTACCAGTCGATTCTTGTCTATGCGCAGTGGCCGAAGTGGGATGAACTATTGCCCTTAACTTTATTGGCCGGAGGGTTCTGTTTTCTGGGTTTGTATTTGTTTCGAAGAAATTCGGCCGACATGGTGGATGAACTCTGATGGGAATGATTGCTGTTTCGCACTTGGGAAAGGCATACAAGCAGTTTCCAAGTCGCTGGTCTCGACTGCTTGAGTGGCTAACCTTCGGATGGAAGAATCAGCACACACTCAAGTGGGTGCTGCAGGATATAAGTTTTACTGTGAATCCGGGTGAGGCCGTTGGCATTATCGGTATTAATGGTGCGGGGAAAAGCACGTTATTAAAAATGATAACCGGGACAACGCACCCGACAACCGGAGCCGTCCGTATGACCGGACGGGTGGCCGCAATGCTTGAGCTTGGCATGGGGTTTCATCCTGATTTTACCGGGCGCCAAAATGCCCGTATGGCCGGCCAACTCTTGGGTTTTTCAGCCCATGAAATTGAAACATTAATGCCGGCCATAGAAGCATTTGCTGAAATCGGTGATTACATGGATCAACCTGTTCGGGTGTATTCCAGTGGTATGCAGGTGAGGCTGGCCTTTAGTGTGGCAACGGCGATCAGGCCCGATATTCTTATCGTCGATGAAGCGCTGTCGGTAGGTGACGCGTACTTTCAGCACAAAAGCTTTGATCGTATACGGGAATTCCGGGAACAGGGTACGACATTGCTCTTGGTTTCACATGACAAGGGGGCCATTCAAGCCGTTTGCGACAGGGCAATCCTGTTGAACAACGGCCGGCTTGCCATGGAAGGAGATCCCGAATCAGTCATGGATTATTACAATGCGTTGCTGGCAGACCACCAAAACCAGGTTGTACGCCAAATCGAAACAGCGGACGGTAAAGTGCAAACCGTGTCTGGTACGGGGGAGGCTGTGGTCGAAGATATAGCGCTTGTCGATACTGAAGGCAAGCGAATTGAGTTCGTGGATGTAGGCCAGCAAGTTACTTTGCGGGTTGATGTCAGGACGCAAGCACCGATCGAGCGACTTGTGCTCGGCTATGGCATTAAGGATCGTCTGGGGCAGGTTGTTTACGGAACCAATACCCATCTAAAGAATCAGGCGCTTGAGAATGTGCCGGCCAATAGCCTCATTCGTTTTGATATTTCTTTTCCGGCAAATATCGGCCCAGGTACCTACTCGGTTCAGACGGCGCTGGTGAGTTCAGATACTCATCTGGTAAACAATTATGAATGGCGGGATTTAGCGCTTGTATTTACGGTGATCAATGCGAACAAGCCACATTTCGCTGGTGTTGCATGGATTGATCCGAAAATATCAATGAGAGCATTATGAGTATTATTTCTTACGCACAGAATTTTGAAGATGTGATGCTGTGGCGGGCATTAGGGCACATTAAAAACGGTTTTTACGTTGATATTGGTGCTCAAGATCCGGTTATTGATTCTGTCAGTTTGGCTTTTTACGAGCAGGGTTGGAGAGGGTGTCATATTGAGCCAACCATGCAGTATTCTGCCAAGTTGCGCGCTGCAAGACCGGATGAGTTGGTGTTGCAAGTGGCAATCGGAAAAACCGACGGACTGATGAGTTTTTATGAGTTCGAGAATACTGGATTGTC
The DNA here is from genome assembly GCA_041591635.1 of Oleiphilaceae bacterium. Taxonomy (GTDB): domain Bacteria; phylum Pseudomonadota; class Gammaproteobacteria; order Pseudomonadales; family Oleiphilaceae; genus JACKOD01. The sequence goes on along the minus strand of JBFHRO010000249.1, from coordinate 390 downwards.
CACCTCTAACTCTGTAATTTCTGAGCGTCATATAAACAACGGTTATAGCTGTCAGGAAACAACAGTGCCGGTGATTTCTTTAAGCGCACTGTTGCGGCGATTTAGCGATCAGGACATCCATTGGATGAAGATTGACGTTGAAGGCGGAGAGCAAAAGCTGATTGAAGGCTGGATTGATTGCAGTGTTTGCCCTTGGATTGTAGTTATTGAAAGCACCAAGCCAATGACACAGGATCCATGTCATGCGGTATGGGAAGCCAACTTGCTCTCGAAAGGATATGAATTCGTCTACTTTGATGGATTGAACAGATTTTATGTATCAAAAGAACACCCAGAATTAAAGCCGGCTTTTGCTTCGCCCCCCAATTTTTTTGACGGGTTTGCTCTTAG
>JBFHRO010000248.1:0-4805 GCA_041591635.1 Oleiphilaceae bacterium | reverse complement strand
GTTCGAACCAATGTAAATCACCAGCTGGATGATCAGTTTGTGGACAGTACCGCCGATCCCGCCAGCAACAAGAACTGGGGACGCAAGACCGATTCCCAGACCGGTGGGGGCTACAAGGATAACCGGGTGGGCGATCTGCCTGCCTGGGTGGCCGGGGACTTGGGTTCAACCTCGGTTGCCATTCTCGAGAGTGAGAAGATCCCCTTTGAGCCAGGCTATGCCGGATCCAACCGCATTCCCGGCATTGTGACCGCGCCGTTCGAAGGCTCCCGTGGGGATGTTGAAGCCTATGGCGTTTGGCATGAGGGCGTATGGACCATTGAGTTGAAACGGGCGTTATTGACCTCGGGGCCGCAGGCATCCGTGCAGGATGTTCAGTTTTCCGACAAGACCAAGCCCTGGTTATTCGGGGTAGCCGTGTTTGATAACAGCCAGATAAACCACCTGTTTCACTACGACCGCTATCAGTTGGTTTTTGAATAGAAAGCAGGCCTTCGACCCGCCTTTCAGCGAAGGTCGCCCGCAATGTAGTGGGTGAAAATCCGGATGAGCTGGTGGCTTTGTGTCATCAGCTTGCCAAAAAGGGCCAGGGCTTCCTCGTGCTGGCCTGCCTTGAGCTGACGCTCGATTTTTTGGGCGTAGTAGCCCAGTTGGGCGCTTTGCAGCTGACTGGCGCTGCCCTTGATGGCGTGGGCGATGAAGCCGGCCTGTTCATAATCGCGGTTTTCAAGGGCGTACTGCATGTCAGCCAGATAGACCGGGATTTGTTGGCAAAAAACGCCCAGCAGATGCTTGACCCGATCGGTGCGCCCGTTGAGCAGCTTGAGCAGGGCGGCTTCATCCCACAGGGGAGCTGACTCGTTCTCTTCCTGTATTTCGTCCTGTTCCGAATCCAGCCCTCCCGATAGCAGCGCTCCAGCGGTGAGCCAGGCCTGCAATTTCTGCGTCAGGGCGGCGGCGTCCACCGGTTTGCTGATGTAGTCGTTCATGCCCGCCGCCAGGCACTTCTCTTTATCTCCCTTGAGTGCGTTGGCTGTCATCGCCAAAATGGGGGTGTGCCTGTACCGCTCTCCCGCTTCACCGGCCCGAATGCGCCGCGAGGTTTCGTACCCATCCATTTCCGGCATTTGGCAATCCATGAGTATCAACCAGTAAGGTGCTTCAACCTGTGCCGCCCGCAGTGTTTCGAGGGCAAGCGCGCCATTGGCGGCACTGTCGGCGTTCAGGCCGATGGCCTCCAGCATCAGCAGGGCAACCTCCTGGTTGACCGGGTTGTCCTCCACGATCAAAAGGCGAGCACCTTGTGGCCATGAAGGTGAAGGTGTGTCCTTGTGGTCGCGCATGCTCTCGTTTTGCAGTGAATTGACGTAGTGTTTGGTCACAAGGGGATAAGCGTTTTGCAAGGCAGCACCGCCCTCGGTCACCACTTTGAGCGCTGCAAACAGATCGCCGGAGGTCACAGGCTTGGGGAAGTAGGCGCTAAAACCCAGATTGGCAAAATGTTTGGCGTCTCCCCGCATGGCCATGCTGGTCATCATGATCAGTGGCATGGCTGCAAAACGCGGGTCGGTTTTCAGCAGTTTCCCCAGGGCGGCTCCATCCATCGATGGCATGTGCATATCGAGCAAGGCTACATCGAAGGGAGGCGTATGTCCGGCATTGGCGCGCCCTGCACAGAGGTCAAGTGCCTGTTGGGCGGTTTTTGCTTCGGTGATACTGGCCTCCAGTTGTGCCAGTTGATGTCGCAGTACTTCCCGGTTGGTGTCGTTGTCATCGACTATCAGAATGCACAGCCTGGCTATGTCGACTTGCGGCAGGGGCGAGAGCGGGACATCGCTGTGATGCAGGCGTACAAAGAACTCGAAACGGCTGCCTTCGCCGGGAATGCTGCTGGCACTGATCTCGCCGTCCATGATGTGGCACAGTCGCCGGCAGATCGCCAGGCCGAGGCCGGTGCCGCCATACTGGCGCGTAGTGCTGGCATCCACCTGGGTAAAGGCTTCAAACAGGTGATCGAGTTTTTCGGCGGGAATGCCAATGCCGGTGTCGGTCACGGAGCAGTGTAACAAGGGCTGTTCCGCCGGGCCTTCAAGAAAGGCCCTTACGACTATTTCGCCTTCTTCGGTAAATTTGATCGCATTGCTGATCAGATTGACCAGAATCTGCCGCAGGCGTGTAGGATCGCCCCGCACCATGGTGTGAGGCAATCCACCGGTATCGAGAATCAGCTCCAGGCCTTTTTCATGGGCGCGCAGCGCCATGGCGGTAGCTATGTCGTTGAAGTGGCTGTGCAGATCAAAGTCGAGCAGTTCGAGATCCAGTTTGCCCGAATCTACCTTGGAAAAGTCGAGAATGTCATTGATCAGGGCCAGCAACGAATTGGCACTGCTGTAGGCGATATTCACCTTGCGCTGCTGGTCGGGGCCCAGGGCCGAGCGTTGCAGCAGATTGAGCATGCCAATGACACCGTTAATGGGGGTGCGTATTTCATGGCTCATGGTGGCCAGAAAGTTACTTTTGGCCTGGGCGGCCGCTTCCGCCGCTTCTTTGGCGGCGAGCAAGGTGGCTTCGGCGTTTTTGCGTTCGGTGACGTCAATATGAGTGCCGACCATCCGGTTGGGCGAGCCGTCGTCATTCCATTGCACCACCTTGCCGGTATCCAGTACCCAGACCCAGTTACCATTTTTGTGGCGCATGCGGGCTTCGCAAATGTAGCGGGCCGTTTCGCCGCGCCAGTGGGCCTGCAAGAGTCTGTCCGACATTGGCAAGTCATCCGGGTGCACAAAATGCAGCCAGGTATTGATGCTGACAGGTTCGAGTTCATCGAGGCTGTAACCGATGATTTCGGCCCAGCGTTCGTTGAATACCGTGGCGCCAGTGGCGATATGCCAGTCCCATATACCCACGGCGGTGCTGGTAAGCACCATTTCCAGCGTTTGGCGCTGTTCGGCCAGGGCTTGCTCGGCGTGTTTTTTCTCGGTGATATCCATGGCGATGATCATGAAGCCTTGCAGGTGCCCCTGTTCATCCAGTAGCGGGTTGCCGCGCATATCCGTCCAGTAGGATTGACCCGAACGGGCATAGTTAAGCACCTCCACATGGAAAGGCTTGCGTTGCGCCAATGCCTTTTCTATGACCTCCATGGTGTAGCGGTCGGTTTGCTGGCCGTACAGCAAACCGGGTGTTTTTCCCATGACCTCTGCGAGTGGGTAGCCAGTGATGCGGGTGAAGGCATCATTGACCCAGTCAATTTCTCCCGCAATGTTGGTGGTGATGACCATGTTGTCGGTTTGGCTGGCGATGCGCGACAGTGTCGCCAATTTTAGCTGGGCCTGTTTTTGTTCGCTGATGTCTTCGACAATGGACCAGACGAGTTGCCGGCCTTCACTGTCGGTGAAACCTATGCCATTGGTCATGACCGGATACTGGATGCCGTCTTTGGTGATGAATTCGCGCTCGTACGGTCCGTACCGGCCGTTGGCTTCCAGGCTTTTTTGCTGGGCCTTGCAGAGTTCTGCCGGATCACAACTGAGATCCTGGTAGCGCTGTGTCAGCAGTTCTTCGCGACTGAATCCTGTCGGTGCCACCATGGCATTGTTGACGCTCAGCAGCTGGCCGGTCTTGTAGTCACTCAGCACGATTCCCAACGGTGACATCTCAAACAGACCACGCAGGCGGGTTTCGCTTTCATGGGTTTTGCGCAGCAGGCGCATGATGGCATACAGGGCCAAGAGAATGACCAGGGCGATGCCGCCAAGAATGGAGCGAAACATCAGGGCATTATCGGCGCGTACCGGCCAGCCCTGGGTCGGGATGGCGGCAATCACCCAGTTACCGGTGGGCAGGGCAATGATGGCTTTGACGGGGTTGCTGGCAAAAACCTCAGGATCGCCGTAGAAGACTTCACCACGGGCGCCCAGGCCGTCTTTGCCGCGGATGGCAATTTGCAGCGTTGTTTCGATCGCCAATAATCCGCTCAGATGATAGAGCTGCTGTGTATCAAGGACAGCCGCAACCAATCCCCAGAGCCTGGTGCCATCCTCGCCGGCAATGGCTACCGGCAACAAACCGACCAGATCCGTTTCGCCTGCCGTGGGGCCGGCCAGAATGATTTCTGCCGTACGCAGGGCCGCTGCCGCTGCCGCGCGCGGCTCAGCCGTGGCGAGCGCTCGCTCGGGCGCATTGGCCGGATAGGCAAACCTCGGGCCCTGGTTGGGAATAGCAACGACCGTTTTAAGCAGGTTGTGGGGTGCCGAAAACAGCGGTGCGGCAAAGGATTCGAAGTCGCTGGCGGTGATCTCAGGGTTGAGGGCGATGGCATGTGTCAGCACCTGCGCTCCATGCAGATTGCTGCTGATCTGGTATTCGAGTTTGGCGCGAATCTGGCTCAGGTCATTAAGTACCTTGCCGCGCAAACGGTCATCCCGATGCAAATTGTTCTCTTGATCCAGATAGGCCGCAATAATTGCCAGAAACAGCGTCGCACACAGCAGCAAGGCCCATTGCCCCAGTCGGGACATGGCCATGGCGGCGTTGCGGCTGATATCCAGATCGTTGGGCATCATCTTGCGGTATCTATACCTAAGGGTGAGCGTGGATGAAAAAATCCTTCAAGTGGCGAGCTTGACGACCGGCAGCAACTGGCGTTGGGCCATGAAGTGATTCAGCGCCGCAGCGGTAATGGCCGGACTGAAGAGATACCCCTGCACCAGCTGGCAACCCTCACGGCGCAGAAAGTTCAATTGCGCCGGTGTTTCAACGCCTTCGGCCAGCACCTCCAGATTGAGACTTTTGGCCAGCGCGAT
>JBFHRO010000247.1:0-4806 GCA_041591635.1 Oleiphilaceae bacterium | reverse complement strand
GACATCGGCTACACCGGCACCGAACTGCAAGAAGCCATCAATGGCGATGCCAAGGCGCTGGCGAAGTTTGAAGCCATTCGCGCCAGCGGCGCGCTGCGCATGGGGCTGATCCGGGACATCAGCGAAGCCGCCGCACGGCAGCACACCCCCAAGGTGGCCTTTGTGGCCGAGCCGCAGGATTACATTGCCTCCAGCGGCAAGCCGGTCAAGGCCGAATCGGTGGATTTGCTGGTACGGGCGCTATCCATGGGCAAGCTGCACCATGCCATGATGGGTACCGCTGCGGTCGCCATTGGTACCGCTGCCGCCATTCCCGGAACCCTGGTGAATCTGGCGGCCGGCGGCGGCGAACGCAGTGCCGTGCGTTTTGGCCATCCTTCGGGCACCCTGCGGGTGGGAGCGCAGGCGCGTCAGGTGGACGGTGACTGGGTGGTCACCAAGGCTATCATGAGTCGCAGTGCCCGGGTCTTGATGGAAGGCTGGGTACGGGTGCCGGGCGAGGTGCTGGCACAGGACTGAGAGGGGTGCCGCACTGCCGGTAAAGAGGGTACTGCCAGTAAAGCGAGTACTGGCAGTACAGAGCGTACAGGTGCGGCGGTGAGCCAGACCGGGCCGTCAGGGCTTGAGCTTGTAGAAGCGTTTTTTGACTTCGTCACCGCCATCAGGGAAGTCGCCCATGCTCAGATCCAGGGCTTCGAGCCGGTCGTTGGGGTGTGGGTGGGTTTTGAACAGCAGTTCGACACTGTCGGTGCCGGCGCTGATATGACCGATTTCCTGCAGTACCGCCGGCAGGCCGTAGGCGTTATAACCGGCCCGGGCCGCCAGCACCATGCCGATACGGTCGGCTTCGTATTCGGCGTCTTTATCAAGCCCGCGGGAGAGAATCTCGGCACCGCTGCCGATCAGGCTGTCGGTGATCTCGTTGCGGTTTTTGACGTGGGCTGACACCAGTTGGGAGCCGCTGTTCAACAGCTTCGACTGGTTGAGGATTTTCAGGTGGTGTTGCTTGAGCACATGACCGATTTCGTGCCCCAGCACCCCGGCCAGTTCGGCTTCACTCTTGATCAGCACGTACAGCCCCCGGGTCAGAAAGATATAGCCCCCCGGAGCGGCAAAGGCATTGATGGCCGGCGAGTCGATGACGCCGAAGGTCCATTTCAGGTCGGAACGCTCTGATTGGGCGGCGACCCACTGGCCTACCTCGTTGACGTACTTTTGCAGTTTCGCATCTGCCACCAGGGGCGCCGCGCCCAGCAGCCGGCCGGCAATTTCCCGTCCAATGGCGACTTCTTCCTCTTCGCTGGTGCTTTGGGTAACCGCCTTGAGGGCATCCAGACCAAAGGCAAAGGCTTTTTGATCCTTTTCAGCGGGAGGCGTGTTTTCGCCTTTTTTGACGTTGCTCAGGGTGTTGAGTGCCGATCCCAAATCAAAGGCCAGGGCCGTATGGGTACACAGCAGCAGGGCGGATGCCAGGGTACCGGTCAAAATCCTTAGCTTCATTTAATAGTCCTCGCCTTTACGTTTGGGGTTGCTTGCAGGTGCGGTGGTGGCTTCGCGGTAGGGCACCTGCTGGGCCTTGAGGCTGGCTTTGGCCGCAAATGCGCTGGCGGTGCCGGTATCCACCCGGTAAGACTCGGCCAGGGCAATTTGCTCGGCATTGAATTGCGCCTCTTTGAGTTCCTCCTCGCCCAGACCGCGAACCCCGGTGGTAGCTACAATGTTGCCGCTGCCGGCACGGCCCGTGGCCAGCTTGATGGTGCTGCCCAGGGCATCAGCGCCTGAGGCCTGAGCATTGATATTCAGATTGAGGGTACGCATCCAGCCCTGCTTGCCCTTGACCTCGATCTTTGACCAGCCGCCCTTGCGTTCGAGCAGTTTGACCGAGGTATTTTGCGGCAGTTCCATCAGCACCTTGGCGTCGTTGTAGGGTTCACCCATCAGGGACGCCGCCTTGCGGGTAACACTGTCATTGGCAACGCTGGCGGACACGCTGAGCGAGAGGCCCAGCACCGCAGACAGCGACATGAGTTTGATCCGTTTCAATTTACACTACCTCTCTGTGGGCTTGGTGAAGCAACAAGGTAACCGAACTCATCCAGTGGGCCCGGTTCATGGGTTCATTATCGGTGAAGTTGAGCACATCCAGTGCCATGCGAAAACGGGCATCATGAATTTTCTGCTCCGCGAGTTTTTTTTGCACCTCCTGTGTGACGGCCTCCGTGGTAAAAGTCTCCAGTTGCTGTTCGGCGAACACATATAAAAAATAGGTTTTGTCGAAGGTGAGGGTGATACCGATGGGTTCGGCATCGAGTAGTTCGATTTTGATATTTTTGAACCGGGTGCGCAGGGTTTTGAGCACGCAGGCCGTCATTTTGCGGGCGCGGCGGCGATCTTCTTCAAAGGGGCGAAAAATGCCGATGCCGATGTTGCCCGCCGAGCTCATCTTTTTTTCCCACAGCAGCCGGGTGTCCATTTTCAGCGCAAAGCTGGCGTAGATCTTGGCGGCGACAAAGTAACCCAGACCAAAGAGCACCGGCAAGGAGAGATCCAGATAGTAATCGGAGAAATTGATACTGACCACGGCGATCCCGACCAGAATACCCTGGGTGATACCGTAGCCCTTGTCGATGAGTTCGTGGTTGACCTCAAAAATAAAGGCCAGCGCCGTTCCCCAGATCAGCGCGATACTCAGCAGAATCGGCAGCAGCAGGGTCTTGGGGGTCTGGATGAAGTCCTGGCGCAGGGTGTTGTCGATCGCGGTGGCGAGGATTTCAACCCCCGGATGGGTTTTGTTCATGGGGGTGGGTTTGAAATCGAACAGCCCGGGGGCGGTGGAGCCGATGATGACGATCTTGTCCTGAAATTCGGTGGGTAGCCGCTGCTTGTCGCGGCGCAGAAAATCCTTGTGCAGTGCCACAAAGCTCACCGATTTGAAGCTGTTGAGCTTGCCGCGCCAGTTCAGCAGCAACTCGTCATCTTCGGGCAGGGGCCGGTTCAGCTGTTCGGCGATTTTGGCCGGCAGGGACGGGATCTTCCAGCCATCGTGCTCATGGCGCAGGGTGTAGGTGCGGCAAATACCGTCGTCGTCGGCATAGATGTTGATGGTACCCATGCGGCCGCTGTCCTGGGCCGCGCGCAGAAACGGCAACACCACCGCCAGTGGCTGATCTTCGGAAACCGCCTCGGGAATGGGGGTCAGGCCGGCGATCATGCTGGGGCGGATCTCGCTCAGGGTATCGTTTTGTTCAGGCAGACGCAGCATGGGAAAGTAAAGGTTGTCGTACTGGCCGATCACCTCGTTGAAGTAGGCATCGGAGCCCGCGTTGTAGATGTCGGGGTCGGAAAAAATGATGTCGAAGACAATGGCCTTGGGCTGCTGTTGCTGCAGGTTTTCGACGAATTCGGCAAACAGCTCCCGTGGCCAGGGCCAGCGGCCAAATTCCTGCGCCATGCCTTCGAGAGAGGCTTCGTCGATATCAATGATGACGATGTTCGGGTCGGCGGCGCGTTTGAAAATCCGGTGCTTCACCGCCAGGTCGTAGGTGCCGCTCTCGATCTTGTCGAAGTATTCGAACACGAAGTATTCCATGAACAACGACAGGGTCACGATAAAGGCCAGACTGATATAAACGTGGCTGTGGTTGATGCGTTCGATGGAAGGGCGCAACGGGGTATCCTCAGGTCATGACACTCAATCAGTGAATGTGTGGGCCGAACGCCGCGCGGGCCTGTGGCCGGCGCACGCCCTGTGGCCTGCGCAAGTATAGTCGCTAGGGCTTTGTCTGGTCGATCCTGTGGTGGGGCAATGCCCAAAGGCGGTGCGAAAACCGCAGGAGTGGCTAAAGTTAGCAGTATTACCGACTGCCCGGAATTCTTGCCCCCATGACGGCTTCGACCCTGACAAAACAGATACTGCTGGTAGAGGATGATGCGCGTCTGTCTGCCCTGATCCAGACCTTTTTGCGCAGCGAAGGCTTTGCCGTGAGCCATTGCGACCGGGGCGACCGGGTGCTGGCGGCGGTGCGGGCGGCAACGCCCGATCTGATTGTTCTGGATCTGATGTTGCCGGGGCTCGATGGCATTGCCGTGTGCCAGCAGCTGCGGCCGCATTATAGCGGCCCCATTTTGATGATCACGGCCCAGGATGACGACCTGACCGAGGCTGCGGCGCTCAATCTGGGGATTGACGACTTTATGGCCAAGCCGGTGCGCCCGCATATTTTGCTGGCGCGTATGAATGCGCTCTGGCGCCGCAGCGCGCCGCCAGCAAGGGTCAGCGCCGGCGAGGCCGCGCCCCGCTGGTGTGTGCAGGATCTGGTGCTCGATGGCCTTAACCGTCAGGTCTATCAGGACGACCGCCTGCTGGAGTTTACCGATGCCGAATTCGACCTGCTGCAGATGCTGATGCAGCACCCCGGCCAGATTCTCAGCCGCGAGCGTCTGTTTCAGGCGGTGCGCGGCATTGAATACGATGGGCTGGATCGCTCCCTTGATCAGCGCATATCCACGCTGCGCAAAAAGCTTAACGACAGCCTGCCGCCGCACCGCTACATCAAGGCGGTGCGGGGCAAGGGCTATCTGTTTCTGGGGGGCTGATGCTGAAATTTTTTGTGCGCTTTTATCTGGGGCTGGTAGCGGCCTTGGTGCTGTCACTGACGACCGCCGCTTTGGTATTGGATCGCCAGTACGAAAAGATTCTTGCCCAGGAAAACCTGTGGCTCGCCGGTGCCCTGAACGAACTGGTGCAATCGCGTTTGCAAACCCTGGAGCCCGGGCGCTGGCCCGAGGCGCTGCTGGCGTATTCCG
>JBFHRO010000246.1:0-4828 GCA_041591635.1 Oleiphilaceae bacterium | reverse complement strand
GGATGCAGCCGACATCGGCAAGCTCAAGCAGGCCGAGCTGCAGTCGTTTATGGATCAGTTGCAGGTCGGGTTTGCCAACCTGCACCAGGAATTGCAGATGGCGTATTTTGGCGGCGCGTTTGAGTCGCCCGAATCGACCCAGACGCAAACCATGATCCAGTCGGCCTGACGGGACTGCCATGACGAGGTGCAGTGCAAAAGACAAGCCGTGGATTGGCGCAGGGGTGCAGTATGACATCGCTTGAGCTGATACATCACCAGCTCAGCCACAGGCGTGCCCGCACCCAGCTGTTGCGCCGTTTCATGACCCGTTCGTCGGTGGCGGCCATGGTGCGTGAACATGATGGCCGACTCGAAACCCTCTTGATCAAGCGGGCCGAGCGTGAGGGCGATCGCTGGTCGGGACACATGGCATTTCCGGGGGGGCGGGTGCAGGTCGAGGATCAGAATACCCGGGCCACCGCCATTCGTGAGACCGAAGAGGAAATCGGTTACCGCCTGGCCGACGAGCAGTACCTGGGGCGCTTGTCCGATGTGATGACCTTTGCCCACGGTACCCGCAAGCCCATGGTGGTTTCACCTTACATTTTCCGGGTCGAGGGTGAGCCGCGGTTTACCCTTAATCATGAGGTCAGTCGCACGATTTGGCTGCCTTTGTCTTTCCTTGCTGACAAGGCCAATCGGGACAGCATGCGGTGGGAGAAAAACGGCGTTGGTCTCAATCTGCCCTGCTATTTTTACGAGGGGCATCGCATTTGGGGCTTGACCTTGCGCATGCTCGACGAGCTGGTGTTTGAGGTACTGGCGCGCACCGATCTGCGTCGCTGACAGGGCGCTTGCGGCTAGTCTTCGTACAGCCTGACATGAATGGCATGTTCCTGGTTCACAATCTGCTTGATCTGGCGCTCGGCATCGGGAAGCGCCCGTATCACCGTGAAGCCTTTATCCAAAAGCTGATAGAGCTTTCCCAATCCACCCAGCCGGGCCGGTAATTTCGCGATTTTAAAGGCACCATAAACCATGGGGTTGTGCACTGTGGTGTCCAGCCCTTCGGCAAATTCGCCGACCAGGGCAATGGAGCGCAGGTGATCCTGCTCGCACCCTGCCAGGCGCGCGGCCTGAGCCAGGGTGGTGGTGTCGATGGATGACACCTGCAGGGTTTCAAACAGGGCAATGGTCAGGGCCTCATCCACCTCGCCATTGAGGGTATTGAATTCCAGGGCCATGCGGATCAGGGACAGATCGGTGAAAAGCTTGTCGGCCACCTTGAGTGCCCGTTCCAGTGAGCCAATGACCTCGGACAGATCAATGCCTCGGTAAATATCATCGAGAAAATACCGCACCAGACTGCGGCCTGGTTCTTGCGCCAGCATGGGGGCGTGGGTTTGTTCCATACGCTCGTGCTGCCACTGTTTGAGCCGGTTGAGCTGTTGCAGGTGCAGGGGATCGCGAAACCGGCGCAGTGCCTGATAACGGGTAATGCTGTGGCGAATCAGTTCAAGGTCTCTGGGCATGCGATCTCCCGGCAAAAGCTGGCCTGGACACAAGGCACTTTCAGTTTGCAGGCTGCCCTGCAAGCATCTGCCATGCGCCGGTTTCTGGGTCTACCGAGGATCTTAGTACGCCCCGGAGTCTCATGCCAGCAAGACCGGGAAACGGGGCGGCTACTGCACCGGGCTGACCGATTTCCAGTGGGCGGCCCCCAGCATGACCACCTGAACCTGGGCAATGGTCTTGTGAATCAGTTTTTCGTGTTGCGCGGGCTGGTTGGCGGGAATATCGAGCAGCTCGACGGTAATGCCGGCTACGGTATAGATAACGAGCTGCGAAATATTTTCACGCATCTGGGCCGATAAATGGGGCAGGAGCTTCATCGCCTGCAGGTCGGCCTCCAACTCGCGGGCGAAGAACTGCATTTCGATGCGCACCGCCCGACGCAAGGTGGCCGAGCCGCCACTCAACGCCTGGGACATAAAGCGAAACAAGGCCCGGTGGGCCAACAGGTGGGCGACGTACAGGCGCACCGAATCGCTGATCATGTGACCGGCCTGCTGGTTTTTCTGCCGCGCTTCGCGCATCAGCCGGCGCAGTGCAATGCTGAGCTCGTCTACCAGATTGAGTGCCAGATCTTCCATGTCGGTGAAGTGACGATAAAACGCCGTAGGCACCACGCCGGCACGCTTGGCAACCTCGCGAATGCTGATGGCAGAAAAATCCTGGCCTTCATCGACCCAGGCCAAAGCCGCATCCATTAGAGACTGGCGTGTCAGTTGTTTTTTTTCCAGGCGAATGCTCATAGGTTAATCCTGATTAATTCAGTGCGCAATTGTACACCGGTATGGGTGGCGATCCAAAATCAAATAATCCTGGCGAGCTTTTCCTGCCGGGCGATTTTGTTGTCATTCTGAGCGATAAAGCGATATGTACCGGTTTTCTGCGGCCCGGTTGCCGCAGAGGCCGCCGGCGCAGTGGTCGGGGTGGCGTGAATGACGCCCTGGCTTGCTGGCATTATTTATGTGTACAAGTGTATACTTAACGGGAAAAACGAAATTTTGGTGTGCAAGCAGAACAGAAGTGATTACTCTGATACGGCTGTTTTACCCTTGCAAGAACGCATTTGAGAACACATTCGAGAACCCAAAGGAACCTGTTATGAGCTGGCTGAATCAACTAGAAGTGATCAAAGATACCCTGCAAACGGCGGTCGATACCACGGTGACCCGTATCGAGGAAATCCACATTGCCATTGCCAACATGCCATTGGAACAACTGGAAAAAAGCGGCATGACGGCCATCGAGAAAACCCGTGCGAAGGAACGCCAGCAGGAACTGATCAGCTCTATCTACGGCACCATTCGCGCTGTGAATGCCAAGGTTGGGGAATTGGCGAGCGATCTTTTTGAGGCCTTTGAAGATGGACAGCACGCCAGCCAGGTGCACAAAACCAAGGAGGCCACTTCGGCCAGCCCTGCAGAGGCTGCGGCACCAACCCCGGCTCAGGCTGAGGCAGCGACTGCAGAAGCCCGGCCGTCACCCGCAGACGAAGCCTCTGCCGCCGAAGCACCGGCAGTAGAAGCTGCGGTGGCCGAGGCAAGCGAAGCACCGGCGAAAAAGGGCGCGCGCAAGAACGCGTGAGTGTTCTGGTGTGAGTCTGTCCTCCAGGGATTGCCGGCACGACATTGAGGCACTCCCTGCGCCATACCGCTGGCGTCCCTCCCGGTTTTTCTGTTCTAATCTCTGGCACTGACGTTTGGCCCACCCGCTCGTGGGCTGCATTGTCTGCCTCAACCCTGATCGCAAGTTGTGAAGAAAAGGATTTTCTATGCCGCAAGTGCGCTTTTTTCGCCGTATTTCTCTTATTCCTGGCTGGCTCTATTTAAATCTGTCCAAAAGCGGACTGTCGATTTCCGTGGGGCCGCGGGGCTGGACGATCACCTTTGGCAAGCGGGGCATACGTTTTTCTGTCGGATTGCCTGGCTCCGGACTCTCGGTGAGCGAAGATCTGCGCTATGACCAGTTGGCGAGCAAGGTCGGAAAAAAAAGCAAAAAGGCGGTAGCACCCGAAGCGTCTGCGGTGCGGTCGAAACCCTGAGCCACTGGAAAGTCAATCAATCTGCAGGATTGTTCTTTTCTGGGGGGGAAAGCCGACTATGCTTTAACCGTCTGACAGTGATACCGAACAGGCCGGGATGCGTCGATGCGTGTTTGCCGTTGCAGACGCCGCAAGCTGCTGTCAACGCCCGGGCAGAATAAGGAAGAGTGGATGAAACGACCGGTTTTTTTTGGCCTCTTTGCCCAGCCCCCCAAATCCTTGCAGGTGGTCTTGGCGATTTTGCCTTTTGTCTTGCTGTTGGGGGCTTATTTGATCGCATCGGATCTGCGTTTGCAGGCCAATCCCAGCGACAAGTTGTTGCCCAGCCTCGGGCAGATGGCCGACGCCATCGGGCGTCTGGCGTTTGAGGCAGATCGGCGCACCGGTGATTATCTTTTTTGGCAGGACACCGTCTCAAGCCTCAAACGGATGCTCATCGGGCTTGGGCTGTCGACGTTGGTGGCGCTGTCTCTGGGCGTATGGATGGGGGCGTTCAACGGTTTGTTCGCACTGGCCAATCCCTTTATGACCTTTATTGCCATGGTGCCGCCACTGGCGCTATTGCCCATATTGTTTATTTCGCTGGGCATTGATGAAGTGGGCAAGATAGCGCTGATTTTTATTGGCACCTTCCCGATCATGACCCGTGATATTGCGTTGTCGGTGCGCAGCTTTCCCCACGAACTGATCATCAAGGCCAAGACCCTGGGGGCTTCTGACCTGGCAGTGGTATTTACGCTGTTGCTGCCACAAATCATGCCGCGCCTGATCATTGCCTTGCGCCTGAGTCTGGGCGCGGCCTGGCTGTTTCTGATTGCGGCAGAGGCCATTGCCTCTACCGATGGTCTGGGTTACCGGATTTTTCTGGTGCGCCGGTATTTGGCAATGGACGTCATTATCCCCTATGTTTTGTGGATCACGCTGCTGGGGTTTTTGATGGATCTGGCGCTGCGCTATCTGCTCAAGTGGCGCTACAAGTGGTATCAGAGCTGAGGAGGGCGGCAGATGAGCATCTTGTTGCATATTGAAGACCTGTATAAGAGCTACGGCGACAAGACCGTGCTCGACAATATCGACCTGACCGTCAGCAAAGGGGAGTTCTGTACCGTCGTGGGGCCCAGCGGTTGTGGCAAGTCGACCTTGCTGCGCCTGATTCTGGGGCAGGAGTCACCGAGTGCCGGGCGTATTGAAATCGGTGGCAAGCCCATTGGGTTGCCCGATCGCAGCCGGGGGATT
>JBFHRO010000245.1:0-4839 GCA_041591635.1 Oleiphilaceae bacterium | reverse complement strand
CCGGGCCACACAGCTATCTCGTCAACCAGCTGGCCGGTGGGAAACATGGAGCCGCCCTCGCCTTCGCTGTCATCCGCCGGGTCGAGAAACTCGATCTGCACCTCGGCCGCGGCGAAGGTGACGCCATCGAGTTCAAAATCTCCCGTCTCCTGCACTTCCCCGGCCGTCACCGGCACATGGGCGATGATGGTTTTGCCAATGTTCTGCTGCCAGATACGCACGGTACAAAGGCCATCCACCGGAATCCGCTCAGGGGCCACCAACGCATTGCTGATCGCAAAGGCACCCACGGCGGCAGTCAGGTTGCCACAGTTGCCACTCCAGTCAACAAAGGCGGTGTCGATCGACACTTGCCCAAACAGGTAGTCCACATCGTGATCGGGACGGGTGCTTTTGCTGAGAATCACGCTTTTGCTGGTGCTTGAGGTCGCGCCTCCCATGCCATCAATCTGCTTGCCATAGGGATCGGGCGAGCCAATCACCCGCAGCAGCAACCTGTCCCGGGCGGCGCCTGGTACCTGGGCCGGCGCGGGTAAGTCGGTGAGTTTGAAAAATACGCCTTTACTGGTGCCACCACGCATGTAGGTGGCAGGAATTCGGATTTGGGGAAGATGCGGCATAAGCCAGGCCCTGCATAAGGAGTCAAAAAAACGGGCCCTTCGCGGGCCCGCCAACGAGGATTCAATTCACTGCCGCGACGCTTCGAGGAAGTCCTGCGCAAAGCGCTGCAACACGCCGCCGGCTTCATAAATCGACACTTCTTCGGCCGTGTCGAGGCGACAGAGCATGGGCACCTCCAGGGTCTCGCCCGACGCACGGTGGATCACCAGTGTCAGTTCGGCCCGGGGGCTGAGTGCACCTTTCACATCAAAGGTTTCGCTGCCATCAATGCCCAGGGTCTTGCGCGTGGTGCCCGGCTTGAACTCCAGCGGCAGCACGCCCATGCCGATGAGGTTGGTGCGGTGAATGCGTTCGAAACCTTCGGCGGCAATGGCTTCCACCCCGGCCAGGCGCACCCCTTTGGCGGCCCAGTCACGGGATGATCCCTGACCGTAATCCGCCCCCGCCACAATGATCAGCGGCTGTTTGCGCTCCATATAGGTTTCAATGGCTTCCCACATGCGGGTTACCACGCCGTCGGGCTCGATCCGTGCCAATGACCCCTGGATGACCTTGCCTTGGGCATTGCGCACCATTTCGTTCATGAGCTTGGGGTTGGCGAAGGTGGCACGCTGGGCGGTCAGGTGATCGCCCCGATGGGTGGCGTAGGAGTTGAAGTCTTCTTCCGGCACGCCCATTTTGTGCAGGTATTCACCGGCGGCGCTGTCCATCATGATGGCGTTGGAGGGCGACAGGTGATCCGTGGTGATGTTGTCGGGCAGTACCGCCAGCGGGCGCATTCCTGTAAGGGTGCGCTCACCGGCCAGGGCACCTTCCCAGTAGGGCGGGCGACGAATGTAGGTGCTCATGGGGCGCCAGTCGTACAGCGGGCTGGGTGCGGTTTGGCTGCGATCCAGATCGAACATGGGAATATAAACCTCACGGAACTGCTCCGGCTTGACGCTGCGCGCAACGATGGCGTCGATTTCCTCGTCTGAGGGCCAGAGGTCCTTGAGGCGGATCTCCTTGCCATCCACCACGCCCAACACGTCCTGTTCTATGTCGAAACGAATGGTGCCGGCAATGGCATAGGCCACCACCAGCGGGGGTGACGCCAAAAACGCCTGTTTGGCATAGGGGTGAATGCGCCCGTCGAAATTGCGGTTGCCCGAGAGCACGGCGGTCGCATACAGATCGCGGTCGATGATCTCTTGCTGGATAACAGGATCGAGTGCGCCACTCATGCCATTACAGGTGGTGCAGGCAAAGGCGACAATGCCAAATCCGAGCCGCTCGAGTTCGGACAGCAGGCCTGCCTCCTTGAGGTACAGCTCGGCCACCTTGGAGCCCGGCGCGAAGGAGGACTTCACCCAGGGCTTGCGCACCAGTCCCAGGGCATTGGCGTTGCGTGCCAGCAAACCGGCCGCCACTACATTGCGCGGGTTGCTGGTATTGGTGCAGCTGGTGATGGCGGCGATGATCACGGCGCCATCGGGCATCTCGCCGGGTTTTTCTTCCCAGTGGCCGGCAATGCCCCTGGCTTTGAGTTCGGTCGTTGCCACCCGGGCGTGAGGATTCGAAGGCCCCGCCAGATTGCGCCCCACCGACGACAAGTCAAACTGCAGCACCCGCTCATAGCGAACCCGGGTCAGGCTGTCCGCCCACAGGCCGGTTTGGCGGGCGTAGGTTTCTACCAGTGCCACCTGCTCCGGCTCGCGTCCCGTGAGCTTGAGGTAGTCGATGGTTTGCTCATCAATCGAGAACATGGCGGCGGTCGCGCCGTATTCGGGTGTCATGTTGGAAATGGTGGCCCGGTCACCAATGCTCAAGGCACGCGCGCCCTCGCCAAAGAATTCAAGGTAGGCCGATACCACGCGCTGCTGGCGCAAAAACTCGGTCAGGGCCAGCACTATGTCGGTGGCGGTAATGCCACTCTGGCGTTGGCCGGTGAGCTCCACCCCGATGATATCGGGCAGGCGCATCATGGAGGCGCGGCCCAGCATCACGGTTTCGGCTTCCAGCCCGCCCACCCCGATGGCGATCACGCCCAGGGCATCCACATGGGGCGTATGGCTGTCGGTGCCGACACAGGTATCGGGAAAAGCCACGCCATCACGGGCCTGAATCACCGGCGACATCTTCTCCAGGTTGATCTGGTGCATGATGCCGTTGCCGGCAGGAATCACATCGACATTTTTGAACGCTGTTTTGGTCCAGTCGATAAAGTGAAACCGGTCTTCGTTACGCCGGTCTTCAATGGCGCGGTTTTTGGCAAAGGCGTCAGGATCAAAGCCACCACATTCCACTGCCAGCGAGTGATCCACAATCAATTGGGTCGGCACCACCGGGTTCACCTGGGCCGGATCGCCGCCCTTTTGCGCGATGGCATCGCGCAGGCCGGCCAGATCCACCAGCGCGGTCTGGCCCAGAATGTCGTGGCACACCACCCGGGCCGGGTACCAGGGAAAATCCAGGTCACTTTTATGCTCAATCAGCTGCTTCAGCGCCGGGGTCAGGCTGTCGGGGTCGCAGCGGCGCACCAGGTTCTCGGCCAGTACGCGGGAGGTATAGGGCAGTTCGGCATAGGCACCGGGCTGGATGGCCTCAACGGCCTCACGGGCGTCAAAATAATCCAGCGCCGTGCCCGGCAAGGGTTTGCGATAAAGCGTGTTCATGATCAAGGATTCCTGGCAGAAAAAACGGGGGGTGGCACCGGCCACCCCGAAAACAACGAAGGATTAAACAAAAATTAACGCTGGCTGATTGCCGGTACCTCGCGCGGTGCCTCCCCGATGTACTCGGCACTGGGGCGGATAATCCGGTTATCGGCACGCTGCTCCATCACGTGGGCGGCCCAGCCGGTCAGGCGGCTGCAGACAAAAATGGGCGTAAAGAGCTTGGTCGGAATGCCCATGTAGTTGTAGGCCGAGGCGTGAAAGAAGTCGGCGTTGCAAAAGAGCTTTTTCTCCCGCCACATGACGGCTTCGCAGCGCACCGAAATGTCATACAAGGAGGTATTGCCATTGGCCTTGGCCAGTTGCTCCGACCAGGCCTTGATCACGGCATTGCGCGGGTCAGACTCGGAATAGATCGCATGGCCAAAGCCCATGATCTTGTCTTTGCGCGCCAGCATGCCCAGCAGCTTCTGTTCAGCATCTTCGGGGTCGTTCATGCCCTGAATCAGCTCCATCGCCGCCTCGTTGGCACCGCCGTGCAAGGGGCCGCGCAGCGAACCAATGGCGCCGGTCACACAGGAATGCATGTCGCTCAGGGTCGAGGCGCAAACGCGGGCAGTAAAGGTAGAGGCGTTGAACTCATGCTCGGCATACAAAATCAAGGAGGCATTCATGACCTGCGTGTGCAGCGGGGCCGGCCTGGCGCCGTGCAAGGTCCACAGGAATTGCTCCGCCAGCGACTGGGCTCCGGTTTCAACCTCGATACGCAAGCCGTGGTGGGTAAAGTTGTACCAGTAGTTGATCATGCCGGGGAACAGCGCCAGCATCCGGTCGGTAACCTCTTGCTGCTGCTCGAAGCTGGTCTCGGTTTCGAGATTGCCCAGCATCGAACAGCCGGTACGCATCACATCCATGGGGTGGGCATTGGCCGGAATGCGCTCCAGCACTTCTTTAAGCGCTGCCGGCAACTGGCGTAATCCCTTGAGTTTGGCTTTGTAGGCATCGAGCTGGGCCTGATTGGGCAGTTCCCCCTTCAGGATCAGCCAGGCGACCTCTTCAAATTCGCACTGGGCCGCCAGATCCTTCACATCGTAGCCACGATACGTCAGGCCCGAGCCTGACTTGCCCACCGTCGACAGGGCGGTCTTCCCCGCCACCTGGCCGCGCAGACCGGCGCCGCTGAGTTCTTTTGCTTTTGCCATGGTGTCACTCCTGGTTGATTCACAACTCGCTGTTATTCGTCTGTCATTTTGAGGGTGCTGATTTATTTGTTTTTGCCCTGGGCAAAGAGCGCATCCAGCTTGCGTTCAAAATCGTGGTAATTCAGGTAGTCGTACAGCTCCATGCGGGTCTGCATGGTATCCACCACCGCCTTTTGGTCGCCCTCCGCCAGAATGCTCTGGTACACCCGTTCGGCGGCCTTGTTCATGGCCCGAAAGGCACTGAGCGGGTACAGCACCATGGCCACCCCCCACTCGCCCAGCTGGGCCCGGTTCCACAGCTCGGTCTGGCCGAACTCGGTGATATTGGCCAGCAGCGGCACCGTCAGTGCTTCAGAGAACTG
>JBFHRO010000244.1:0-4873 GCA_041591635.1 Oleiphilaceae bacterium | reverse complement strand
GGGGAGTTCCGTGATTTGTGGCAGCGCCGGCTGGAGCGGTTGCAGGAATCGAACCGCTACCGGCAGATTCGCCTTGACGAGTTTACCCGCAACTACCATTTGCTCAAGGTGTCTCACGATCGGCTCGAACAGCAGGTAGCCGGCAGCGGCCAAAGCCTGCGCGAGGCGATCCGCAATCTGCGCAAGCAACTGGCGCGCCTTGGCGCGGTGGACGCCTTTCCCAATCCGGCGGTGGCGCGCAGCATGCTGATGATTCTGGCGGAGTACGGGCCGTTGCAGCAGGCGTCACTGCATTTGGTGACGGCAGACACCTATGAGCCAAAGCCCCTGGCCCACATAGGTAAAATGGAGCCGGTGGCGGAAAGCGACCCCATTTTGCGCGAGTGCATCAAGAGCCGTAACCTGGTCAGTATTGATCCAGACTTCATCGAGGCCGCCCAGAGTCAGAGCGAGTTGTTGGCCTGTGTGCCGCTGCTCGACGCCGAAGGCCATCTGTGGGCCGTGGTCAATATTCGCCTCATGCCCCTGTTTGCGTTTCAGGACAAAACCCTGCGCCTGCTGGCCATTCTCGCCGGTCACATGGCCGATCTCCTGTTTGCCGCCAAGGAAGTACGCATGCACGAGCAGGAAGAGGCCACCGAGTTGCAGCTCAACCTGCGGCGTGCCTTGCGTGATCGCGAGCAGTTCGGCATTCCTGCGGTGTTGATCGTGTATGACATTGTGCGCAACGACGACGGCGATCACCTGGTGAGCCTGATTGAGCGCATGCGCCGGGGGCTGGATGTGTTGTTCAAGCAAAGCTTTGAGACCTCGTATCAGTTGCTGATGCTCCTGCCACTGACCGACGAACTGGGCGC
Organism: Oleiphilaceae bacterium; assembly: GCA_041591635.1. Taxonomy (GTDB): domain Bacteria; phylum Pseudomonadota; class Gammaproteobacteria; order Pseudomonadales; family Oleiphilaceae; genus JACKOD01. The sequence continues at coordinate 4,016 of JBFHRO010000244.1, read as the reverse complement.
GGCCGGGTACCGCCAGCGCAGCGAGGAATTGGCCCGTAACCAATTTGGCCGATCCCTGGGGGAATTGCCGGTGCAGATTCACCGCCATTCGCTGCAGGATGCCGAAAAACTGCGGCGTTTTTTAACCGAGGTGGTACACCATGGGCAGCAAATGGCTGATCGTTCAATCCGTTCTCTTTGAACTTGGCGGGATCGCCGGATTACTGCACGGCACCAGTGTGCCGCAGCAGCTGCTGATTTTTGTCAGCTGTCACAGCATGGTCTGCGGGCTCAGTTCCCTGGTGCTCTGGCGCCTGATGCCCCGTCCGTACCGCACTCCTGTTGGCTGGTCGTACGCCTTTTTGTTTGTGGTGCAATGGGCGATTCCCTTTGTCGGTGGCATAGGGCTGGCAGCGGGCATGTTGCTGGCCCTGTACTTGCCGCGCAAGCAGCGGCGCCTGCCGTGGGAGGAGATCGAAATCCCCGACCTGCCGCACAAACCGATCGAGGTGAGCGCCCAGCCGCTCTACAGTCAGGGCGGGCTGATGCAGGTGCTCAGGGACGCCGCTGACACCAACAAACGGCTGCTGGCGGTGATGGCGACCAAGCAAATGCGCGAGCGTGACAGCGTGGCGATTTTGCAGGAAGCGCTGAAGGACCAGGCGGACGACGTGCGCCTGCTGGCCTATTCGATGCTGGACGCCAAGGAAAAGGTCCTCAGCGACCAGATCAAGCAGGCACTTGACGAATTGCCCGGGGCAACGGCACAGCAGACGTACAATCTGCATCGCCTGCTGGCGTTTAACTACTGGGAAGTGGCCTACCTGGGGTTGGCCCAGGGCGGCGTGCGGCGCCACTACCTGGATTGCGCCTTGCGCAACATTGAGCAGGCCCTGCAATCCGATGAGCGGGATGCGGGCATGTACCGGCTGCTGGGGCGCATCCAGCTTGAACGCGGCGACCTTGAAAACGCCGAACGCACCTTTTTGCGGGCGCTGGGGTTTGGCATCTCGAGGCAGCAGGTGATGCTGTTTCTGGTCGAAATCGCCTATCTGCGGCGCGATTTTCGCTATGTCAGGCGATTGCTGCAGACATACCGGCCCATTTTGGGTATGCAAGGGCCTCTGGCCGATCTTTATCATTTCTGGAATGTGCATGACACGTACCGCTGACACCGCCGACATCGCCTTGCTGCTGGAAGGCACCTATCCCTACATCCGGGGGGGTGTTTCCTCCTGGGTGCACCAGATCATTACCGGCTTGCCCGAGTTCTCCTTTGCCCTCATCTTTCTCGGCGGCGCGCCTGAGCACTACGGTGAAATGCGTTACGAACTGCCGAAAAACGTGGTGCACCTGGAGAAGCATTACCTGATGAATCCGGGTGACAAAGAACGGCGCGTGCGTTCTCGTGGCGGTAAGCGGCGGATTTTCGAAACCATGCACGAGTTGCATCAGCAGTTCAAATCGGGCAAACCTGTGGCCCAGGAAACCATGCAAAAGGTGTTTGCCGAGCTTGGAACCGCCCGCGGGGTGACGCACGAAGACTTTCTGTATGGCCGTTTCGCCTGGGACATGATGACTTACTACTACGAGAAGTACTGCACCGAGCCTTCCTTTGTGGATTATTTCTGGTCGGTCCGCATCATGCACTCCCCCCTGTTTACCCTGGCAAAAGTGGTACAGAACATGCCCAGGGTGCGAGCGCTGCATTCGGTCTCGACCGGCTATGCCGGGCTGCTCGGTGCCATGGCCAAGCAGCGCCTGCGCGTGCCGTACCTGCTTACCGAACACGGTATTTACACCAAGGAGCGCAAGATCGACCTGGCCCAGGCTCAATGGATCTACGATCCCGAAGATGCCGTCAGCGGCACCCTGCATGAAGAGGTCAGCTACATTCGCCAGCTGTGGATCCGGTTTTTTGAAGTGATTGGCCGGCTCACCTATCAGGAGGCCGACCCCATTGTCGCGCTCTATGTGGGCAATCAGCGCCGCCAGATCGAAGATGGCGCCGATGAGGCCCGCACCCGGGTGATTCCCAACGGCATTGCCCTGGAGCGGTTTGCGAAGGTTTTGGCAGCGCGGCCGGCCACCGTTCCCAAGGTTGCCGGGTTGATTGGCCGCGTGGTTCCCATCAAGGACATCAAAACCTTTGTGCGCAGCATGCGGACCGTGTGCGATGAAGTGCCCGAGGCCGAAGGCTGGATCGTCGGTCCTGAAGATGAAGACCCGGCCTACGTGCAGGAGTGCAAGGATCTGGTCGAGAGCCTGAATTTGCGCGATCGGGTGCGTTTTCTGGGCTTTCAGAATGTCGCCGATATTTTGCCCCAGCTGGGAGTGATGGTGCTGACCTCCATCAGCGAAGCGTTGCCACTGGTGATTCTCGAAGCCTATGCCAGCGGCCTGCCTTGCGTGGCCACCGATGTCGGCTCGTGCGCCGAACTGATCGAAGGGCGTGATGAGCAAGACAAGGCATTGGGTTCGGCGGGGTTTGTTTCCCCGATTGCCGACCCGGATGCCACCGCGCGCGGCATTTTGACCCTGTTCAAAGACGAGTCCGTCTGGCGCAGGGCCCAGGAAGCCGGCCTGAAAAGGGTCGAAACCTACTACACCCAGGAGATGATGTTCGACAGCTACCGTCACCTGTACCAAACGGCCCTGGCCGCCAGTGACCACAACCGGCGCGGCGAAGGTCGTGGTTTTACCCTGACCTGTCCCTGGAGGCGCTGAGCATGGCAGGCATCGGCTTTGAAATTCGCAAGATTCTGCAAAAAGACTCCTTTCTCTCCGTGATTCATGCCTATGGCATGGCCGGGCTCATCAGCTCCGGGCCCTGGATCCTCTCGATCATTGGCGTCATGATCATAGGTATTGCCAGTACCGGCGTGGTATCGCCCGAAACCCGGATCATCCAGTTTCTGGTATCGGTCACCTACCTCATGGCCTGCTCGCTGATTCTTACCGGCCTGCTGCAGCTGATGTTCACCCGCTTTATTGCCGATCGGCTGTTTGAAAAAAAGCAGCGCAGCATTTTGCCCAACATGCTCGGCGCCGTCATGCTGACCACCGGGGTAAGTTTTACCCTGGGTGTGCTCGGCTGTGCCATCGCGTTCTGGGATCAGTCGCTGAGTTACATGGCGCTGATGGTCGCCAATTTTGTGGTCTTGTGTGACATGTGGATTGTGGTGATCTTTCTGTCGAGCATGAAAGCCTACAACCGCATCCTGCTGCTGTTTTTTATCGGCTACAGCATTACCGTGTTCTGCTCGCTCGGCCTGCGTCCTTTTGGTATTAACGGCTTGCTCACCGGGGTGCTCTTTGGGCACGGTTTTTTACTGTTCAGTTTTATCTACAGCATTATTCGCGAGTATCCCGGTGATCGATTGGTGGGGTTCGATTTTCTCAAGCCGGGGCTGTTTTTTCCGAGCCTGATCTTGATCGGCTTCTTTTTTAATCTGGGGGTGTGGATCGACAAGTTCATCTTTTGGTACACCCCCATCACCTCCCAGCCGGTCATTGGCCTGTTGCGCGCCTCGCTGATCTACGACCTGCCGATTTTTCTTGCCTATCTTTCCATTATTCCCGGCATGGCGGTGTTTCTGGTGCGCATGGAAGCCGACTTTGCGGAGCAGTACGAGCTCTACTACGAGGCAGTGCGCCGGGGCGATACCCTGGATCACATTCGCTATCGCAAGGATCAAATGGTCTACGCCACGCGCCAGGGCATTTATGAGATCTTCAAGGTGCAGGGTATTACCGTATTGCTGTTGCTGCTGTGGGGCAAAGACCTGCTGGCCTGGGTGGGTATTTCGCCGCTGTACGCCCGACTGTTCTATGTCGATGTGGTGGGCGTCAGTGTGCAGGTACTGCTGTTGTCGATTCTCAATGTGTGCTTTTACCTTGATGGTCGCAAAATCGCCCTGTTTCTCACCGCCACTTTTTTGCTGCTCAATGCCGGCCTGACCTGGCTGAGCATTCAGCTGGGGGCCGCCTTCTTCGGCTACGGCTTTACTCTGGCGGTCAGCATTACCAGTTTGCTC
>JBFHRO010000243.1:0-4896 GCA_041591635.1 Oleiphilaceae bacterium | reverse complement strand
TTCAGCTCATAGTAGTCGGGGGTGCCTATCAAGGACACCAGTGTTAAATCCACCGACTCGTCGAGTTCGTTGGCAAAGGGCTCACCAATCAACTGATGTGCCAACAGATTGGCCTGGGTTACTTCTACGGTACAAAGCTGACTGTTACGAATGCTCTTGTTGTTTTCGTACATTTCTTCCAGCAGGCGATGACACAGATAGGCGCGCATCAACAGACTGTCGAGCCCTTGATGGCGCGTAAAAGCGAGAGCCGGCTGAATGAAATAGTTCAAGGCTTCTGCCAGAAAGGGTTCAAACAAGGCTTCGGTGTGGGCTTGCCGGGCACATACCTCGACGCATTCCAGCACACGAGGAGCCATTTCGATGTACTCGACGGCAAACTGAACGAGACTGGCAACCGGGTTATGATCGTGCAGGCCAATGGTGAGATGCAGTTCGGGAACGCGCTCCTGTATTAAATGGCTGAAGTTTCCGGTGCGTCCCTCCACCTGCTTGGCAACTTCGATAATCTTGAACACAGCTTCTGAGTTCACAGCATTCCCGTCTTTTCGGTGCCCGACAACACAACTCTGATTCACACGAAATCTCCCTGAATTACCACTCCTGAAATAGAGTGTAGTCGAGAGAGCCGGGGGAGGGATGCTTCTTCTAGTTCATTTTCTTCTGGCTCATCGCCTTTTAGATGCGTCCGGGATTAACGCTTGGCGCAGCGAAGAAATTTGTCAAAAGGTAAGCAGACGGCACCACGAAAGTGGTCTGGATGCAAAGACTGGATGCAGAGAAGCGGTTAATCGCTGGATAGAAGCGGTTAACCGCATCGGTAACACCCGGTACTAGAGTGTGACCCTGGTTTCGTCGCGGAACAGGAATTCCAGCTTGCCACTGCTGTTAAGGCCGATACGTCCGACGTTCACATCATCCACCAGAATGTCGCCACCATAGATGGTGCCTGCGCCCGCCGCTATCAACTCAAACACCAGTTTTACGTTGGAGGCGTTACTGACAATCAGCTGATGCACAGGGCCTTTATCAGTATTAAGCCTGTTTTCCTGCAGTTTGAATTGGGCATTATCACGACTTCCCAGCACTTCAAACAAAGGACCCGCCGTAGCGTCCTGGCGCGTCAACAAGGTGAATATACCGGTTGGCATTACCTCCAGTGCTTTGTTGCTCAGAATGTGTTGTTCATTGATCGCGGCCGTTTTGTTTTCGGCAAAGGACACCACACTGCTGAAGTTCTTGATGCCATAGCGGGTGTCATACTCATACTGGGTCCGAATGCGTTCGTAGCTGCTGCCGTCGGTAATGAGGGCAGCCACCAGGGCAGCTTCCGATGCCGGCTTGAGCTGACTGGCGGTACTGGTCAGCGTGGCCTTGGTGGTCAGCATGTCGTAGCAGGTTTGTTTCGTGGCCGTGGTAGCATCGGTCACCACAAAACGGTAATAGCCCGTATAGCTGAAGGTGGTGGGTGAGTCGAGGCAGCGGGAGAGGTCGGAGTTCTGCAATGCATAGGTAACGGTATAGTTCAATACCTTGTTGCCGCTGGCATCAAACCCGCGCTTGAAAGCCACTTCCGAATACTGCTGCTCCTTGGTCAAAGACACCGGATTGACATTCGAACCGGTGCCGATAATCTCCAGCCGGCCTGTGGTGGCGTCTTGCATCGTCAGGGTGATGCTGTCAGGCGAGCCGTTGCCATCAATGTCTTTGGACAGGGTACCACTCCAGTGTTCATTGGTGAGTTCACCGTCGGCCAGGCCGGTAATGCCGGTGATAGGGGCAAAGTAGGTGTATCGGTTACCTACCCGGGTAATGCGAAAATCAAAATTCTCGGTCCCCTGCAGCATATCGAAGTTCACCGTCAGGGTTTTTGGATTCGCACTGCCCACCTCGGCTGTACGCACCAGCGGCAAGCCGGTGAACGAAATGTTCGGGTTGACATGGGTGGTCTCGGTAAAGTCCCGCGTGGCAAGCTTGACCTGATTATAAACTTCAGAGACATGGGTCGGCTTGCGATTGGCATCAATGATGGAATAGCTGCGTCTGGCAACGACTTTTTCAGCTGCGTTGGCTTTGATGTAGGCGTCAAAGATGGTCGTGTCGATATCGGCATCTGCGAACTGGCCGGAGAACAGTTTGTAACGCGCCAGGGTGTTATAGGTGTCCAGATCAAGCAGGGCATCGTTCTTCCAGATCACCTCGGTTGTCACCGAATGACCGGTTCGGCTGAACAGGCCGTTCGCCTGCAACTCTGACAGTCGCATATCGGCCAGCGTGCTGCTGTTGGCTTTGAGGCCGATCTTTGTAGTCCCGGTGTAGAGCGCATCGGCCTTGATGATCTCCGAGTCACCACTGACCACCAAAGTAGCAACCGCCGCCTTGGATTCACTGGCTGCAAGGCTCATTGCCACCTGCGTCAACTTGAGACCCGTGCCACCAATGCGGGTAAAGCCATCCAGCGCCAATGTGGTGCCTGTCTGGGTAAGAATATCGATCAGCCCGGCCTTCTCGGTGCTGGTGACATTGGTGTTCAGCGTTAAGGCGATTTCGCCGTTTTGCTGCTTAGGATAACCCGACAGATAGAGCGTGAGCCCCTGGCCCCCGGCGGGATAGGTAATGCGCACACTGAGCGAATCGACCACGTCCTCATCAACCGTTTTGCTGACCTGCTCCGTACCTTCGGTGACAGTAATGGTCTTCTGCACCGTATACTTGAGCCCTGTCAGCGGCACTTCCAGGATTTTCTCGATTTCGCCGGCCTTGATTGCCGCACCGATATGGATGCCGTTGTTGACAGACAAAAGTGCCTGGTTCAGCACCTCGCCCAGCAGCTGGGTGGTAAACAGGGTCTCGTCGTCAAGGATATGCTGTACCGTCGCCTGTTGATCCCGAAAGGGCTTGAGGGCGAGGTTTCTTGCCGGATCAAGTGCAATGACGTGGGGGTACAGGGGTTTGGTCAGTTCGATGAACGCCTTCGCCTGACCGATACGCCCGGCACGGAAGTTACCCGTAATCGCAGGATCCAGTTCGCCGGCATCGACCCGCTGGCGAATATGTTCGGCCTGCAGCTCGAGCGAGGAGATGGCATTGATCAGGGCCGGAGAGCGTGGATAGGTGTCCTGGAAATAGTTGCGCACGTCGGTGAGGGATTGCAGCAAAGACGCGATCCGGTAATCGTCGGTGGCATCAAACCTGCCATCGGCAAAGGTTTTTGCGAGCTTGCCCAGATTGGCGTTTACATCATTGGTGTTACTGGTTCCATCATAGAGAAGTGCAGCAACCGCTGCGTTGAACAATCCGTACTTGACGCCCAGACCACTGGCTGAACTCAAGTCTTGGCGCGTAACGTCTTCGACCCGGGTGGAAAGGATGTCAAAACCGGTCAACGCTGCCAGCTCGCTGTTGGCCGCGGCGACGTTCTCCCGGGTGAACCCGCCCAGCGCCGCTGCCCGTGCCACCGCCATGTGCGTTAAGGGCGTCACGGCCACCTCCACGGTTTTGGTGGCAGGATAGAGCACGGCATCAAGAGCGAACTGGTCATCCAGTGCCAGCTCGCGACCAAAGGCCGTGCCGTTGCAACTGTCCAGAGCATCGCATTTCATGCGGGTTTCGGCATCGGCCGTTATCCGCACCTTGACCACCCCACCGGTGAAATCGCTCGGTACCGCCAGAGAAAAACGACCATTGGCGTCTGTTACCGCTGTTGCCAGCGTGCGCACAGCGGTCCCGCTGGCGTTGATTTCGTAGGCAGTTACTATTCCCTTGCTGATGATGCCCTTGCTGGCCGTGCCGGTAATGGTCGAGGTGATATTCGTGGGGGCCGCCGGCGGGGGCGATTTGTCGCTCCCACAGGCCACCAGCAGCAGGGCAGCCAGCGAGACGCTTAACGGGCGAAGTTTCATCATCAAATTACTCACAGTACGAAAATTTGGATTGTCAGTTCGATTGACAGGATGCACTGACTGCGTGGCCGATATAAAACGAACCTGTTCTCGGGTACTTTACAATAGGTTACGCAAACTCACTTTGCGTAACCTCGCAAATCTGGCATGCAAAGAAAGTATTTAACGCTCAAGACGTGGATTTTTCTGCCGGCAATGACTGCGGCCATCCCGGCCCGGGATGCAGGCCTACGTCACGCGGATCGACCTTCTCGCCACAGGCGCTGCAGTGGGGCTCGAGGTGCATCGTCTGACCACAGCGGGAATGGGTGTAGAGCAAGGGCGCGCCACGCCCCTCGTCCATCCAGGTATCACCCCAGTGCACCATTGCCATCAGCACCGGGTAGAGATCGACACCTTTGCGGGTGAGGCGATAGTCATAGCGCAGCGGACTGTCCTGATAGGGCACCTTGCGCAAAATACCGTAGTCCACCAGCTTGCCCAGACGCTCGCTGAGGCGATGGCGGCTAATCCCCAGGTTTTTTTGAAATTGCTCAAAGCGGCGCGAGCCTAAAAAACAGTCGCGCACGATCATCAGCGTCCAGCGATCGCCGATCACCGCCAATGTGCGAGCAATGGAGCACGGCAGCTCCTGAATATCATCCCATTTCATGGGTTCATTGTAGCTTTACAAGTTCCTAAACGGAACTTAGAATAAATTTCTAGTTCCAAAATGGAACCAATAAGAGGATTGCACAATGGACAAGACCGCCACCGCCCAAGCCTGGAAGCCAACGGCCTGCATGCTGTGCAGCATTGGCTGTGCTATCGAGGCCCAAACCGACAATGGCCACATTACCCGGGTACGCGGCGACCAGGCCGCCCCCTCATCTCAAGGCTATCTGTGCCAGAAAGCCGCGCGCCTGGATCACTACCAAAACCACAGCGAACGCTTGACCCAGCCACTGAAAAAGCGTGCTGACGGGCAGTTCGAGCCCATCAGCTGGGACGAGGC
>JBFHRO010000242.1:0-4897 GCA_041591635.1 Oleiphilaceae bacterium | reverse complement strand
CCAGCGTTCGGCATGGGGGGAAGGGACAAACGCACTCGCCCACGCGGGATTAAGCGCACAGAACGCCGAATACACATCGAGCCCCACTTCGAAAGCCTGGGGGCCAATGGCCGGGCCAAGGTAAACCAGCAGCGAATCGGCGGGGGCAAAGCGGGCCACCGTCGCCTCCAGAACACCCAGCAAGAGCCCGCGCCATCCGGCATGCGCCACCGCCACCTGGGTTCCCTCGGCATTGCAGAAGAACACCGGCAGACAGTCGGCGGTCATGACCGCACAGCCAAGGCGCGGCCGGCGCGTAAAGCTGGCATCGGCTTCGCGCATCTGTTCATCGGGCTGGGCTTCGCACACAGCGATTCCGTGCACCTGCTTGAGCCACTGAATGGCCTGCAGACCGGGCCCGGCGGTGCTGAGCAGGCAACGGCGATTGAGTTCGACATGGCGGGGATTGTCACCCACATGGTCGCCCAGATTGAAGGACTGGTAAGGCCCGCCGCTGACGCCGCCGCGGCGGGTGGTGATCAAGGCCCGCACCCTGGCCGGAGCCGGCCAGGCGGGAAGAATAACGCGTTCACAATCATGACGGTGCATGCAAAGCTCCTCTGCATGAAGGGCGACCCCGACGGGCCGCCGGCGAGACCATCGCCCCGGGCTCAACCGGCCCGCAGCAAGGCCAGCAACTCCTGCATATCCTGGGCCAGCGACACCTCCCAGGACATTTCCTCACCCGTGGCCGGGTGCCACAGGGTGAGCTGCCGGGCATGCAGGGCCTGACGACCAAAGCCCCTGACGGCGTCTTTAAGACTTTGACTGACGCCCGCAGGAATCCGTGGGCGACCGCAATACACCGCATCCCCCACCAGCGGGTAAGCGATGTGCGCCATGTGCACCCGAATCTGGTGGGTTCGGCCGGTTTCCAGCTTGACCCGAATATGCGTGTTGGCGGTGAAGCGTTCCAGCACCCGGTAATGGGTGATGGCTTCCTTGCCAAACGGGTGCACCGCCATTTTCTTGCGATCTTTGGGGTGACGGGCAATGGGCTCTTCAACCAGGCCACCGCCGGTCATCACGCCGACCACAATGGCTTCGTACTCCCGCCCCATGCTTCGCTCCTGCAGCTGCTCAACCAGCGCACTGTGGGCGGTCAGGGTTTTGGCCACCACCAACAGGCCGCTGGTGTCCTTGTCGAGACGATGCACCACGCCGGCACGGGGAATCATGGCGATATCGGGCAAATATCCCAAGAGCGCATTGACCAGCGTACCGCTCGGGTTGCCCGGCGCCGGGTGCACCACCATGCCCACGGGCTTGTTGATGACCAGAATGTCTTCGTCTTCGTACACAATATCCAGGGGGATGTCTTCGGCGCACCAGTGGTCTATCAGCTCGATATCGGCATGAACGCTCACCACATCGTCGGCGGTCACCTTGTCTTTGGGACGGCAGCCCTGGCCATTGATGGTCACCTGCCCGTCCTTGATCCAGCCCTGGATACGCGAGCGCGAATGCTCGGGCATCAATTCTGCCAGCGCCTGATCGATGCGGCTTTCGCCCAGTTCAAAGGGAATAATGAAATCTGCTTCTATCGTTTCCGACATTTAGGTTAGTACCTGATGGGTAAAGTGGATCGTCCGGGGCCCGTACGGCGGTGACAAGATTCATGAACTCACGGGATGAATTGTGGAATAATAGCGCGCCTGAACGCATTGGTCACACAAGTGTCGAATTGTACGCAAGCGCGCCGGCGAAAAATACGCCTGTGCCACCCTGCCACCGACTTTACTACCGAGGTATTCGTGCCAGCAGATTTCTTTCACCGCTTTATGCGCTCCACCCTCTCTTGCCGCGCCCTGCTGCTGGGCCTGGCCTTGCTGGTGGGGGGCTGCGCCTCGACCCCCGATCCGGAGCTGCCCGAAAAAGAGTATTACGACCTTGCCAAAGCGGCGCTCAAGTCGCGCAATTTCACCGAGGCCACGCGGCATCTTGAATCGCTCGAAACTTTCTACCCCTTTGGCACCTACGCCGAACAGGCACTGCTGGATCTGATCTACGCCCGCTACAACTCCCTGAACCTTGAAGGCGCCCACGATGCCGCCGACCGCTTCATTCGCCTGCATCCCCAAAGCCCGCACGTCGATTACGCCTACTACGTGCGCGGCATTGCCTCCTATCACATGGACATAGGACTGGCCGCCCAGTATTTTCCCATGGTGGATGTCACATCCCGCGATCCGGGCGAAATGCGCAAGTCCTTTAACGATTTTTCCCAGCTTGTCACCCGCTTCCCCGACAGCACCTACGCCCGTGATGCCCAGCAACGCATGATCGAGCTGCGCAACCGGCTGGCGGCGCTGGAAATCCATGCCGCACGCTACTACATCACCCGCGAGGCCTTCATCGCCGCCGTCAACCGGGCACAAGAGGTCGTAGAAAACTACGACGGCACCCCGGCGGTGGAAGATGCCTTGATTATCATGGTCGAGTGCTACCGCCAACTGGGCCTGGCCGAATATGCCGACGATGCGCTGGCAGTACTGGCGGCCAACTATCCTCAAAGCCGGGCGTTTGGCAAGAAAATGAAATTCAAACCCAGTGAAATCAAAAAGCAGAATCGCTCGGTACTGGGTGCCATCACCTTTGACAGCCTGGGCGACTAAGGATCACGCCTGCGACGCGCCGGCACAGGGCGCGCCTCAGGCCGCTCACTGACCGGCTTTCCAGCGCGAGGTGATAGGGTAGCGGCGATCCTTGCCAAAGCCCCGCGCAGTGATGCGTACCCCGATGGGGGCTTGCCGGCGTTTATACTCATTCACATCCACCAGCCGAATCACCCGCTCCACCACCGCCCGCTCATGCCCCTCGGCCACAATGGCATCGGCGCTGTAGTCGTTTTCCACATACAAAAACAGAATCCGGTCGAGTTCATCGTAGGGCGGCAGGCTGTCCTGATCTTTCTGCCCTGGCGCCAGCTCCGCCGAGGGCGGGCGATCCAGCACCCGCTGCGGAATGCAGGGCGCTATTGCGTTGCGATACTGGCAGAGCTCGTAAACCAGGGTTTTGGGCACATCCTTTAACACATCAAAGCCACCGGCCATGTCACCGTACAGGGTCGAATAACCCACCGCCATCTCGCTTTTATTGCCGGTGGTCAGTACCAGTGAGCCAAACTTGTTCGACAGGCTCATCAGCAACACCCCCCGGCAACGGGCCTGCAGATTTTCTTCGGTGGTATCGGCGGCGCGCCCGGCGAACGGCGTCTGCAGGGTTTGCATAAAGGCCTGGTACATGGGCTCAATGGAAAACACGTCGTAACGCACCCCCAGGGTCATGGCCTCTTCGCGGGCATCCTCCAGGCTCATTTGCGAGGTGTAGGTAAAGGGCATCATGACGGCGTGGCAGCGCTCGGCTCCCAGCGCATCCACCGCCACGGCCAGCGTCAAGGCAGAATCCACGCCCCCCGACAAGCCCAGCACAATCGACTTGAAGCCATTTTTGTTAACGTAGTCCCGCACGCCCACCACCAAGGCCTGATACACACTGGCCACCGGCGACAGGGGCGCCGGCATCGGTTGGGCGACCGGCAGACAGGGCCGCGTGCCCACAAACTCTACAGCATAGAGCCCGGCCTCAAACTGCGGTGCCTGCACCACACAGCGCCCGTTGGGATCAAACACCATCGAGCCGCCATCAAACACCAGCTCATCCTGGCCGCCCACCAGATTGACGTAGACAATGCTCAGGCGATTGCTGCTGGCCTGGCGCGCCAGCAGCGCCTCGCGCTGTGCCATTTTGCCCACATGAAACGGCGAGGCATTAAGATTGATCAGCAACTGTGCCCCGGCCTCAGCCGCCTGACGCGCCGGCCCCTCGTGCCAGATATCCTCACAAATGGTCACCGCCACCGGCACGCCACCCAGCTCCATTACCAGCGCAGCGGTAGCGGGTTCGAAATAGCGCTTTTCGTCAAAGACCTGGTAGTTAGGCAAACATTGCTTGTAATAACGGGCCGCCACGGCGCCGTCTTTGAGCACAAAGGCGGCATTGTAGCGCTTGCCGCCATCGAGCCAGGGCAGGCCAAGAATAATCACTATGCCCTGGGCCAGTGACTGCAGTTCTGCCAGCGCCTTTTCAACGCGAATCTGCATGCTGGGCCGCAAAAGCAGATCCTCTGGCGGATAGCCGCACAGCGTCAACTCGGGAAAAACCACCAGGTCGGCTTGCCGGGCTTTGGCATTCTTAACGGCCTCGGCCACCTGCCCGGCATTGCCGGGAATATCGCCCACGTTCAGATTGATCTGTGCCATAACGACACGTAAGGAGTGTTTCATATGCCTGCTCTCACTGCCTGAGGCAATACAACACCAGCTCACTGGTGCGCTGCCCGCGCGTTGGAAAATCCCCCTGCCTGCAACGGCAGATACTCAAATCAGGGGCTATTATACTCAGTTGCACCCACAAGGCTTTCACTCATAGTGGCAGCGTCAGATGATTTAGTGGCGGCGTCAGAATTAGTGGCGGCGTCAGATCGTGACTCGCCCATGCCCGAGGCAGATACCCGCTTGCAATCCTACACCCAAACCCTGCGGCTCTTCCGCTTTTACAACCACTACCGCCTGATCACCAGCGTGATACTGGCCGTGGCGCTGATCATCGTTGATGAGCAGGCCGAAAAATACCTGGCACCCCAGCTCTATTCCATGGGCACCCTGGCCTACTTCTCACTCAACCTCTTTGCCGGCCTGCTGTTGCTGGCGGGCTTCAAGCCCACTCACCGCCATATCATGATCTCCCTGGCCATCGACATTCTGCTGATGCACGGGCTGATGCTCGCCAGCACCGGCATCGGCAGCGGACTGGGCAATCTGGTGGTCATCAGCGTGGCGGCGACCAACATTCTGAT
>JBFHRO010000241.1:0-4936 GCA_041591635.1 Oleiphilaceae bacterium | reverse complement strand
GCCGGCCCGGCCTGGGCCGAATTCAATCTCAGCGATATCAAAATCAGCGGCTTTGGCAGCATCGTGGCCGGCCAGACCATCGACGGTGACCAGAGGCTGTACGGGTACGACAATGATTTCTCGATGCACCCGGAATCACGGGTGGCCTTGCAGTTCATCGCCCCCATCAGTGAAAAATTCAAGGCAACCGTGCAGGTCATCGGCCGGGGCAAGGATGATTACGTCCCTACCTTCGAGTGGGCCTTCGTTACCTATCAGGCGACCGAGGATTTGTCGTTCATGGCCGGGCGGCAGCGGTTTCAGCTGTTCAAGTACTCGGACTACATTGAAGTCGGCTATGCCTATTCGTGGGTTCGCCCGCCCCGGGGCGTCTACGACATTCAATTCAATTCCGGCGACGGTGTGGGCGTGCACTACCGCACCCACTTTGGGTCGCTCGATGCCAGCTTTACCTATAAAAACATCGCCATCGACATTCCGGATTTTGTTCCCCAGGGGACAACCCTGGCGCCGGGCCACTACGAGATCAACTCGGCCAATCTTTTTAACAGCGACTTCACCTGGGAAGATGTGAACTTTGGCCTGAACCTGATTTACATTTCCAAACTCAGCTACGACTCTCCCGTGATCGCCCCGGTGGCGGCGGCGGTCAGGCAGGCTGGCTATCCCCAATCGGTGGTCGATGACATTCTGGCCAAGGAAGATCCGGTCGAGCTCTATGGCGCCTACATCGGCTACGATCCGGGTGACTGGTTTGTACTGGCCGAATATACCAGCGTTCAGCTTTCTCCCTCGGGGTTTGCCGATCAGGAGTCCTGGTATTTTTCCGCCGGCGTTCGGGTTGACCGCTTTACCTTCCACGCCACCTACGGTGCCGACAAGAACACGCCCAGCTCCAATGCCGACCAGGCTATCAATAGCACCGACATGCTCACTGCCACCGTTCCGCTTAAAGCCGCCGTGCGCCAGGTGGTGAACGCGCAGGTGTCCGAAAGTGACTATTACTCGCTGGGGGTGCGGTGGGACATCGAAAACCAGATTGCACTAAAACTGGGGTTCACCGATTTCGATCACAAGAACCTCAATACCAAAGATGCCAAGCTGGTTTCGACCAGTATTGACTTCGTGTTCTGAGGAGAAACCATGAAATCGATCCTCGGACAACTGATTGCGACACTGATACTGATACCCTGCGCGCTCCACACCCCCGGCAGCCAGGCTGACGTGCTGGTGATAGTGAATTCACAGGTGACTGCCAACGCCGATGCCGAAGCGCTCAAACGGCTGTTTCTGGGCAAATCCGGCAGCCTTGACGATGGCACACGGCTGATTCCCGTTTATCTGCCCGACAACCACCCGCAGCGGGAAGAACTGGGCACCAGGCTGTTGCGTAAAACGCCCAGTCAGCTTGAGGTGCACTGGTCGAAGCTGCAATTCACCGGCAAGGGCGAACGCCCGCGCATTCTTGCCAGCGAGCAGGAAATGATCGAATTTGTCGAGAAAAACAAGACGGCGATAGGCTACGTGTCGCCCCAGGCCCTGAGCCCCGCGGCCAAGGTCAGGGTGCTTGCCCGCTTCTGACCTGACGCAAGCCGGGTGCAGAATGACTTGCGCTATTCAGCGGGTACGGGCTTGGACTCCAGATCCGACAGATAGGAGAGGATGATTTTGTCGATCGACTCGTCCTTGACCGACCGGGATATGGCCTGATTGAGGCGCTCAAGCAGTTGTGGCTCTTTTTCCACAATCAGCTTGTTCAGCGCAATGGACACCGGACGGCTGGAGATTTCGATCAGCGGTTTGACCAGTTCGAACTGCTGGGTCAAATGCGCCCGGTACATGAACGAAATATCTTCCGATACTGCAATATCGATGCGGCCAAACCGGAGCAAATCCAGCAACTGCTGGTCACGTTGCACCCGAATCACCCGCGCATGGCCGTCGATATCATACCCGCCCAAGCGGTAGTTGGTGCCGCTGAGCGCACCCAGACGAAACCCCTGGCTGGCATCGAAAATCGCCGAGGGTTTATCGATCATCCGCACTTTCAGACAAAATGCCGATACCTCCGACTCGTAAACCGGACTGCTTAATACCAGATAGGGCGCCAGGTCGTCACCGACATAGCTGGACGTGGAAAGCAAGCCATCGATTTCCCCGAGCCTTGTCATCATCTCCAGCCGCACCCGGGGAAAACCCGCCACTTTCACCTTCAGACCGGGAAAGAGGTGGCGGGCAATCTCAACGTCGATACCGGCCCACTCGCCCCGGGTGTCCCGATAGGCGTAGGGGGCGAAGTTGTCGGCCGTTCCCAATACCAGTTCGGTACGCTGATCCAATTCCTTTATGGCTTTGGCCAGTACCGTTCCGCCTATCGGCTCCTGTGCCCAGGTCCCGCCACCCAGTCCAACCAGTGCCACAACACCGCATAGCCGTTTGATCCACCGGCCATTGGTTTGCCGCTGATCTCTTGCCCTTGTCTCCATCACGCTCGTGCTCCCGCAACCCAGTTGGCCCCCTGCCCCGGCCATGCCTGAACATTGTAACGGTTTCCTGGCCATTGTCTGCCCGTTGACCCAGGCATTTGGTTTGAGAATTGTAATTGCCCCGTCACACGGGCGTTATCCAGCGGCCTGCGAGGGTTGGTACAGCGCATCCAGCAGCCACCTCGCGACGGTGCTGGCGTCAGTTGCGCGATCAAGCGAATCCAGCGCACGCGCAAAACAGGACTCCCCCAGACGGTCGCGGCGCGATGCCATCAGGTGTTGAATGTACTCGCGCAGAAATTCAGGATGACCCTGAAACGTCAGAATGTGCGAGCCAATGCGAAAGCCGGCATTTTCACAGAAATCGCTCCTGAGGGTGCGTGCGGCATGTGGCGGCAACTGCACCACCTGATCCTGATGGCTGACCAGAAAAGCCAGCCGTTCACGCCCCAGTCGCTGTAACAGCCGGGGGCAGGCAACCTGATACTCGTGAACGCCCACCCCCCAGCCGTTGCGGCTTTTTTCTGTCCGCCCGCCCAGCGCATGGGCAATGACCTGATGCCCAAAACAAATACCTGCCAAGGGTATCCTGGCCGCATCGGCCCGGCGAATCCAGGCCATCAGGGCATGAATCCAGGGTAAGTCATCGTACGCCCCGTGCTTGCTGCCGGTAATCACGTAGGCGTCGCATTCGCTCCATTGCTGTGGCAGTTCGCCCTCAATCGCCTGATAGGTTCGAAACGCAAGCGCCGGGCAATGGGGCGCAAGCCATTGCGCGAACATCTGAGGATAAGTGCCGAATCGCTCTCTCAAGTCTTGCGCCAAACAATCGGTTTCCAGAACGCCGATCACCACCTGCCACCCCCTGATATCCAAGACCAAACCCGGCCTGTGACAAATAACCTGCATTAATTGTGGGCAATACCCAGCCAAAAAACCACCCCAGCGCTACGTCCGCAGAACTCCGCAGACGCGCTATCAACACCCTCAGGCGCCCTTTCTACAGCCGCAGGCGCTCTAGGGGTATGTTCGTAGTTGCCAGCGGGGAGGCATTTAGGGCTAGAATGGAGCCGTTACAGACCCTGCCTTCTTGCTTTCTTTATGATTTGATTATTCAGGACTCTCTTATGAAGCTGTGTGCGTTTCGATCGCGGGTGTTAGCGATGACGGCAATAATTCTTTCGCTCCCGGCCCTGGCCTTTGACATGGTACTGGGCAAACAGGAGCTGAGCGCGCTACTGAACCTGGTATTTCCTTACCAGAGCCAGATTGGCCAGTGGGAGGTTCGCCTTTCCAACCCTCAGCCAGAATTCCATGCGGGCCAGCAAAGCATTTCTCTGGCCGTGAATGTGGACGTTAAAGAGCAGCATCAGACGCTCAAAGCCTGGGGAAAAGTGGGCGGCACCCTGAAGTATGACAGCCACACCCGGCAGCTACAGCTCATCAAGCCACAACTGCTGGATTTCAAGGTAAAACAGGGCAACATTGAAGGCTTGCAGCCGATGGTGGAGGAACTCAAAGCCAACATCCGCCAGCAACTGCCCATCATTGTGCTGCTTGACCTGCAGCAGCTCCATCCGGGCATGAGTGCCTTCAATCCCACTGGCGTGAGGGTCGTAGACGAGGGCGTGGCGCTGGAGTTTTAACCATCAGCCCGGTGCGCCGATTCACAGGAGCGGGGCTTTTGTGCCTCGCTTTCAAGCCCGATGCCCGCAATGGCAAACGCCAGCCAGCGTTTGCCGCGAGGCGCAAACAAGGCTTCGATCAGGCGCCCGAACAACCGGTATTTGGCCCGCGTGTAGGGATACCAGTTGGCTTCGATTTTCTTGCTTTGGCGGTCGATGATCACGGCTTTGGAGCGCGTCATGCCCAACAGCCCTTCGGCGCCCTTGACCCGTCCGAACCCGCTTTGCCTGGCTCCGCCAAAAGGCAGATTGGGATTGCCCTCGGTCAGCATCACATTGTTGATCGACACCGCGCCCACTTCCAGTGCCCGGGCCACCCGCTGCGCCCGCACCAGATCCCGGCTCCAGACACTGGCCGAGAGGCCATAATCGCCTTCATTGGCCATGGCAATGGCCTGCGCTTCGGTGTCAAAGGGGGTGATGGTGAGCACCGGGCCAAAGGTTTCCTCGCGCTGCACTGCCATGGCTCCATGGCACCCTTCAATCAGGGTGGGAAGGTAAAAACGCGTATCCCCCAGGGTTTCCCCGCCGCACAGTACCCTGGCGCCGCCCGCCCGGGCCTCCTCCACCTGCTGGCGAATGATGTCGAGCTGGAAATCGGCGGTAATGGCGCCCACGTCGGCATCCCCCTGATCACCGGCGTTCACCACCAGCGCGGTGGCGGCACGCTTGAGTGCCGCGACAAAATCGGCGTAACGCGCCCGCTGCACAAATACCCGCTCCACCGAAGTGCAGGATTGGCCCGCGTTGGTCATGGCCCCCCAG
>JBFHRO010000240.1:0-4952 GCA_041591635.1 Oleiphilaceae bacterium | reverse complement strand
TGGCTCGACTTAGTTTTATAAGCACAATCTTGTCTTCGTCAGACAGTTTTCCAAGAAAGATGACGTTATCTAAACCATGAATAGCAACGCGGCGCTTAAGCTCTGTCTCCATTGGACCAATACCAATGATCAAAACCCGAAATGGAGCCCCCTTAACCGCATCGATTAGAACATCTAACCCCTTGTAATATCTCAGAACACCAACAAAAACAAAGAAATCGTCACCAAATTTTTTGAGCCAATACGCCTCCCTGTCAAGGGATGGCTGTATATAGGTAGTTTTATCAAGACCTATCGGAATGACACTAACCTTGTTTTTATATCGACACAACACCTCACTCGTTTCAAAATAGTGTGGCGACGTTGCAACAATCCGGTTAACGTCGGCCAAAAACAATCGTTGCAGAGGTCGGTAAAGCTTAAGCAAATTCTTTTGACGAATAATATCGGAGTGATAAGTAACAATTGATGGCTTATTAACTCTGCAAAAAAAATGCACCAAATCCATAAACGGCCAAGGATAATGGTAGTGAACAATGTCGGCC
This sequence comes from Oleiphilaceae bacterium, assembly GCA_041591635.1. Classification (GTDB taxonomy): domain Bacteria; phylum Pseudomonadota; class Gammaproteobacteria; order Pseudomonadales; family Oleiphilaceae; genus JACKOD01. Next base: position 4,407 of record JBFHRO010000240.1, on the reverse strand, counting down.
GCTTTAGCAAGCTTTGAAAATTCAAAGAATGCCGATAACGAAAAGTCCGTCGATGCAAGTTCAAAATCGCACTTTACTCGATAAGAAAGATACTGGTTTATCGACGATACTTGAGCCTGGCCGTGCGTCAAAGAGAGGACTGTCGAATGCACACCATGTTTAACACATCCCGATGCCATCTGGTGAATAAACTGCTCAACTCCGCCCATGGTGTCGGGAATGGCGGTTCTATAAAAGTGCAATACTTTCATCCACCATCCCTATAATCGAAATTACAACACTTAGCGACCATAGCTTAACTTCATTTGACGTCTCTCAATAGCTTCTTCAAACACGGCAAGTGATTCGTTAACCGTAGACTCCCATGAAAACCGATTCACATTGGTACTCGTATTGTGAGCCAGTTCGCTTCTTAATACGTCATCAGTCATCATCAACTTCAGCCCATTTGCGATAGAGGTTTCACATAAAGGGTCAACGAGTAAGGCAGCGTTGCCCCCTACTTCTGGCATTGATGAGCAATTCGATGTAATAACCGGAGTACCGTATAACATGGATTCTAAAATTGGCAGGCCAAAACCTTCGTATAACGAAGGCATGACGAGGAATTCCGCATGAGCATACAAGCTGGCTAACTGATCATCAGTGACATAACCTGGCAAAATCACCTGGCCGTCGATACCTAATTCGGTGAGCCATGCATTGATATCGACGCCCCCCCACCCTTTGCCACCGGCAATAACCAATCGAAAAGAGGTTCTTAGCTCGGGTGGCAGTTGTGCAAAAGCACGCAGCAGTCGGGCCAGGTTCTTCCTCGGTTCCAAAGTCCCCACAAACAAGAAATAGGAACCGTCAACACCGACATCCCTCAAAGCGGAAAAGGGTTTAGGATCTGCCCACCGTGAAGCTCCCAGAGCTACAACTCTCACTTTATCCTTCGCATCAGGAAACACGCTTTTGATTCCTTCTGCGGTACTGATAGAGTCGGCCATTATCATATCCGCTGCGTGAATCGCCTGAGGCATCAAACACTGCTCCACCAGCCGACTGAACGGCCTCATAGTCTCGCCTGCGTATTTCCACACCAAATCGTGAATAGTGACCACACGAGCGATGCGCTCAGACAAAAATCTTGGCAGGCGATGAGTGGCCCCCCAAAAAACATCTAGCTCATCTTTGGCAGCATAGTGCGGCATCACAGTTTGAGACCATAGCATCTTCCCCAACCTGCCGCGAAAACTGGCAGATCGCACGTTTGCACCAGCACTGTGCCACATATCGCTTATGGGTGAAGCTGGCATATAGAGATGCACATCCCTCTCGCGGGCGATCAAGCGACTACAGATTTCTTGCGTATAACGCCCTATGCCAGTTACCGGCTCGCAAAGCAAGCGCGCATCAACGCCAATGCGCATCAAAAACGGCCCTTTTCAAACATCCAGACCAAGGTATCTCTAAAACCAATAGGCTCAACCGCCCCAATGCATCTGGAAAGTTTGGAAGAATCTCCCTGAAGTCTTTTGACCTCATTGGCGCGAACAAACGCCGGGTTTATTTTCACTTCAATCTCGTATCCGGCGATTTCTTCCATCATCGATAACACAGCCTGCAGCGAGATTGATTTTCCTGAACAAACGTTGAAAGTTTCACCCGCAGGAGCCCGACTCAGAAGCTCCGAATACGCCTGAACGACCATACGAACATCAGAAAAATCGCGCTCAACGTCTATATTACCCAGTTCAATGCATGGTTCACGGCGCTGGAAATGCCCAACAATTTTGGGAATCAGGAAATGCGCAGCCTGACCAACACCGGTGTAATTAAAAGGGCGCGCAATTACTACGGGAAGTCGCTCCATCCACAACCTGGCCATGTATTCCATCGCCAGTTTACTCACCGCGTAGTCATTGGCAGGCGCCGCAGCTACATTCTCGTTGATCACTTCGACGGACGCATTACCATAAATATTGGCACTGCTGGCAATCAAAACCGAACGCGGTAATTTTTTCTGCGACGCAAGGGCCTCTAGCAAGTGGCGCGTACCCACAAGATTTGTGTGATAAATGGAATCGACATTCCCATGCGCGACAAAAGAGATGGCGGCAAGATGGGCAACGACATCCGGCTGCACATCAGAAACAACACGCGACACCTCTTCTCGATTTCCTATATCCAGTTGATATACGTCCGCCGCCATTGACTCGACTTCACGATGTACCGTGCCGAAAACCCTATAGCCTTTGGCAAGCAGCGTATCTCTCAGATACTGCCCGGTAAATCCCTGCAATCCGGTGATCAGTACCCGAGGTGGGTTAGAAAGAGAACCCATGTTCATTCCTTCGCAGATCTGCTTCGACCATCATGAAACACAATTCCTCAAGTGTCGTTTGTGGTTTCCAACCGAGCTTTTGTTCGGCTTTCGCCGGATCCCCTATCAAGAGCTCGACTTCCGCAGGACGATAGTACTTGGGATTTATTCTCATAACCGTGCGGCCAGTTGCGGTATCAATGGCCTGTTCTTGTTCCGCAGCTCCCCGGAACTCCACAGCAATCCCTGCTCCTTTAAAGGCCATACGAACAAAATCTCGAACGGTTTCAGTGCGATTGGTTGCCAGTACGAAGGTATCGGCCTCATCCGCTTGCAGCATTCGCCACATTCCTTCTACATATTCCTTTGCAAACCCCCAATCCCGCTTGGCATCCAGGTTACCCAGCTCGAGACAGTCCATCTGTCCAAGTTTGATTTTCGCTACCGAGTCTGTGATCTTGCGTGTGACAAACTCTCTGCCACGCAAAGGCGACTCATGATTAAACAGTATTCCGCTGCATCCAAAAATATCGTAACTTTCACGATAGTTGACGGTAATCCAATGAGCGTACAGCTTTGCCACACCATAGGGACTGCGGGGATAGAACGGTGTTGACTCGATTTGAGGGATAGCCTGAACCTTGCCAAACATTTCAGACGTGCTCGCCTGATAAAAACGAATTTTAGGATTTACAATGCGGATAGCTTCTAACAGGTTTAAGGGGCCGATGCCTGTTATTTCCGCTGTTGTTACAGGTTGGTCAAAGGAAACGCCCACAAAGCTCTGAGCAGCAAGATTATAGACTTCAGAAGCCTCTGTGGATTGCAGCAAGCGAATGCTTGAAGACAGGTCCGTCAGATCGTATTCGACCAAGTGGAGGTTTGGGTTGGCCTGAATGCCAAGTTCATTTATGCGCCAAAAATTGACTGAACTTGTCCTACGATAGGTTCCAAAAACCTTGTATCCCTTGTCCAAAAGAAGCTGTGCCAAATAGGCTCCATCCTGTCCCGTGATACCGGTTATTATCGCTGTTTTGCTACCCATTTTTTCACTATCCATCACACTTTTCCCAGTTATCAGTTACACAATTTTTTCACGCAATTGATGAGTTGGCGCGCGCTTTCGCTCCATGTCAAATATTTCAGGTTGATCGAATCTGGAATCAAACCGTCTTGCCTTTTCTTTAACCAGTCAAGGAGAGCATCACAGAGCTCTCTCTCATTTGCCGCACTAAAATACAAAGCGCTGTCTTTTGCCACCTCTCTGAATACCGGAATATCTCTGGCTAATATGGGTAAGTCGTGCACTGCAGCTTCAATCAATGGAAGCCCAAAGCCTTCCCCATAAGAAGCTGCAATCAAACAATCGCAGGCAGCGTAAACCCGTTCCAAGTATTCATCGCTAATACCTTCCAGCCAAAAAACACGCTTATTGATCATTACGTGCGAGCGTAATGATTCCGTGAGGTGGTCAACCATCCAGCCAGCCTTGCCAACAATGACCAGGTTTACCTCAACTCCATCGCGCCACAGTGCTTCAAACGCCGAAAGAACCTGAGCATGTCCCTTTCTCGGCTCGACGGTTCCCACCATTAAGAAGCTTAGATTCCCCTGCAGCCGTTCTAAAACACTGTTAGCATCCCCAGGCATTCCAGATGTAGGAGCCGAGTTTTCGATATCTGCACCTAGATGAAACCAATCAATGGCGAGCGGGCGATATCGTGGCTCCCCATGTGCACTCACCCAATGCGACAATTCATCCGCAACAGCATTGGAAATGCAAAAGCAGCCATCGAAGGACGTTACCGCCTTGAGCCACTCCGCATGACCAGCATCTGTTCCCGGGGGAAAACTTGAAGGTAACAAGACGGGAAGAAGGTCATATACGACGAAACAAATCGTGACACCAAAATGCCGCATGGTTTCCAGAAAGTGGCGTTGCCTAAGTACAACATGGTGTTGCAGATCCAGTCCAAGAAACACATCCTGGACGTGAAAATCGATCAAATCACCCTCGCGCCACTCGCTGGCCAAACGATCGGACGAAGAAAGCGCAAATCTATTCGTAACTCGGTATCCATACTCGTCGACTCGCCCAT
>JBFHRO010000239.1:0-4973 GCA_041591635.1 Oleiphilaceae bacterium | reverse complement strand
GGTGTCATCCACCCATGAAGCCGCATTACCCACCCCATAAAGGAGACAGGCATGAGTCACAGAACTATTGATGTTGCCATTATTGGTGCCGGCACCGCCGGGATGAGCGCCTTTCGCGCGGCGAAAGTCCATACCGACTCTGTGCTGCTGATCGAGGGAGCCCAGGTGGGAACCACCTGCGCACGGGTAGGTTGCATGCCCAGCAAGCTTCTGATCGCCGCCGCCGAGGCAGCCCACCATGCCCGCCACACCCAGGGCTTTGGCATACAGGTGAGCGATGTGCGGGTCGAGGGTGCCGCCGTCATGCAGCGGGTGCAGCGGGAGCGTGATCGCTTTGTGGGCTTCGTCACCCAGGCGGTGGAGAGCTTTGGCCCGTCTTCCTTGCTGCGGGCGCAGGTGAGGTTTCGTGATGCCGGTACATTGGTGACCGAAACCGGTGAGACCATAAGTGCGAAGCGCATCGTGATTGCCACCGGCAGCACGCCCTTCGTGCCTCCGATGCTGAAGGCCGTGACCAGCCGGTTACTCACCAACGAAAGCATTTTCGAGCTTCCTGACTTGCCTAAAAGCCTGGTGGTGTTCGGCCCCGGGGTGATAGGGCTGGAGCTGGGGCAGGCCATGAGCCGTCTGGGCGTCGAGGTCAAGGTCTTTGGTCTGGGGGGCGGGGTGGTCGGCATTCGCGACCCGCAAATCCGTGATTACGCCTTGAAGGCGTTCAATGAGGAGTTCTATCTGGATGCCAGTGCTTCCATCGAATCCGTGCAGGAAACCGCACAGGGCGTGGAGGTTCGGTATCAGCACAAAAGCGGTGACCTGCGCACCGAAACCTTTGATTATGCGCTGGCCGCTACCGGCCGGATACCCAGCCTGGCAGGGTTGCAGCTCGAAAATGCCGGCCTGGAACTGACGGAGCGGGGCATTCCGACGTTTGATCGCTTTACCCTGCAGTGCGGCAAAAGTTCGATTTTTATCGCCGGCGATGCCAGTGCCGATATTCCTTTGTTGCACGAGGCGGCCGACCAGGGGCGGATTGCCGGTGACAACGCCGGCCGGTTTCCCGATGTCCGCGCCGGCCAGCGCCGCACCCCCCTGGGGGTGGTGTTTACCGAGCCGCAGGTCGCCCAGGCGGGCTTGACCTTGCCTCAGGTACAGGCCCGAGGTGCGCACAGCTATGCCCAGGGCGTGGCCTCGTTTGAAGATCAGGGGCGCAGCCGGGTGATGCTGCGCAACAAGGGATTGCTCAAGGTGTATGCCGAGCAGGGTTCGGGGGTGTTTCTGGGGGCAGAAATGTTCGGGCCGGCGGCAGAGCACATTGGCCATTTATTGGCCTGGGCTGTGCAAAAGCGCATGACGGTATCCGAAATGCTGGATATGCCGTTTTACCATCCGGTAATTGAGGAAGGGGTGAGAACCGCTTTGCGCGATCTCAACCACCAGTTGCATATTGGCCCGGCGGTGGTGAAAAACTGCCTGGATTGCGGGCCGGGGGGCTAGTTCAGCCCCATTCCTACCACCAGTCCAACGGCGACTCCCAGACCGACGAAAATGGCGCCCACCACGATGCCAACGGCGATGTTGCCTTCTTCAAGTTTTTCGTGGGTCGAAAAGGGGGTAATGCGATCAAACCATTTGTAGCCAATTACCATGGTAACGAGGGTCAACACCGACCCCAGAATGGCGTATACGATGTTCAGTGCGATGATGGTGAGATCCATCTCTAGATATCCTCCCTGATGGCTTCAATTTTGCGAACGTAGGTGATGGTTTCTTTGCTGTGTTTGCCGGTGACCCTGGGCAGGGACTGTTCCACCGAGACCCATTTTTTGGGGTTGAGCCCCTCACTCATGGCGGCCCGCTGTGCCTTGAGAATGTTACCCTTGCCAGCGTTGTAGGAGCCGAAGGTAAAGCGCAAGCGGCTCTCGGTTTCGCGGCCGTTATCCCAGTAGTCATACAACTGCTTGTTGTACCAGAGCGCCGCTGCGATATTCCAGCGGGGTTCGTTGGTTTGACCGACGATATACTTGTTTTTGCGCTGAATCTCGTCGTAGGTCGAAGGCATGATCTGCATCAGCCCCTGGGCGCCTACCGACGATTTGGCATCTGCCTTGAGCGCCGACTCTGCCACCGCTTGCGCCTTGAATACCTTCCAGTCAAACCCGGGGCCAAAATAGTGCTTGGTGTACTTGGCAAAATAGGCGTCGTAGTCAGTGTGATGACGAAATTTGGTAAAGGGCCCGGCACTGACCATGGCACTGAAGCCGACGATCATCACCGAAACCAGCAGACAAAACAGTTTCTTCACCCGGCCCCTCCGATGGGCAGCAAAAACGCGCCTATTTTGCCGTTATATTGCCGGGATGCAAGAACAAATGACGGGTTATTCAAAAATTTGTGAAGGCCGTGGCGAACAACGCGGGGGAGATGAGGCGATTAGTTGCAACACGCCCCCCTGACCGCCCCTGGAGGGCCGGTCGGGAGGCGCTGGAAGGCTTGAATCAGCCTGCCCGTTTATTGGAATTGCTGGTGTTTGTGTGCCCCCCCTTCAAGGAAGAAGTACTCTTTGATCTGCTCCTCCTCCAGGTGGTACTGAAGCCAGCGAACCTGTTCCCCTGCCTGGTCGACAATGTAAAGCGGATGATCGCGGAATTTTTTCAGGTTTTTGACAAAGGCGTCGGTCTCAATTTTGCGGCTTGAGGAGGCGAAGGCCGGATAGGTCTGTTGTTGCCCCACGGTGCGAATGTCGATGAGCATGGCACCGGCCTCTTTTGCGGCCAGAAAACGCTTTTCGAATTCGTCAGAAGGCAGGGTGTGCTGGTCAAACAGCTCATCCTGAATCAGCTTTTTGTGATCCATCTCGGACTTTTCCAGCAAAATGGCCAGCTGCGGATACTTGTCGGCCCAGGCAAAGATGCCCCGGTCAAAGGTAAACACATTGGTCAAACCGGCTTTGAGAGCCCGATCGGTGGCTTCGTAGGATTTGCCGCACACAAAACCGTTGCAATAAAAAGCAATGGTTTTGTCCGGATGTTTCTCCCGCAGGGCAAGGATGTGTGGCTCGAAACCGCGATTGGCGACCGGAATACTGAGGGCGTTCTTGATGTGCAACGTCTGGTATTCAAATTCAGAACGGGCATCGACCACAATGATTTCGTCAAAGCGTTGTCGCAGCTCATCAATGGTAATCACGGGCAGGTGATCGCGTTTGTTCTTAACGCGAATCACATCGGCTTCGGCTTCAGTGATGCGACTGAGTTTTTCCTGTGTCTCGGCGTAGCTGGCAGGTGCCGCCAGCAGGGCTGAGAGGATCAGACAACTGGCGAGTTTGTAAAGTTGATGCTTCATAAGAGAACTCCTGGCAAAGAATCGAAACGTGCGGGGGTGGTCAGGCTGTTGAACGGGTAAAACCCGGAAAAAAGTGGGCTCAGGACTCTGGCAAGACGTGCCCGCTGGCTTGGGCTTGCGCTGTTCAGGCCGACAGGGCTGCGTCTGGAGTCTTGATGGGAGAGGTTGCGCTGGTTCGTGGGTAAAAAAGGGTGAAGCAAGGCAAGTAAACGTCTGTGTGCGCCCTGGGAGGCCGTGGCAAGGATGCGGTAGTGATCTGCATGTGTGCGCATGACAGTTGCTCTGGTCAAGGTGAAACCGATGCATCCTGCCCTTGGGTGTCCGTCGGGTGCCTACCCATCAGTGGAGGGTGAGGTACTACTACCATAGTAGTAAGAGTAAGGGTTTATACCTATACCGTGTTGGAGCATGCATATAACTGAATGGAATTATTGATATGGCCATATTTCCATATGGCTATATGTGTTTCGGGTTGGTGGGGCGGGGATGGCAATGCCAGGCCAGCCATCCCGGAATGCATGGGGGCTGGCAGGGATCAGAATACGAAGGGATGCAAGGATTGCCGGCTTATCTGGGGGTGTAACTGAACTTTTGTCCGCCTACCGAGGCTTCATACATCAAACCGCCTTTGGCAATGGTGAACACGGCCATGCCGTGATACCACTGAGTGACGGTTCTGGCATCGTTCTGGCCGCCACTGACACCGGCGCCGGTGCCCCGGGTCGAGGCCTCGGCCGATACCCCCGCTGTAATCGCGACCGCCGTGGCCTGAGCACCAAATTCAAAGTTGCCGCTGGTGAATTCGTCAAACGCCCGCTGATCCTGAAATACGATCATCTGGCTGTAGGCCTGGGCACCCAGTTGCCAGCCCAGGGTCAGTTGCGCCATGGAAACATCACCGACATGGGCGCCGCCGCGGTATACCCGGCCTTCGCCGTAGGCGCCTCCCACGCCAAACCCGCCTTTGCCGATCAGCGGCAACAGGGCATAGCCGTAGGCAGAATCAATGAGTGCGCCCGATTGATCGGCGCGGCGAAAAATTTCCAGCGTATCACTGTAGTCATCGGCCACGGCCAGGGGCGCCAGCAGGGCTGACACCAGAAGCATCAGCAGCGATAGGGGTTTCATAAGGGTCTCTCCGGCAATAAAAACGCCGCCACTATAGCAGAGCTATGCCGCGATGGCAGCGTGGTACCTAAGCTATGGTTCGCAAGGCACGGCAGCGCTGGCGCGGCATCCGGGAGCACCGGGCGGTACCGGCACCTTCAGCAGCCGGCACCCCCCTGCTGTACCGCGAAAGCGGTGCCGCCCACGTTGACCTTGCCATCGTTTTGCAGATACAGGGGAAAGGCGCCTTGTTCACCGCTATCGCTGCGGTACACCAGCAGGATCTGCCAGCCCTGTTCGCGAATTTCCCATTGCCCTTGCTGTCGCTGGTTGCTGGCGCCGCCCGCTTGCCCTGGCACCGACCAGCTGCCCTCGGTGTCGTAGAGGTAGCGGCCATTGTGGCACAGGCGCACGCTGGTCAGGCTGCTGTTGCTGCTGATGACCGATCCCGAATAGGCGGTCAGCAAGGCGCCGCGCAGCCCGGCGCGCCACTGTTCGCCGGGGGTTTGTGCGTGTGTGCCGGG
>JBFHRO010000238.1:0-4984 GCA_041591635.1 Oleiphilaceae bacterium | reverse complement strand
CGCTAATGTACTGCAGCGCGGTGGGATTATCCTCTAACCGGGTGTTGTCCGCGTCGCTGCACACCATGCGAACGGTGTGAGAGAAGTTCTCACCGGCCTTGACGAATTTGCTGCAACCGGCATCGGCCGAGGCACAGGCCGATTCAGGGGCCGCAAGGCTGAGGTGGGCTGACAGCGGCGACACTATGACCGGGCCGGTGGTGGCATTGAGACTGGCAAAGGGTGCGCCGTCGTACGGTGGGCTGTCATGGCGGAAATTGATTCCCAGCAGCTGGCCCACCTGACCATCGTACGCCAGATCCACACGGGCGACCCCGTTAACGAAGGTCAGGTTGAGATTGTTGGCCGCGGGCAAACTTTGGGCCGCCACGGCGGTTGCGCCCAGCGTAATGGGGGCCATGGCATCCGCCACCGGCGGACTTTCACCTTGATCGATATTGCCGCTAAACCAGACCTTAACGGGTTTTACCCCTGAAAACCCGGTCAGCACCTCACAGGCGCCACCGCTACCCGTATCTGTCTGTCCCACGGCGGTAAGGGTCAATCCGGTGTTATTGCCGCAGACAAAGTTAGCCGGCTCTCCCACACGAAAACCGGCCGTCCGAAAATCGGTTCCGCTGATCGCACTCGATGTCACCCCTGCCACTGCATCGGTCACCGATACCACCACCGCCGGGTTCTCGGCCTGATGATACAGATAGGTCGTGGTCGCCCCCGCATCACCGCTGGCAAAACGGTAGCTGCTCATCGGGCTGCCGGCGGCGCTGAAGAACTGGCTACGGGTGTTGTCACTGGTACTCAGACTGATGGTGCCGCTGTAATCGGTCATGGCCCCGGATCCGTCGCTACAAAGGGCGGTAATGGATACCGGCAACCGGGTACCGGGGCAGGCCAATCCAAAGGCTGGCTGGGTTATGGCAAAGGACCCCAGAGTACAGCCGGCGCAGGGGTGCGAGTGATTCATGTCGGTGCTGATCTCGGCCGGGGTCAGCACCAGGTCATAGAGCCGGATTTCATCCAGCCGCCCCTTGGCGGAAGAAGCAGGGCTGGCATAGCGGGAGGAGTTGTCACCAAAATAAACCGGCCCGACATCCCCAAGCCTTCGGCTGGAACCAATGGTGCGTCTTGCGGCGCGCGTACCGTTGACAAAAATGGCCATGCTGTTATTGGGCATATCCCAGGTCACGGCAAGATGTACCCAGGTTCCGGCCGCAAAATTGTAGCGGCCTGTGGCCAGCGTAAAGCCCCGGTTGGACGAATCCTTCAGGAGAAAACGCAGGCTGCCATCTTGCCATTTGACCAGATAAAAATACTTGTCCAGATAGGAGTTAAATACGCTGGTACTGGCATCCATCAGGGTGCGTTGCACCCCATCATTCCAGCGGTCATCGGCGCGATACCAGAACATGATGGTGCCATCATCACCCAGCACATCATTGACATCTTGCCGACTATTGATGGCGCTGATCACATTGCGACTGCGATTGTGCGGCACTGTGACCCCCCGGCACACCTGGCCGTTGGGCGTGTCGGCCGCTGCGCCGGCACTGACACCATGATTTCCCTTGCCACTGTAGTCTTCAATGGTGACGCCGGCACCGCTCCAGGCAGCCTGCTCGAAGGCGTAATGGGCCACCAGGGAGGCGCCGGGGCAGGTGCGGCTTTCGTTAAACAACATACCCACCTGCACATCGGCAAGCACTCCGGCGAACACCTTGACCTCATCGAGCTTGCCGCGGAAATAGGCGGGGGTTCCGCCCGTGTCTTCTATACGGCCCAGGCTCGAAAACGGGGTGTTGATCAGGCCCGTGGCGAGGGTGCCCGACCGGTTCAACACACCGTCAATGTAGATTTTGTAGGCACCGCTGGCAGCGTCACGGGTCAGCACAATGTGGTGATAAACGCCATCGTTGACAGCGATCGTCGACTTGCTGCGGTTGTCATTCCCCACGCTCAGGCCAATGCGGCCTGAGGCATCAAGCCAACCCCAGAAAATGTCGCTGGAGCCGCCGGCCTGCTCAACCCCGGTAACCCCCGGCGCTTGCCAGGCAATATCACTGCCGGTTTGGGTGGTCTTGAGCCAGAAGCTCAGGGACGCCGTGGTACGCAGGGTGTCCAGGGTACCGGCTCCCAACTCAACATAATCATTCAGCCCGTCAAACTCGGCCCCGTGGCAAATCCGACCGTCGGCCACCGTGGTCACACCACCTTTGGCGGTACCTCCACCGGCGGCTACCTGATCCGCCACTTCCTGCGCCGCACCGCTCCAGGCCAGTTCATCCATCCGGTACTCGTGTTGCGGCGTCGGGGTCGTAACAACCAAGGCACAGCTTTGCAAACTGGTTCGGGGAATCGCCTCCCAGGCGCCGTTATTACGACGCCACTGCAACTGGGCCACCGCCCCGCCGGTGTGTTCGAAATATTCCACCAGCACCGGATACCCCTGGCCGTTGACCAGCGATTGGGCTGGCGATATCCCCGAATAGCGGGCGCCGTGCAGCGACCAGTCTTCGACAATTTTGGTGGTGCCGAGGGTCACGCGCATACCGTCATCGGAGCGCACCCGAAACTGGTAATCTCCTGCCAGCGCCGGCACCACATAGCCCTTCCAGCGCACACTGAACTGATTGCTGTTGTTGCTGCCCACGGGAAAAGCCGCCGGCATGCCGCTGCCCCAGGAAAAGTTGACCTGGCTGTCAAGGGCCAGATATTCCTTGCCCGTAAACAAACCGCTGGGCTGGGAGACTTTTCCGCCACGGCTGTTGCGCTGATCGAAATAGTGCCCCATCAATCCCTGAAAGCTCACCGGATAATCGGTGCCATCGACGCGCAAGCTATAACTTTGCCCGGCCACCAGTCCGCTGAGGGTCAAGACCACGGCCGTACTGCCCTGGCGCCTGACGCCGGTCACTGTGGCTCCGGCGACGCTGTAGAGTGCTGGATCAAGTGCTTCGCTGCCCACCGCCGAGGCAAATTCGACCACCATTAACTCGTCATCGCCGCAGGCGCCGCCGACACTGCGCACTGGCGGCAGTGCCACAGGTACCGGTGTGGTCACCGCGCAGCTGCGGAAATTGGCAGCAGGAACGGCTTGCCAGGCGCCGCCATCGCGACGCCATTGAAACTGCGCCACGGCACCCCCTGTGTTTTCAAAGTACTCGACCTGCAGCGGGTATCCTTGCCCGGTGGCCAGCAGCTGCTCGGCCGATGCCGCCGAGTAGCGGGCACCGTGAAGGCTCCAGTCGGTGACAAGGGTGCTGCCGCCCAGGCTGACCCGCATACCGTCGTCGGACCTTACCCGGAATTCATAGCTGCCTCCTGGACTGGGTACAAGGTAGCCGCTCCAGCGGACACTGAATCTGTCCCGGTCTGCCACCGAAGGAAAAACCGCCGGCCGGCCATTGCCCCAGGAAAAATACACATTGGGGTCCACCACCAGGTACTCATTGCCGCTAAACAGACCGGCAGGCTGTGAAACCTTGGTGCCGCTGCCGTTACGTTGATCATAATAGTGCCCGATGATGCCGCTGAAACTGATCGGATAGGTCTTGTCGTCGACTTTCAGGCTATAGCCCTGATCTCCCTGCAAGCCCGTCACGGCGAGAATCACTTGGGTATTACCCTGGGCCCGCGCCCCACTGATGGTGACGCCGGCAATGCTGTAGCGACTGATATCAAGCGCATCGGCGCCCACGGCCGAGGCGAATTCCACCAGCACCAGATTGTCGGTGCCGCAGGCGCCCGTCGCCCGGGTTACCGCCGGCAAGGCCGGTGGCGCCAGACTGTAGTCCACGACCAACAAGGGCGCCGCGGTACGATCACCGTCCCAGGATTCAGCTCTGCGCCGGCAATTGGCATTACCGCAGGTGCTGCCGGGGCTGATCATGATGGCCATGTCATTACCGCTGCGCCAATCGGAACGGGCGACGATTTCGCGGACAATGGCCGAGATGTCGGCCGAGCGGTGCTTTTCTCCAACGCTATTCCAGGGGCCCGGGTTCCAGCGCACCGATGCCGCCGTTTTGGCGCGACTGCTGATGTCGCGCCGGGCACTGGCATAGCGATTGGCGTTACCCGTTGCCTCGCCATAAATCAGCAGGTCGGTGGCGCCGCTGCTGGTTTCGTCGGTCTGAAATTCAATGTAGGCGCTGTTGATGCGGGCGCCGGGGGGAATCGCCACCGACAGAAACCGCATCCCCACCAGTTGCAGGCCACCGGCAAAATCGTCGTGAACCAATTCCAGATCACTGCTGTCCCGATACATGTCGCCGTCGCTGATACGCTCTTCGGCGTCATCATTGGCGTGGCTTACCCGCACCTGCACGGTGACGGCAGATGCCCACTGCGCCCAGCAGAGCAACAGTAGGGCAACCAGCGTTCGTAATCCCATAACCTGTCTACCTCATGATGTTGCAAGCCACCGGGCCATCATTGCTTGGCCCTGACCCGCAGTCGGCGAACCGCGAGATCAGCGCCTCCCCCGCACTGGCCAACGCTATCGAGCGTGTAATAATTGCTGCCCCCTACCGTGTCGACAGCACAACTGACCCGCACACTGCAGTTATCCAGCCCTGTTGTGCCCAGCGCGGTAAAGTCGAGCGACACTCCGGCAAAGTAGCCGTTGGCGCACGTGCTGGCCGGTGCGCCGGCAGGAAAAAGGCGATTCAAGCCAATTTGGGCACCACTTTCTGCCGCATAAAAGGCGCGCTGGCTGTTAATGTCCTGAACAAAACTGACACTACTGACTTCATCCAGACTGTTGAGCGCCACCACCATCAGCGCCAGCACCGTAATAATGAAAATGGCCGCCGGCAGACCAAAGCCTCGCTGACGCAAACGTGGCGGCACCTGTGGGTTGTATGCATGCTCAGGGGACATTGCGAACCTGTACCTCCTGCTCTACCTGCTGGCTTTCGCCGGTCACCGGATCGGCGAGGGTGAAGAAGACTCGCACCACCGAGTTGCGGGCGAGTGAAGCTTCGGT
>JBFHRO010000237.1:0-4986 GCA_041591635.1 Oleiphilaceae bacterium | reverse complement strand
TCTGTATCCGGGTAAATCGCCTGCATGGGGGCTGCGGCTGTTGTTGCTCGCGTGTTTGAGCACGCCCGCGAGTGCCGAAGTGTATCGATGGACGGACAGTGGTGGAAATGTGCATTTTGGCGATCGGCCACCTTCCTCTGGCAATGCCGAGCCAATTGCGGTGAAGCCTGTTGCGACTGAATCCGTCTACGCCCCGCGGGATGACGCCGGGCATGTGCGCCGGCAAAAGGAAATGGCTGATGCGCTGCACAAAGAGCGAGAGGAAAAGGCAGCAGCGAAAGCCGCTGAAGCACGGGAGCGAGCGGAGCAGGCACGCAAGTGCGAAGTGCTTGCCGCCCGATTGACCTTCATGAAATCAGTAAGCCGTTTTTACGATATTGATGCGAAAGGCGAGCAGGTGTTTTACAGCGACGAAGAAGGTGACCGCTTGCGCGACGACTTTTCGAAACGATATCAAGAGGCGTGTAGTAAGTAACCACAGTCACGAGGTATCACCATGAAAGGTAAAAGCTACGCTTTGTTGATTTCGTGCATTGTGTTGGTGCTGACCGGGTGTGGGGGCGGGCAGGATTCTGACAAAACCACCGACAGTCAGAACCGACCGCCCCTGATTCATACCGCTGAAAATATTACGGTAGCGGAAGGCTCACTGGCAGTGGTGCGCGTGTCGGCATCTGATCCTGACGGCGATACTCTGCATTTTCTGGTGCAGGGTGTTGACGCGGCCCTGTTCAGCATCGACTCCCAGGGATATCTGCGGTTTATTCAGGCTCCTGAGGCGGCCAATCCGCTTGACCATAATAGAGACAATTACTATCAACTGGACCTGGTGGTCAGCGATGGCAGGGCAACGACGACCAAGAGCCTGGGTATTACCGTGGCGAAGCAACTTGCAGGCAGGGTTGTGGATGGCCCGGTCAGTGGCGCCAGGGTCTTTGTGGATTTGAACGCTGATGGGCGCCTGGGCGACGGTGAGTTTTCATCTGAATCTAATACCGAGGGTCGTTTCAGCATTGTAGCTACGCCGGGACAGGGACGGCTGATTGCCCAAGGTGGTATCGATACGTTTAGCGGCAGAGTGCGCTCGAGCATGATTTTGATGGCGCCGGTGCCTGCTGACCTCTTGCAGCCTATTGTATTAACGCCTTTGTCCAGTTTGCTGGCACTTACCGATACCGCCGCCAATCGGGCGACCTTGCTCAAACTGCTGAAGATTAACGCGACAGAACCGGCGGTGTACGCGACAGATAATTGGGAGTTGGCCCTTAAAGGCGATGCGTCGGCGAATCTGCGTCAAAAAATCGAGTATCAGCTTATGCTGCTCTTTAACACGGCCGCAGTGCTGACGGCGCCCGCCGGTACTGTATCCGTTAGTCAGATGAATTCGCTGTTGGCGGCCCTGTCGGCGTATCTGCTGCGTTATCCTGCCACAAGCTTTACCGAGCCGGTGCAGGTAGAAGGTCTGCTGTGGGCAATGGTAATGGCGGCGGACAATCCACGGGGGATGACGACCACGCAAATCAAAGTGGTCGCGAGCAGTGTTGCCGGCGTATCCGCCGTTCTGGCCAATCCGGATTTCCGTTCGACAGGCGCTTTGGCTCGGGGCGTCACGGGAAGTGGACAATCAGCGTTCGAAGCGGCGCTGGAAGACTTTGGTGCAGGCAGGTTGGCCGCACAGGGATTTCGCGACAGAACGACACTGCTGGCCTTGTTTGGCAACCTGCCGGATAACCGTTTGGGGCAAGATACCGATGGCGACGGCTTGTCGGATGAACTGGATCCTGATGACGACAACGATGGTATGCCGGATCATGTTGATGCCTTCCCGCGTGACCCGCGCGAGTGGGTTGATACGGACGGCGACGGGATTGGTGATAATTCCGATGACGATCCCAAAACGCCTTTTGCCACTATCACCATTGTTAGCCCCGGCCAGAATGCGCTCGTTGGCCAAACTGTAACTGTTACCGCGACTGTCACCTCGCAGTTGGATATTACCGAGGTGAGCGCGTCGCTCGGTAACGCGCAAAGGCCTTTGGTGTACAGCGCGGATGCGGCCTGTGGCCGTTTTTCATGCGCTCCGGGGTTTCGTGGTGAGTTTGACTTGGGGAACCTTCCCGCCGGGGAGTATCTGCTGTCGGTTCAGCTTACCGATATACAGGGGCGGCGCCTCACTCAAACCCGCCCCCTGGTTCTGGATCGCAAGCCGGTGCTGCAGATCATGCAGCCTTTGGCCGGATCGGTCGCTCGTCCTTCTGTACCGCTAAGCGCGGCTTGTACCGATGACCGTGGCAGTTGCGAGATACAGGTGACTCATAGTGCGTTGGCGGGCGGCACACCGCTGGCGCGTGCAGAGGGCGCCCTAAATCAGACGCTGGATTTGAGTGCTTACCAGGGGCAGGCGGTTAATCTGAGCTTTACCGCCAGGGACAGTGCCAACCAGACAACGCAAGGGCAGGTGCTGGTGTACGTAGAAACCTCTTCCAGCCTGGTCGAAGTGTTGTCTGTCGAAGGTGAAATCATTGATCTTGATGCTACCCGTGTGTTGGTCAAACAGCCGACATCCACGGGCGACAGGCTGCATATTCGTTCGCGCCTTGATGGCAGTGTGACCGCGATTGCGCTGGCGGCGGGGTATTCCTTGTCTGGCAGTGGCGGCTATCTCACACCTGGCGGGGCGATTTTCACGGCCCAGACAGGCAATGTACTGACGGCCCGCGTGTTTGACTGGAACAAGAACCTGTTGATAGACCTGGGCATGCCGGATTCTGCGCACTCGCTGGTGACTCGGGGCGACTACGCTATCTGGAGCCAGGGAACGCGGCTTTATCGGCGTGCACTTTCGACCGGGGAGACGCTCTTGATCAGCGAGAGTGCCGGCAACTGGCAGAATGATGTGGCGGCTGACGGCACTGTAGCCTATTGGGATAGCAGTTATAGGGTGCAGCGTTATCAAAACGGGGTGACGACGCTATTGGCAAAAGATGCGCAGTACTGGAATACCTACGTAAGAACCGACGGTGCCGCTTATCTGTATCGCAAGCACGACCCCTGTTGTGGTACTCAGCGTTATACCATTGCCATGCACAACGGCACGCAGGAAAGCCTGCTCAGCCGTTTTATGGAAAAGTCGCCCAATCCCGGCGTGCATTTTCAGATAAAAAACAACTGGATTGCCTATACAGATCTGGGCGGGCTGGGCCAACGCCATGTCTGGACCCGCTCACCCGAAGGGATACTGAATCAGCGAACCCTGTTTGGGACGGATAGCAGTATTGATGCGCTTGCTGCAAGTGGCGAGTTGCTGCTTGTCAATGGCGGTGTGCGCTATCTCAATACCGCCGGTACCGGCAACATCCAAGTGTCTTCGTCACTGGGCAAAAGCTTTCGTATTGGTGATGACTGGTATCTGGCGATCGGTCGCAGTTTGTTTCGTATTGAGGCAAAGAACTGAAGCGTGGCTGTGAATGGCTGGCGTGGCGCGCCCGAGAGGATTCGAACCTCTGACCTTTGCCTCCGGAGGGCAACGCTCTATCCAGCTGAGCTACGGGCGCTTTGAGGATGCTGATGTTCGTCGGATCAGCAGGGCGCCTATCATACGCATCCTTGAGCGATTCGTCCAGTTGCGAATGAGGGTCGTTTGTCTGTTGCAGACCGGGCTTTTCCTGCGGCACGATTTACCTTAAAGAGTTTAATGGCCGGCGCTTTGAGGCTATAATCCGGCCATCAAAAAAGGTACAAAAATCAATTATGCTGTTCTGGTGCAGAGGTGATGTGTGAATAAACTGATAAAAGCTTTGGTGATATTGGGGATGGGCGCATCGTTCGCTGCTTCGGTGAGTGCCATGTCCGAAGACGCTATACGTGAACGGGTAAAGCCTGTGGGTGAGGTTTGCGTTGAGGGCATGACTTGTGGCGCGGCCGCACCGGCGGTAGCTGCAGCGGAGCGTTCAGGGGAGCAGGTGTATCAGGCGGCCTGCATTGGCTGTCATGGCACTGGTGCTGCCGGAGCACCCAAAATAGGTGATGCAGCGGCCTGGGCACCGAGAATTGATCAGGGAATGGATACCTTGATCTCGCATGCGATTAACGGTATCCGCGTGATGCCCCCCAGAGGCGGGTGTGCAGGCTGTTCGGATGACGAGCTCAAAAGCGCGGTTGAATATATGGTTGAAAGCAGCAAATAGCCGTCGATAACCATTAAGTGTCGGGCCTCTGTCAGCGGGGCCCGTTCAATACGTCTGAATGACGTTCAGCCCGGCCCGCCAAGGGCCTTGTCCACTTCATCTGCCCAGGCCAGCCAGGCCTCCTCTCCCAGTATGCCCCGGCGCAGCGTCAGGTAGGGCAGACGGTACACCGCTTGTTGCGTGGCTGGCAGATTGAGATAGTGCATCTCGATGGCTTTGAGTTGACGCAGGGTGTTTTCGTGCGTGTTCCTGTGTCTGGCCATTTCCGAGATGAGATTCTCCGGCGTGGTAAAGTGCCCGCCAAAAAGCTTGACCAGCAGCGCATCGTTAATTTTGTTGGGCTTGGCCGGCGCTTCCAGCCAGCGTTTGAGTTCGTTACGACCTTCCTGAGTGACCCGATATATTTTTTTATCGGGTTTGTCATCTTGAGGCAGCGCCTCCACATCGAGCCAGCCGGCGTCATACAGCTTTTTAAGTTCCAGATAAACCTGTTGGTGCTTGGCATTCCAGAAATAGCCGAGACTGTTTTTAAAGCGTTTGAAAATGTCGTATCCGGTGCCCGGCTCTTGTTCAAGCAGGATGAGAATGGCGTGTTTCAGTGACATGCAAAGTGCTCATGCGGAGTAATTACGGGAGTATATACAATATGCAACATATTGCATATTGCTTGGGTTTTGCTTTAATATGCAAATTGTTGCATTGAATGGTCCGGACAGCATAAAAATAACTCACCCAGGGGGCGAAAATGAAGCGCACAGGAACAAGGA
The DNA here is from genome assembly GCA_041591635.1 of Oleiphilaceae bacterium. Classification (GTDB taxonomy): domain Bacteria; phylum Pseudomonadota; class Gammaproteobacteria; order Pseudomonadales; family Oleiphilaceae; genus JACKOD01. The sequence goes on along the minus strand of JBFHRO010000237.1, from coordinate 32 downwards.
TCCGCAAAAGCAAGGTACAGGACAAGTACGAT
>JBFHRO010000236.1:0-5027 GCA_041591635.1 Oleiphilaceae bacterium | reverse complement strand
GGGGTCAGGATCCAGACAGGCGATGTGCCACTGTATCGGGTCAGGGCGTAGCGACTGCTGGGGTAGAAGAGATCATACACCGCAAAGTCCGGCAAGGCTTCACGCAGCAGATTAACATGCTCGGCCGTTGCCAAAATGCCCGCCCGGTCGCCGGTCTCGCCTCCGGCTGGGACCCTCTGGCTGCCCTGTGCCAACAGATAGGCCCGGGCCTGCTGTACCGGTGCCGCCAGTGCCGGATTGCTCCAAAACGGCAGCCCCGCCGCCAGCATTGCCACCCCGGCCAGAAGCACAGAATGACGAGGTAGCGGCAGCCCCCTCAACCACAGCACCAGCAAGCCCAGAGAAAGAAAATACCAGGGCGCCAGATGCCGTCCGTTATGCGGATTCTGCCCTATCCACAGGAACAGCAGGTAGATCAGCGCCACCCAGGCACAATGGCGCACACTGGCCTCCCGGTGGCGCAGGCCACTGAGCAACGCCAACAGCAAGAGTAATACCATGGGCCAGCCAAGGCTGTCGGCCAGCGTGTCAAACCAGGCCAACCCTGGCGATGGCTCCTGGCCCGTGCCCCAGGCATTCTGACCAAGGCCCCAGACGCCAAAATGCCCCTGGGTAAAACGCCATCCCTCGCTGAAATAGGCAGCGCCATCTTTCGACCAGAGATAGGCAAGACACAAAAGCCCCACCAGAACAAGCGGCACCAGGGCGCGGCCGATCAGGCCAAGGCGATCAGCGGGTGTGCCGCCAATGCCGGCCAACCCCGCCAACACCGCCAGCGCAGGCACCAGATAAGAGGGCCGCAACGCCAGCATGAGTCCCAGGCACACACCCGTTGCCACACCCTGGCGGCGGCTCGCAAATCCCAGTGCCAACAGCAGACAGGCCGTGGCCGGCCCATCACTCAAACCACTGAGCGCCAGGCCTGCCAGCAAAGGGCTGGCAAAGGCCAACACCGTTCCCGCAAGGGCCCAGATGACAGTGCCCGTCAGACGCCAGCACAGCCAGCCCAGCGCCACGGCAACCGTTGCCGTTCCCAGCACACTGAAGTGCAGCAGTGCCTGCTCGGGTGAGGCGGTCCCCGTGACCCAGGCGCACAGGTGCACCCCGGCCATCATGCCGGGATAACCGGGAAAGTGCGGGCGAAACTCCAGTACGCTGAAGCGCTCAACGCCACGGGCAAAATTCAGGGCATCGTCGCTGGTGATCTGCCAGGCAAATCCCGACAGCCAGTACAGCCACATCAGGCTGATCCCGGCAAACGCCAGCAACAGGGCGACGGCCGAACCTTTGGCCCCGGTGCCCATGCTCAGGATCACAATCGAAATTGCTCCAGCGCCTGCAGCAAATCCTGCTGATGGCGTGCAAACGCCTCAGCATCGGGGGGCACCTCACCCTCATCGAACAGACCAGGATTACCCAGTGCCACCATCAGGCCCGCAAGGGCCACCTGTGCCTTTTGCTGATTGGCAGTACTCATGCGTGGCAACAGAAAGTCCGCAAAAAACCGGGTTTTCATCGTTAACACCTTGGCAATCTGGTACTGACGAATATTAACGGCCTGCAGCGTGCTGACAATCCCCTGGTACAGGCTGCGATCGAGCAGATGCCCTATGGCGGCGCCATCCTGGCGGCCAATAGCCGCGACAAACAGGGGGTGCAGATCGACCTCGTTGAGTTCCTGAAACAGTTGCAATTCTTCTGCGAAGCTCTCCAGGGCGGCCTGCATTGCGGCACTGTCGTTGGCGGCCAGCGCCTCCAGCATGGCCTCCCGCCCCATGACCAGCGGCTCGCTGTCGACCGAGAAATACGAATGCGCCCAACCCTGACTGCTGCACAACAGGGCGCCGATCAGCAACAGCCGCGCCCAGGCACGCCCGGTCACTCTCGCCCAGCTCCTTTGACTGAATTGCATGTGGGTTCTCCGGTCTGAAGGTTGATGCTCAGGCAACGCTCTGGGTTTCCAGCACGACGTGTTCGTTGCGGTAATCGAAAATCTCCCGCCGCCGATCCACCCCGTCGATAATCGACTGGGCGGCCATCATGCCCATTTCCATGGCGGTGTCCGAGAAAATATAACGAAAGGTGCCCTGACGCCCCGACATAATCAGGTTATCGATCTGGTTCAGGTGGGCAATGGCCTGCTCGCGCCGCGTCTGATATTGCATATCCAGCAGCGGGTAGGCGTGCTCGGTCCAGGCGCTGAAGCACTCCCCGGTGGAAAGTGACGGATCGACGCCCAGTGCTTGAAGATCATCAAGAACCCGCACCTTGAGCTGCTCCATGGGCATATTCCAGATCGCATCCCCCCGGTTGCAGGGGATTTCGATCATCACCGAGGTCTGTCCGGGCGGTGCCATGAAGGGCGAGCGGCGCCTGGGCTCTTGCAAACGGGTACCCAGCATTTCGGGATCAGACAGGTATTGCCAGGTATTGTCGGAAATATCCGCGGTATTCATGGGCAGGTTGATAAAACGCAGCGAGCGGTACGAGAGGCCCGAATCAAAGTGCGTCATTTCACACATGCGATTAAGCGGCAGCGTTGAAATCACCTGATCACAATCCAGCTGCCGGGCTACCGCTTCACCTTTGCCATCCTCCGTGCTGCGGTAGCTTTCCGTACTGCGGTAGCTTATAGACGCAATGCGCTGGCGGGCACCTTCCCAGGAAAAGCGGAATCCTTCGACATCCGCCCGGAGTATCAGATGCACCCCCTTGCGTTCAAGCTCCTCGGCCAGCCGGGTAAAAAGCTGGCCATAACCCCATTTGGGGTAGCGGTACCGGCGCGCATAGGTTCGCACCGAGGTGGCACTGCGACGCCGGGGCAACAGACGTTTGACCACATCCTTCAGGTCGATGAGGCTGATGCGCTGGGACGCCCAGTCCCCCGACAGTTGCCGCGGATCCATGCCCCACAGCTTGGCGGTATAGCCCTCAAAAAAATGCCGATACAAAGTGGTTCCGAAACGGCTTTCAATCCACTGGGCAAAGCTGACTTTGGAGCGATCATCCGGTTTTGGCCGCAACCAGGTCTTGCACAGATCGATCAGCCCTCCCGCCAGTAACGGCATGGGGGCGTTCCTGATCAGATCACGCAGTGCCAGTGGATAGGCATAGATTCGCCCGCGATAACGAATGACGCTTTTACGCTGGGCAAACAGCAAGTCATCGGCCATCAGGCGATCGACAAAAGCCAATAATTTGGGGTTCTTGGTAATAAACCGGTGCCCGCCGTAGTCAAAACGGTAATTGCCCTTCTGGCCCGCAAAGGTCTGAGTGGCACACATACCCCCTACCTGGGCTTCGCGTTCCAGCACCGTCACCCGGTAACCCGCCTCGCACAGCTCCCAGGCAGCCATCAGGCCCGCGGGCCCGGCCCCCAGAATCACCACATGTTTTGTCATTGTTGCCGGTTACTCCTGTTTTGGTTCGCAGGGGGGCGCGCGACATAGCGACGCAGATTCATCACACTCCAGCGCAGCGCATGATAAAACACCAGCGGCGTAAGCAACCAGGATGTATAGAAATGCAATCCACTCATCCAGTTGCCCAGTGCATTGCCTGGCGCCCCCACAAACACCAGATACAAGCCACTGATAACACAGCTTGCCAACAATAACTCCAGTACCTGTCCGGTGGCTCGCAACAGCGGCTTGCGACTATGCAGCAACAAGGCCCGGTGCGACCACCAGAAAGGGCCGACGAGAAACGGAAACGCCAGCACCCCCAGCAGCATGTGCGCCAGCAGCAACCCGCGCGCCCAGGACCAGTGAAGCTCCAGAAAGGGCCACAGCAGCAGTCCGGTGACAAACATCAGATAGAGGAGCGCCTCTGCCCCCTTGTGACGATAGGCTCGCCCGTGCACCCCGGAGCGCGAGGGCGCCTCTGGCCGCCGGGGTGCCTCCCCGGTCATGACGTTGGTCTGAATCAATCCGGTTCTCCAGGGTTCTGGCCCTTGTCGGGCACCTCGTATCGATGCACGCCAGCGTTACTCCACCCGCACCTGGTTGGCCATCACCATGGCTGTTCCGAACTTGCCTCCGGCGGCCGTTATCTGGGGCACACCGTCGGCATCGGAATCAGTGACCGCCGCGTCTTTAAGCCGGTTTTCTCCAGAATCCCCCAGCCATTCGGCCAGTTGCATACCGCCATTGATCACGCCCTTGAACCAGCCGGCATACCTTTGGGTCAGGGTGGCCAGTTCCAGCGCGCTCTCATGCTCGCCCTCTTCGTTCTTCAGATGCAGCATCAGGGTGCGCAGGCCACCAGAAATGGCTGCCGCCGTGTAGGGCGAATGCAGCGTTGGCTTGCCCTTGTGTTCCGCCCAGGTGCCAAGTGCCGGGTCAAACTGGTGCTTCTCCACGGCCAGATAAATGTTCCTGGCGGCCTGCTTGTAACGCGTATCGCCGGTGGCAACGAAGGCAGCGCCAAGACCACGGATGGCCGCAAACTGGGCATCCAGTGAAGTTCTGGTGCTCACCTCGCCTCCCAGGGTCATGCCATCCGCCACCAGTCCTTGCGAGCTGATCAAGCGCTTGAGGATGAAATCGGCCTGAGCCCGGATCATGACCAGCGCCTCTTTGCCCTGAGCCGTTTGCAGGCTAAGCTCCCCGCCGCCCGCCGCATAGCCGACCGGCAAGGCATCCCGCGCCCGCTGAAAAATCGACAAGGCCACCAAGGCGTAAGCGGCATCGTAGGTACTTACCCTCTGGCTCTGCTTGCCCTGGTGATAATCGGTGACCAGTGTTCCTTCAACCCGGTTGAAATGAAGCGCCGTGAGGTTGCGAAACAGCAAATTGGCCAGATTGCTTGCCAGCGAAAAGGCATCATCGGCGGCAATATCATTATCGACCTGATCATCGATATTTACCTTGGGACTGGCCTCAAACGGCGCCTGATCGAGATGGCGACGTCCTGGGCGCTTTCTTCTTTGCGCTGGGCCGTGACCACAACCTCTTCCAGCAGAGCGCTTCGCACCGTATCCTGCGCCGAAACCTGAGGTGTCACCGCCGCAGCGCCAACCGTTAACG
>JBFHRO010000235.1:0-5080 GCA_041591635.1 Oleiphilaceae bacterium | reverse complement strand
GAGCAAGGCCGGCACCGTGCCCCACCATACCGGATACACAAACACTAGGTGCGTCGCTCGACGGATCTTGTCTTGCAGCTCTACCAGGTCTGGCTCCAGCGTCTGTGCCGTTTCGTATCCGCTGCGAAATACCGCATCAAAACCGAGGCGGGAAAGGTGCACCACCTCAACGGCATGGCCGGCCTCTCTGGCGCCAGCTCCGTAGGCTTCGGCCAGGCTGTGGCACAGACTCTCGTTTTTGGAATTTCCGTTGATAACCAGAATCGACGTCATGCGTTTCCCTTTTTCTCTGTATGATTCAAATACCTGCAAGCACACAGGTGCCGTTGCAACCCGCTTTCGTAAATAGGGTGCAAACACGCAATTGCAACGGCCGGGCAAAAAAATCACCGCACGACGGGTTTGGGTCCGTACTGGTTATCGTCCTGGCTGTCTTGCACCAGAAACACAATCATCACAACCCAGCCGATCAGAGGAATCAACCCGATCAACTGCCACCAACCAGTGCGCCCGGTATCGTGAAGGCGGCGGGTGCAAATGCTGATGCTCGGCACCAGGGCTGCCAGTGAAAACAATGCCGTCAGCACCATGGTGTCCAGCAGCGAGCCAATGATTCCCAAGCCTAAATACACCAGCAGGTAAAAGAGCACAAACATCCAGTATTCCTGCCGCCGCGCTCGACCGTCGAAGTCGGCATAACGCTTGAATGCATCGACAAAATAATCCATTTTTGGTTCTCCTTGTGCGAGATAGATTAACCCTTCATTAACGTTTGGATGATGGCGTCACCACCCCGGCGCACCATGCCTTAACCTGCTCGTTTTGGCAACCCGGGCTTTTCTAATTCTGACGTGCGTATCGCTTTTTCGACTATCCGGGTCGGGGCGCATTGGCTGTTGAAATCGCGAACAGCAACACCCCGGATGTTGATGTGACCGGCGGGAGATACGATGACAGCGTGAACCGCCTCACCAACAAGATCATTCACAACCTCTCAGCACAGTCAAGAAAACTATTTCTTTCAGAGGGCGAATTGAGCGAGCACGGCGTCACAGATCAGCCAATTAACGACTGTTAACATGCGCCACCTTCGGGTGCCTAGCAACTTGCGAACACTGAATGGAACACACCAAAAATCTCGACACTGAACGGAAGCCCGCACCATGAAACATGCCTCACAACTCCTGGCGGTTAGCATCGCCACCTTGTTATCCAATACAGCCCTGGCCACCGTGATTACAACCAATGCCCAATACAGCTGGCTACAGGAAGGTCAGAGCGGCATTGATACCAAAACCAACACCACCAGCCCCGAAACCCTGTACAGCGGCGTTTATGGCGATGCCAACGACGGCGTCATTATTCACGATGGCACTTGCGGCGAATGCGGCTATTACGATGAAGACGACAACTGGGTCATCATCGATGACGGTGAGGGCGGTTCCTGGGAAGAAATCATTAACTATCGCGCTGTTTACGGCAGCGCCAGAGGGAATACCACTGGCGTTTTTGGCATGAACGTTGGCGCCTATAACGGCAGCAACTACCAGGCCAGTGCCAGTTATGCCTATCAAAACAGCTTCAGCAACAGCGCCACGACCGATCAGTTGTTTTCATTGGCGCTGCAACTGGATCGCGGCTCGGTTTACTACGGCAATACTTCGGGTAGTGATTCGTTTGGCAGTTCATCCATGCTGGCGCAGATTTTTGTCAACGACGTACTCAAGTGGCAATCGGGCACCAGCCTAACCAGCAATGCCAGCGGCATCAGTGCCAGTTACGTGGGTGACTTCAATACCCGCTCCTTCGAAGTGAGCTACAGCCCGCAAGACAGAATGGTCAAATGGAACGCCATGACCATTGATGTGGATCTGGGCATTATCAGCGCATCCAGCACCTTTGACTTCAAATACGTAGTAACAGTGGCACTCGACAATGCCGATACGACAAGCTACAAGGAAACCCACCTGTTTGCCCAGTTTGGTGACCCATTCCACTTTACCACCACCCCCATCACCCAGAGCAGCTTCAGCGCCAGCAGTGCCTCTGCGGTGCCGGCACCGGCGAGCATTGCCTTGCTTGGCTTGGGTGTTGTTGCCCTGCGTCGTTTTCGCACCAAGCGTTAACACCGCTTCGCCGGCCAGTCTCGTTAATTAAGAAAGGCCCGCATGTTTGCATGCGGGCCTTTTTGCACTCAGGCACAGCCTTGATCGATAGCGCACTTATGCTCCAACAGCACGCGCGCCACTTTTAGTGCATTTTCTTTATCCGGGACAAGCTCCATAGAGCCGGACACTATCGCGCACAGGCAAGCCGCTATCTCGCTTGCGGTATTGTTGTTTTCGAGTTGATCCAGCACTTCTGCAACATAGGCGCGGTATTCTGCACGGGCATAGGGTTCATTATTTACGCCAATGGGGTCCCACAGGTAGAACAACACCTCGTCTACACGCGTTTCTAATTCATTTGGTTTCGTTCTTTCCATGCTGACTTTTCCTGGTTACAGCGGGCTCACGCCCGGGCGTTGTTGATAAAATAGAGCGCAAGCGGCGTCGTGAACAGGGTATTGAGGGGTTTCGATCCGCGCCCCTGCGCGAGGGGCGACCGCGTTGCTTGGACATCAGACAAGCCAAGGGCGAAACGGAGTCAATTTGCTAACCAATAGCGTTTTGACATGTAAAAGATAATAGCCAACAGGCAGTTTGGCGCTAGTAATGGTAACGTAACTGTGCGATGAGCAATGAGTCATCTTGAGTTTTATAGACGATCCGGTGCTCATCGTTCAGTCGTCGCGACCAATATCCAGATAACGCGTGCTTCAAAGGCTCGGGCTTGCCTATTCCCTCAAATGGCTCGCGCTTTATTTCCTTAATTAGCGTGTTGATGCGGTTAAGTATTCTTTTATCTGTTTTTTGCCAATACAGGTAGTCATCCCAAGCCTGTTCTGAAAATATGAGTTTCACTCAACCAAATCCCTTTCTTGCCCCTTTCCACTTTCCAGCTCATTTATTGATTCTATAAGTCTTCTGACATTTTTCGGACTCCGCAACAAATAGGCGGTTTCTTCAAGCGCTTGATAGTCCTCCATTGAAATCATCACAACCGCCCCTTCACCTTTGCGTGTTATTGCAATTGGCGCATGGTCAACGCAAACCTGCTCCATTGTTTTAGCAAGGTTACTGCGTGCAGCGGTGTAGCTTATGCTTTCCATTGAGCCTCTCCTGTACATGTACACAAATATGTACAATTGTAGACTTGCGTGTGTTCTTAATCAACCACGAACCAGGCGCTGCACTGGAATTCGCAGGTGAGCTAAGCGTTATAACGCTAACCCTGCAAATACCCCTCGGCTCGGCGAACGCTGAAATTCTCTCGCGCTAACCTGCGATTCATCCCCACGTGCGTGGGGAACGGTCAGGTACTGCACGCCTTTGTGGACTTGTGAACGGTTCATCCCCACGTGAGTGGGGAACGGGTTGCAGCGGTTACCGACGCTAAAAACTCAACCGGTTCATCCCCACGTGCGTGGGGAACGGTCCATTTTTACATGCTTGTTTTTTAAAGAGCAATTTCACCTTCATAAATTTCACCGACCGAATAAGACTTTTATCGATCGCTTTCGGGCATGAATTTGACCAAGCGCAGGCCGTCCATGTCTATGGGAATACGGCGGTTCGGGCCGTAAGTCACGAAGTCAAAACCAGATTCACTATTCGTTGCCCACGCCATCACGGCATTGCCGTCTTCGGCCAACGCCTGAATTTGCGCCCAAATCATTTCTCGCACACGCTTAGAGACGTGTCCAACATAAACCCCTGCTCGCACTTCCAGTAACCAAATCGCCAAACGACCTCGCAGGCGCGGCGGTACAGCTTCGGTGACAACCATCAGCATCGCCATTCAGGAAGCCCTGTGCCCACAATCACCGATTGATTCTGGTTCCGGAATCGCTGGCGGCTGGGCATCTTCTGGCGAAGGCGGGGGCGAGATCTCACCGGCGGCCAAGACCTCTTCAATCAAAGGAATCAAACGGCTAAGCACTTTGGCCGAGCGAAAGATATCACGACACGCCAGTCGGGTTTCACGGTCCGGCGCGCTTGGTGTTTTTGATGCCACTCGAAAAGCAACAGGCACAACCGTTTCAAATTTGATGATGTCGGCAATATCGTAAACAAAAGACAGCGGCTTGCCGCTATGCAGAAAACCGATAGCTGGCGCGTAGCCCGCTGCAAGCACGGCAGCTTCGGTGACACCATATAAACAAGAAGTCGCGGCGCTCAAGCACTGATTAACCGTATCGCCCTTGGCCCAATCTTTTGGATCATAACGCCGCCCCTGCCATTTAACTCCATACTGCTTTGCCATAAGTTCGTACATTTTGCGCACCCGCGCAGCTGATCAATACTGCGCCGTTCGGGGGCCGGTTCACCAAAACGCAACTCAAACATTTTGCGAACCACCTTGAGTCGAAGGCTCTCATCCAGTGCAAGTTGCGCCTGATACAGCAATTTATCAGAACGCGCCCCGCCCGGTTGACCAGAAGCGTAGAGCCGCACGCCTGCCTCCCCCACCCATATCAACAAGGTTCCAACTTGTGCCGCCAAGCGTACCGCTGCATGCGATACCCGGGTTCCCGGCTCTAACAGAATACAAGCCGTAGTGCCTACCGGGATCAACATGCGCTCGCCGTTCACTTCATCAACAACACAGAACGCACCGTCTTTGACATCGATACGCCCCATACCAACAAAGATCATCGAATTGCGATCCTTGATCGGAATCGGTTTCAGCGGAATAAAGTTTTCGGAATCACTCATCGGTTTTTCCTGCGACTTTCATGACTGTCTTCTGACTGGCCAGCAGAATATTCATCTGCTTGATGGCAACAGCATTCAACCGGCTCACCCGCTCCGCCTGACTCAGACCCTGCGCAATAAAATGCGCGTTCAAGGATTCCAGATTGGCCAGACACACCAACTGCTGCACTGTCGCATGATCCCGCATATTGCCATTCAATTCCGGGTAACTATCCCGCCATTGCTTCGCCGTCGCACCAAACAGCGCCACGTTCAGCAGATCG
>JBFHRO010000234.1:0-5084 GCA_041591635.1 Oleiphilaceae bacterium | reverse complement strand
GGCTCTATTGATACCAATCTTCACCATGAGCAGTCCGCCGAGCATGCCGCCGATCACCATGGGCCACAAAGCGGCGTTTTTGGCGACTACCCCGATTTCTGTGAGTTCAAACCCCAGATCGATATAAAAGGGGGTTGAAAGGGCTGTTGCCAGATTGTCGCCAAGTTTGTAAAGAAACATAAAGCCAAGGATCAGCAAGGCCTGCTTGAGTCCGAGGCGGGTAAAAAATTCGTAAAACGGTTCCACTACCGCCTGTCTCAGTGTTTTGGGCGCATGCTGACTTTCCTTTGGCTCGCTCACGCACAATGTCATCAGAATGCCTGGCAGCATGAATACCGCCACGCTCCAGTAGACGGCCTCCCAGCTGATGTAGTCGGCAAGGATGAGTGCCAGTGAGCCAGGAATAAGACCTGCAATCCGATAGGCATTGACATGCACCGAGTTACCCAGGCCAAGTTCGCGGTCGGGGAGGATTTCGCGTCGATAGGCATCAATGACTATGTCCTGGCTGGCGCTAAGGAAGGCGATTGTCACGGCAAGATAAACGATGGGCCAGATGGAGTCTGAAGGATCAAAGACCCCCATGAAGGCCATGGCCACTAGCAAGGCGATCTGCATCAATAGCATCCAGCCCCGCCGGCGTCCAAGACGCGGAATCTGGTATCTGTCCATTAAGGGCGACCAAAGGAACTTCCATGCGTAAGGCAGGCCAATCAATGAGAACAGGCCAATCGTGGCCAGATCGATTTGCTCTTTTCTTAACCAGGCAGGAATGAGCGTATAGACATAGTACAGGGGTAACCCCGAGCTAAAGCCGGTAATGACGCAAATCAACATGCGGCGATTGAACAAGGCTTGCCAGACTGTCTGGTCAGCGTCGGGGGTAGGTTCGTTGATCGTTGGAGCGGTTGGCGCATCGGTGCGCCTGCAAGCATCAATCACATATAGCCCTATGGTTTGGATGGCTTAGGGATTATTCCAGAGGAAGCGTGATAAGGGAATTTTATCTGCGATAAACTGGACACCTTCACTTACGAGTCTGCTGCGCTGCAGAAGATAGGCTTCAGAGTCAGGGGCAAATGAAAGCTTTCCCTGACGGTTGACCACTCGATGCCATGGCAAGCTGGTATCAGACGGAAGTTTTGCCAATGCTCTCCCGACGTGCCTGGCCTTGCGTGGCCAGGCCGCCATTGCCGCCACCTGGGCATAAGTTGCTACTTGGCCTTCGGGAATCTGGCTGACAACCCACCATACGGATTCATCAAATGATGGCGGGTGGCCGGGTTCGGACGAGTTTGTCATCATGTGATCAAATGCGCAGGCCACCATCGACTTCGACTACGCGTCCTGTTACGTAATCGTTTTCCAGAATAAACCCAACGGTCTGAGCTATTTCCTCGGGTTTGCCCATGCGTCGCAGCGGGATTTGCTTGGTCATCATTTCCAGAGCCTCAGGCTTCATGGAACCGGTCATCTCTGTGGCAATAAAACCCGGGGCAATGGCCATGCAGCGAATGCCATAGCGAGCCAGCTCCTTGGCCCAGGTTACCGTCATGGCACAAACCCCGGCCTTGGCGGCAGAGTAATTGGTTTGTCCCATGTTGCCTGCGCGTGAAATGCTTGCAATGTTGATAATGCAGCCTGCACTTTGACTTTCGACCATTTTGGTGGCCGCTTCACGGCCGCATAAAAACACGCCGGTGAGATTGACATCAATGACGGTCTGCCACTGTGACAATGGCAAGCGTTTTTCAATCACGCCATCTTTGGCTTTGATCAGCATGCCGTCGCGCAGAATCCCTGCATTGTTGATGAGTGCGTCAAGTTTACCGAAATCAGCGACTATAGCTGCAAAGCATCGCTCCACTTCAGTTTCAGCAGCAACATTGCATACATAATGTCTGGCGTGACTGCCAGCCTGCTCACAGAGTGCGACGGTTTCCTGAAGTCGGTCCTCATTGAGATCGACAAGGGCCAATCTGGCTCCTTTTGCAGCCAGGAATACAGCCATGGAGCGACCCAAGCCTTGGCCGCCACCGGTAATCGCAATTACAGCATTTTCGAGTTTCATACTTGGCACTCATCTATCAGTAGTAACTATGCGGATCAGCTAGAAGGTTATCGGTTGTAACAACGAAACGTTGCTGATCAAAATTTGGCGCGGCATTATGGCAGCATCCTCGCCCAAATTCCAAACCGTGATGGTTGCAGGCGTCTACAAGGAAAGGAGCAATGTGTAGTGAAGATACTGTTTTTGGTGTTTATCGTGATGCCAGTTGTGGAAATGTTTGTGCTGATTCAGGTAGGCGCGGTCATTGGTGCCTGGTACACCATTGCATTGGTGGTGTTAACCGCGTTTATCGGGGCCAACCTTTTGCGCCAGCAGGGCATGTCGACTTTATTGCGGGCGAACCAGAAGATGGCCAGCGGTGAAATTCCAGCCAGTGAAGTGGCAGAAGGGTTCCTGATTGCGCTTGGGGGGGCATTTTTGCTTACGCCAGGATTTATTACTGACAGCCTGGGCTTTTCTCTTCTGGTGCCGGTATTAAGAAAGCGTCTGGTGCAACGATTGGTCAATACTTTAGTCAACACCAGTGCTTTCGGTACCCAAAGCACGTCCTACCAGTTTCACGTACATAGCACTGCATTCAACTCATCCGCGCGTACTGCAGAGCCTGGCGGTTCCCCGTCAGGTCGCGTGATCGACGGTGAAATTGTCGATCGCGGCCCGGATACCCTTGGCTCGTCAGTCGCCGGTGGTGAAGATGCACGTGAAGAAAAAAGATAATTTTTTTGCGTGTAGCCATTGAAAACCGTTTTACCACCCCTATCTATGGCATCACTGGTTGTCTTGGTTTGAATACACACCGCCCAAACTGCGCGCAAGCCGTTTTGCGGCTGTGGACAATACTGACAGCCAACTTCCAACTATCTGAATAAAGTCTGAACTGATCAGAGAATTTTTAATCTGGAGAATCGATAAGATGAAGATCCGTCCATTACATGATCGTGTTGTTGTTCGTCGCAAGGAAGAAGAAACCAAAACTGCCGGTGGCATTGTTCTTCCTGGCAAGGCTGCTGAAAAGCCGTCCCAGGGGGAAGTGGTAGCAGTTGGCACAGGTCGCGTTCTTGACAATGGTGATGTGCGCCCCATGGCAGTAAAAGCGGGAGATCGGGTAGTGTTTGGCCAGTATGCCGGCAGCACCATCAAGATTGACGGTGAAGAGCTGCTCATTCTGGGTGAAAGTGAAATTTTTGGTGTGCTTGAAGGCTGAGCAGCGGCGCTGCATCAGCTTCAGTAATACCGGGTTAAATCATTAAGTCAGTTAAATACAGGATTAAGAAACATGGCAGCAAAAGACGTTAAATTTGGTAGCTCTGCTCGCAATCGCATGTTGGCCGGTGTCAATGTACTTGCCGATGCGGTTAAGGTAACTCTGGGTCCCAAGGGCCGTAATGTGGTGCTCGAGAAGTCTTTCGGCGCACCAACGATCACCAAAGACGGTGTGTCGGTTGCCAAAGAGATCGAGCTGAAAGACAAGTTTGAAAACATGGGCGCCCAAATGGTCAAGGAAGTGGCTTCCCAGACCAACGATGCAGCAGGCGATGGCACCACCACCGCAACCGTTTTGGCCCAATCGATCGTGAATGAAGGGTTGAAGGCCGTTGCGGCGGGTATGAACCCGATGGATCTCAAGCGCGGCATCGATAAAGGTGTAGTACTGGCCGTTGAGGCAGTGAAGAAACTGGCTCGTCCTTGCACCGACAGCAAGGCTATTGCCCAGGTGGGTACCATTTCCGCCAACAGCGACACCCGTGTGGGTGAGATCATTGCTCAGGCGATGGAAAAAGTTGGAAAAGAAGGTGTTATTACCGTTGAAGAAGGCAGCGGCTTTGAAGACGAGCTGGCCGTTGTAGAGGGGATGCAGTTTGATCGCGGTTATCTCTCGCCTTATTTCATCAACAACCAGGACAGCATGAGTGCCGAGCTGGAAAACCCGTTCGTGTTGCTGATCGACAAGAAAATCTCCAACATCCGTGAACTCTTGCCCGTGCTCGAAGGAGTTGCCAAGGCAGGCAAGCCACTGTTGATCATTGCTGAGGATGTGGAAGGCGAAGCTCTGGCTACGCTGGTGGTCAACAACATGCGCGGCATCGTAAAAGTTGCTGCGGTAAAAGCGCCAGGATTTGGCGACCGTCGTAAAGAAATGCTGCAGGATATCGCCATACTCTCTGGCGGTACCGTCATCTCTGAAGAGGTTGGCTTGACTCTGGAGAATGCCACGCTGAACGACCTGGGTACTGCCAAGCGGGTAAGCATCACCAAGGAAAACACCACCATTATCGACGGTGCAGGTGCGGAGGCGGATATCGAAGCGCGCGTTGCCCAGATCCGCAAGCAGATCGAAGACAGCTCTTCCGATTACGACCGCGAAAAACTGCAGGAACGTGTTGCCAAGCTGGCTGGCGGTGTTGCCGTTATCAAGGTTGGTGCCGGCTCCGAAGTCGAAATGAAAGAGAAGAAAGCACGCGTTGAAGACGCCTTGCATTCTACCCGTGCAGCCGTGGAAGAAGGCGTAGTGCCTGGTGGCGGCGTGGCACTGGTTCGTGCACTGCAGGCTATTGCTGATCTCAAGGGTGACAACGAAGACCAGAACGTGGGTATCAATCTGCTGCGCCGCGCGATGGAAGCACCTCTGCGTCAGATCGTAGAGAATGCCGGCGGTGAAGGTTCTGTGGTCATTGACAAAGTCAAGCAGAACGAAGGTTCGTTCGGCTTCAATGCAGCCACAGCGGTGTACGGCGATATGCTGGAAATGGGTATCCTGGATCCTGCCAAAGTTACTCGTACCGCGTTGCAGGCTGCTGCTTCGGTCGCAGGCTTGATGATCACTACCGAATGTATGATTGCCGAGCATGTGGATGAAAATGCGAAGGGCCCGGCAATGCCTGATATGGGCGGCATGGGTGGTATGGGCGGAATGGGCATGATGTAATTTGCGGATCCGCACAAAATAAGAAAACCGGCAGGTGGAAACGCCTGCCGGTTTTCTGTTTTGGAACCCAGTTAGTAACTTTGGGCT
>JBFHRO010000233.1:0-5164 GCA_041591635.1 Oleiphilaceae bacterium | reverse complement strand
GAGTGCCTTCGGCCTTGGTCGCCATGCCTTAGGTCTTTATCGTTTACCCTCAAAAACCGGCATTTATCATTTTTTCAAAAGGTAAAGAAATGTAATTGTGCTCTTTGGCTGTCAACCGATCACGGCGTCATTCGTTATGGAGGGCGAGTACCGATCGATTCGACAACCAACACCGGAGCACCGCAAGCATGAAATTCTCTCCTACTCCCCTTGGCCTGGCAGTGAGATCTGTCATTTTTTCCTTCACTGTTACCGCCGCCAGCCTCACAGGCTTGACCGGATGCGACGCCACCGCCACCGAAGCGGATTTCATCCCCGCCACCGCCAGCACTACCGCCGACACTGCTGCCAACAGCGCCTCACCTGAAGCCGGCACGCCCGAGGCTACCCAAACCAGCGACACCACCGGAGGTGAATCCTCTGCCGTGACGGCACCCGTGGCCGCATCGACAGCAGGCCAAACCGCCCAAAGTCCGGAATCCACACAGACGACCGAAACCCTCGAGCCCACCAAGGTCGAAAAGTCTCTGGTCTGGCGCGGTAACGACACCCTGGGCGAGAAAAACTGGAAAGAACGCTGGGGCCTGGTGGCCTGGAACGAAGCCACCGGCGCCCTGACCAACGGCTATTGGGGAACCAACGAGGTGGAACGGGTCAGCGATCCTTATGATGCCAACCACCAGGTATTGCGGGTGAAATACGTCAAGGATGGCGTCACCACCGAAAGCGGCGCTGGCATGCTGTTTCAACCGCCCATGAAGCTGGACGATGAAAAAAAGGCCTGCCTGTCGTTCGACTTTTTGTTTGATAAGGATTTCGACTTCGGCGAGATCGGCGGCAAGTTGCCGGGCCTGTATGGCTACAACCCGGATTCGGGTGTCAAGCTGGATGCCACCGTCTGTGCCGGGCCCTACAAGTACGATTCTGCCAGCTGCTTTTCGGCGCGTTTCTCGTACCGCAACCTCAGCAGCCTGGGCTACCCCAAGACCCAGATGTTCTACGAAGCCATTCCCTGGATGTATGAAGGCGAGTGCCGCTCCACCTGGCTGTGTGACTTGCCCTATGGCGAAGGCATGGTGATGAAGACCGCCAAGCCGGAAACCTTTGCACCCATCAAAGGCAAGTGGACCAATATCCGCCAGGAAATCCGCCTGAATGACCATGGCATGGCCAATGGTTACATGCGAGTGTGGTACGAAAACGCGCTGGTCTACGACGAACAGAACCTGACCATTACGCTCGGCGGCAAGGTGCCGGTTTCGGGCATTTTGTTTCATGCCCTGTTTGGCCAGGGGATCGACCTGACCCAGGGCTCCCCCGTAACCCAATATTCGTACTTCGCCAATTTCCAGGTGGCCAACAGCTGCGACGACTTCTAACACAAACGATCGCCTAACGCGCTTTATGTGTTTTGGGAGCGAAAGCGTAACCAGGTCTCACATTGGTGTCACGCCAATTGCCACCATTATTATTTGGTGTCAGCATTAGTGCCGCCAATATGAATCAACACGACAACGCACTCGCGTCAGCACTTACGAAGGCAGGCCCATGAACCGGTTACTATCCCACACAAGACCCCCAACCCCGCTCAAGCCACGCTGGCCAAAGCTGGCCATCGGACTTTGCCTGACCGTTTCGGCACAGGCAGACTTCAAAGCACTGGATGATCACACCATGAGCAAGGTCACAGGTCAGTCTGGCCTGACTCTGGAGCTGGATCTTCAATTGAATATCCGCGAAATCGCTTACCGCGATGAGGGCTACCTGAGCCTGAAAGACGTTGCCTGGGGCGGCGCCGATCGCACCGGCCATACCGGCGTTACAGGCAGATTTGAAAACTGGAAGATGGTGATTGATATTGTTGATGGGGCTACTCCTATGAGTTATGGCTTCTCGGATCTCGACCACTACTACAACCTGGTCGATGCCCCCGATGCGGCTTGGGCGGCCGCCATTGCGAACAACGATGAAGCCCAGTTTCACGGTGACGGTGACCTGGTTATTCACAACACCTCGGTAGAACTCTTTGACGGCTCTGTGTACGACCGCGAGACAGACAGCGATCGAGCGCTCGCGGGTGGCCCTACGCACTTGCCCGGCAACGCCTTTGCAGATGCCATTGATGACTGGCGCAATTCGGCGCCCTTTGGTGTGCGCATTGGGGCAGTCACACTGAACAACGCTCGCTATGCCGTGGGCTCGAATCCGGCCGATGGCACCACCTTGATCTCCAACTTTAATGCCGAAGTCTTGACGGGGCCCCTCGACATCATCATTCAGAACCGGGGCAACGGCAGCACCCAGGGTGTTCCCGACAGCAAAATGATGATCAGTGACTATTTTGAAATCAGTGACCTGAGTGTGAACATCGACCTGTTCGCCATGTCGATCTCGGGCTTTCGGTTTCACAACCGCCGCGGCGACACTACCGGACTGAATTACCACAGGGGCGCCGATGGCATTTTGGGCACCCCGGACGACAGAGCTACCGAGTCCTTCGGCTTTGGTCACATGAAATGGTATCTGGGGTCCGTCTCCGGCTCGGCCTTGCAGATCGGCGGCGCCATCAAGGGCGATATTGACATCGATGCCATTGCACTGAGCGATGACGGCGTATCGATTGGCAATGTCGAAATTACCGACCTGAAGATTGAATATTCAATGAACGTCCGCGGCCATTAAGCCGCGGCCCTGGTGCCAAGCCCCGCCGCACTACGGGGCCTACGCCGGGCCTTCAACGGCATCGCCGTGCCAACTGTTCCAGCTCGTCACTTGCCTTGTCGGTACGCACATCGTCCAGAATCGCCGCACTCAAGCGCCTTGCATTGCGGGCAAAATCCGGCTCATTGAGCACCCGCGTAATAGCATCGGCCATCTGTGCCGGCCTGGCCTTAGGGCTGAGCTTCACACCTGCACCCAGGCAAACGACCCTGGCGGCATTGTCGTTTTGGTCACGCCCCATGGGCAGGCACACCAAAGGCACAGAACTGGCCAACGCACGCATGAGGGTGCCATGGCCGGCATGGGTCACTACGAGTTGCGCCCGGGGAAACAGCCGACTGTGGGGGTACGAGGGTAACAGCGTCAGGTTCTTCGGGGCCTCGAACTGCTCTTTTGCCATCGCTGGCCCCAGGGTTACCAGCCCGCGAACGGGTAATCGACCAATGGCGGCGATCAGGTTTTGAAGCGTAGCCTGCTGGTTTTGGAAGGTGGATGACAGGCTCACCACCACCAGCGGCGTGCCGTCATCCTCTGGCAGCCGCACTTGCTGATCCTGTGCCCAATCGGGGTCATCGAGAATCGGCCCGACATAACGAACATTGTCCGGTGCCGGTTGCAGCGGAAAATCAAACGCCCTGGAGGTTTGCATCAGCCGCAGCCCGGCACCATGATAAATATCCGCAAAGGATGCCACGGGCGCCAACCCCCATTGCGCCCTCACTTGGTTAAGCACTGTCAAATACCTTGCAGTGACCCGGCCGAACAGCCACCCCAGCACTCGGTCACGTGCGCGCCCCCAGGGCCCCGGCCAGGGGTTAAGGCCAAAACCGCCCGGCGGCCGGTTCGGCCCCGGCAGGTATTCCGGCATGTGAAACAGCGCGACACTCGCCACGCCCTCTGCCTCGGCAGCAATCAGGCTGCCTGCCATCATAAGGTCGGCCACGACCACATCCGTCGGACTCTGCCGCAACGCCGCCACAGTTTCTGCCGCTACCTCTGCCGCCGGGCCCACAATCACATTGTCGAAGGTAGCCATATTCATGGGGCCACCGCGCCAGTCCTGAATCATGTCCTGGGTTCTGTCAGTGCGCGTGAAGTGCCGGACAAAAGGAATGAACTCCGCGCCTATGGCGCGCACCGCCAGACTCAGACAGGGCTCGGTCAGAATGCGCACCCGATGACCGCGTGCAACCAGTCGTTGAGCCAGCCCCAAGACAGGGGGCACGTTACCGCCACCCTCCCAGGTTATGAACAGGTAACTCTGTTGGTCGGCATGGCCTGCTTGCATTTACTTCTGTCCTTTTTACTTCTGTCCCTGATGGGTGACGATCAACCCCTTGACCAGCTTCATCAGGGTGTCCTGCGTTTCATTCAGCGTTTGCTTGAGATCGCGCCGCAACAGTTTCCATAAGTACAAGTCGGTGGCGGCCACGAAGGCCCGCAGCAGGGGCTCGTAGTCGGCGCTTTCCTGGTCTGGCAGATGGGGGGCAAACATGCGCTCACACCAGCACCTGTGGTGTCTTCGACCTACTTTGAGCACCTGGCAGGCAATATCCAGTTGTGCTTCCACCGCCAGGGTACGAATCATGGCATCGCCATGGGCTTCGTAATCCTGCAGCAAGCCGTGAATGGCCGCTTCAACGTCGCCGGGCCGGGCTCTGTCGCGGTTAGCCTCCATATCGGTGGCATAGTTCTGGATGCAGGCTTCAAACAAGCCTTCTTTGGAGCCATAACGGCGAATAATGGTACGCACCGATACCCCGGCCCGCTGCGCAACGGCCTCAAGCGTAATATCGGCAATGGGGTGTTCATGCCACAACCCTGTGGTGGCGTCAAAAATGTCTTTCGCCGTTTGCGCAAAGGCATCGGCCCGTTTTGACATTTGATAGCGGCGTTTTTGGGCTTCTTCATTCATGTCACCCATAATGCCACTAAATCACTGATCGAAACAACCCGCACCATCGGGCTTTTTTTTCCAGGGTGACGCAGCGCACAGGGCACGGATATTCAAGCGCCGCGAGCGGCTAATGATTAACCGCCTCCAGCGTCTCGATCCAGTCACTGACACGATATTCGATATGCTGGCGCTGGCGGGTGCTGAGGGTGGGCAACAAGTCGAATACGGTCGCACGTACCTGTTGCAAGGTGCGCTGATGCAGCGCGGCATAGTCTGGCGTCCACCAGCGGTCGGGCTGGCGAATCCAGCGCGCAATCTCGCCCTGGTCGCCAGAGAGCGCCGCCAGAATCATGCGCTCACGCCACTGCAAACTGTTGTCGATGCGAATCTGGCGCTCGTTGGGCTCCAGCCGGGCCCCTGCCCGCACCCGTGCCACCTGGGCATCGTTCAGGGTTCCAAACCAGTCGCTCAAGCGGTCTGCTCTGGCTTCGGCTTTATGTTCATCCGACTGGGCGTATTCAAACCAGTCTTCATAGTTGGCTTCGG
>JBFHRO010000232.1:0-5191 GCA_041591635.1 Oleiphilaceae bacterium | reverse complement strand
TGCCCTGGCGCCGTGCAAGCCCTGACCGGGCGCGGCCTGCGCCTCGATGAAAACACCCCCGGCCACGGCCTGGGGCTTTCCATTGTGCAGGCCATAGTCACCCAGTACCAAGGCAGCCTGCAGTTTGACACCGGCACCCTGGGCGGGCTGCGGGTGACGGTGAGCTTGCCCTGAGGCACAGGGGCGACACGGAGCCGCGGTACACAATCCCGCACCGGTCCTTCTCAATTGCCTGGGTATCCCTGCATCGGGTTGCTATTCGACTGCCAAACCGGCAAGGTTAACCCCGCAATCCCCTCAACAACTCATCAAGGACTGGTTTTTCCATGGATTTCAAACCTTTTGTGGCGCTGTTGCTGCCACTCACCCTGCTGGGCTGCGGTGCCACCAGCCAGAAAACCTCCCCCACGCCGGTAGGCATGGCCACCGTGCAGGCGCAGGATGAACCCTGCTGGATTCAGACTCCGGACTGCGCCGCGCAGGCCGACCAAAGTCAGGTGTTTTTCGTCGGCCAAAGCGAAAAGGCCCTGGCCAGTTGGGGCCGCCCGCCGCGGGAAGCCTTTCATTCGGCACAGAAAGACGCCGAACTCCAATACGCCAAGTTCCTAGGGGTGGCTGTGTCCAGCACCGTTTCAGTGGCGCAAACGGCCGACGATCAGGGGGCCAGTTCACGCTTTGAGGCGGTGGTGCAGGAAACCCTGGCGCAACGCATCAGCGACCTGAAAAAATCCGATCAGTATTTTGTCTCCAATGCCCAGACGCCGCTGGGCGAGCCCTTGTGGAATGTGTATGTGCTGCTGAAAATCGCCAAAAGCGATGTCGAGAAACACCGCCAGCAGATTCTGGCAGGAATGAAGGGAGCACCCGAGCCCGCCGCCTTGCCAACACCACCCCGGCCCGAGGAGGCGAGCGCAGCGCAGCCGATTTACGGTATCTGGGAAGGCTCGGGCACGCAGGACAACGGTCAGTCATGGACCATCAAGGCCACGCTCGGCCCCGACAGCCACCGCATTGACTACCCCTCGCTGGAATGTGGTGGCCCGCTGGCCTTGCTGGAGCAATCCGGCAATACCCTGCTGTTTCAGGAAAGTCTGTCGCAGGGGCGAGGCTGCATCACCAACGGCCGGGCCGCCATTACCTTTGTCAGCAACACCCAGGCCCGGTTCGAATGGTTTTACCCCAATGGCAAAAAAGGTGGCGAAGGCCAGTTGTGGAAGAAGCGCTAGAAGAACCCCGAGAAGAAACCCTGGGTTAACCTCCCGGCCTGGCCCCGGGCACGAGGGCACCCGGGGGCTCTGGCTGTCTCAGGCCAGGGCGCTGCGAGCCTGTCCCTGGTCGCCGGTCGTGTCTGCTGCCGCCTTCACGGGCGCCTTGCCTGACTCCATACCCTCGCGTTTGCGCTTGACCGGCAAGTCGGTCACCTTGCGCTGCTTTTCATACAGGAAGCGCAGTACCGCCTGACGGTAGCGGTTATAGGCCGGATCGTCGGCCAGGGTGACCCGATTGCGCGGTCGCGGCAAGTCGATGCTGAGAATCTCGCCAATGGTGGCCGCCGGCCCGTTGGTCATCATCACAATGCGATCGGACAACAACACGGCCTCATCGACATCGTGGGTGATCATGATCACGGTGTTGTTCAGGTCACGCTGGATTTCCATCAGCGAATCCTGCAGGTGCGCCCGGGTCAGGGCATCGAGGGCACCGAAGGGCTCGTCCATCAGCAACACCTTGGGCTGCATGGCCAGCGCCCGGGCAATACCGACACGCTGCTTCATACCCCCGGAAATCTCGCCGGGGCGCTTGTGAATGGCGTGCCCCATGTGCACCAGTTCGAGGTTGTGGATGATCCACTCGCGCATCTGGGCCTTGTTCATCTGCTTGCGAAACACTTGCTGCACTGCCAGCTCGACATTCTGATACGCCGTCAGCCAGGGCAGCAGCGAATGGTTCTGAAACACCACCGCCCGCTCCGGGCCGGGTTCGCTGACTTCCTTGCCATCGAGAATACAGCCGCCCCTGGTCGCCTGCAGCAGCCCGGCCACAATGTTCAGCACCGTGGACTTGCCACAGCCCGAGTGGCCGATCAGGGACACGAACTCGCCCTCTGCGATCTTCAGATTAACGTTATCCAGTGCCAGAAACGGCCCCTTGGGGGTGGGAAATTCGATACTGACACCACTGAGTTCCAATTGTGTCCGGGTCATAGGTATTACCTCACTAAAACAGGTTGACTCATGGCTGATACGGTGTCAGTTGGCATCCCAACTGGCTTTCTTTTGCAGCAGCAGCATGATGCGATCCAACAAAAATCCAATCAGGCCAATGGTAATCACGGCCGCCATGATACGACTCAGTGACTGGCTGCTGCCGTTCTGGAATTCATCCCAGACGAACTTGCCCAGCCCCGGGTTCTGCGCCAGCATCTCGGCGGCAATCAAGACCATCCAGGCAATGCCCAAAGAGACCCGCAGCCCGGTAAACATCATGGGCACCGCCGAGGGCAGCACAATGCGCCGTACATGGGTCAGCCAGGGCAGGCGCAGCACCCGCGACACGTTCTGCAGATCGCTGCTCACCGCCGCAACGCCGGCCGTGGTGTTGAGCAAGGTGGGCCAGAGGCTGCACAGAGTCACCGTGATCATGGAGGTCACAAACGACTTCTGAAACATCGGGTCTTCTGACACGTACAAGGCCGCCACCACCATGGTCACCAGCGGCAGCCAGGCCAGCGGCGACACCGGCTTGAACACCTGAATCAGCGGATTGAGGGCCGCATGCACATGGCGGTTGAGGCCCGTGACTATGCCCAGCGGAATGGCGATCAGGGTGGCCAGCACAAAGCCTGACAACACGGTCAGCAAGCTGGTACCAATCTGATCAACAAAGGTCGGGCGACCCACGTAGGGGCGAATGCTCACCTCTGCCCCCGGGTTTTCAGCCAGCAAGCGGGCGTTGCGGGCTTCCTGGGCGGCGATGAACTTCTCGCCCCGCGCCCGTTCGTTCAGGTGCTCAGCCCACAGGTTGTCGAATTGCTCCAGCACCGCCGCCGGGCCCGGGAACTTGCCCAGCGAGGTGTCGATACTGCTGGCCGCGCCCTGCCACAACAGCAGGAACAGCGCCAGCCCCAGAAGCGGCATGCCCAGGGCATGCAGCAGGTGTTTCACATTGAGTTGCTCGCGGGTCTGGCGCGCCATGCGCGCCAGCGGAGCCAGAGTTAACGTAGTCATTATTCAACGCGCTCCTTACCTTTAAGACCAATGGCAAAACTGTCGATGTAGGCATTGGGCTGGCGCGGATCAAAGCGCACCCCATCGATCAGCTCACCCTGATGCGGACGTACAAACTTCTCGCCCTCAAGATCGGGAAAATCGCTGGCCTTGAACTTGCCTTCGCGGATCAACTCCTTCGCCGCCTGGGCATAAATATCAGGGCGATAGACCTTGCGGGCGATATCCATGTACCAGTTGTCATCCTTGCCTTCGGCGATCTGGCCCCAACGGCGCATCTGGGTCAGGTACCAAATGGCATCACTGTAATAAGGCACGGTGGCTTCATAGCGGAAGAACACGTTGAAGTCGGGTACCGAGCGCTTGTCGCCCTTTTCATACTCGAAGGTACCGGTCATGGAAGCCGCAATCACGTTCTGATCGGCACCCACGTAGTTGGACGACGAGAGCATTTTGACCGCGGCGGTGCGGTTGGCGTTGTTCTTTTCATCCAGCCAGTAAGCGGCCCGCAGCATGGCTTTCACAACGTGAATGTGGGTGTTGGGGTACTTGTCGTGCCACTCTCTGGTGACGCCAAACACCTTCTCGGGGTTGTTGGGCCAGATTTCGTAATCGGTAATTACCGGCACACCAATACCACGGATCACGGCTTGCTGGTTCCAGGGCTCACCCACGCAATACCCCTGAATGGTGCCAGCTTCAAGTGTGGCCGGCATCTGCGGCGGCGGCGTCACCGAGAGCAGGGCATCGGCCTTCACCTGACCGGTGGTGTCACCTTTGGCGGGCGCATAGAAACCGGGATGAATGCCACCGGCCGCCAGCCAGTAGCGCAACTCGTAGTTGTGGGTCGACACGGGGAACACCATGCCCATATTGAAGGGCTTGCCTTCTTCCTTGTACTTGCTGATCACGGGCTTAAGGGCACTGGCGCTGATGGTGTGCAGCGGCAGGCCGTTGGCATCCTTGGGCAGATTGGGTTTCATCTGCTCCCACACACTGTTGGCGACGGTAATGGCGTTACCGTTCAGGTCCATGCTGAAGGCGGTAATGACCTCGGCCTTGGTACCAATCCCCACCGTCGCCCCCAACGGCTGGCCGGCCAGCATGTGCGCACCGTCAAGTTCACCGGTGATTACGCGATCAAGCAGTACCTTCCAGTTGGCCTGGGCTTCGAGGGTGACAAACAGCCCTTCGTCGAGGAAATAACCGTTCTCCAGCGCCACCGCCAGCGGTGCCATGTCGGTCAGCTTGATAAAGCCAAACTTCAGGTCGGTTTTTTCAGGTTCACCCACCGCCGCCGACACAGTGCCGGAACAGATCAGAGTGCCGATCAGCAAAGGCCGCAACACACGGCGACGGGTAACAAATGAGGGTAGCTTCATGACAATCTCCTGATTGGCTGTTAATGGATCCGGGTGCTGCACCGAACTAACCATAAAGGTGTAGGTGCTGCGCTACCCAATCCAAAGCAGCATTCATGCCATGTATCCAACCTATTGTTTTTACATGCCTTTAACTGAATCTCCGGCGAAGTGAATGGTGACGCGAATGGTGCGGACGGGGGATTTTATGCACCATTAGGGTTCAAAAACTACCTCGTACGTAGTAGTTCGTACACCCATAAGTTAATAGCTTGTTGCTAAAAACAAGCCTTTGACTCAGGCCTTCTGAGTCAGAGTAGTTTCACTACCCTCCCATTTGAGCCGATCAAGATCGGGGGGCCCGCTTGCGTTCAAACGCCGACAACATTTGCCCGTTGGCCTGGGCCATGAGCTGGCTTTGCACATTGGTCAGGGCGAGGTAGCTCCACACGCCGGCTTGCAGCAGATCGCCCGCCATATCGTGCCGGGTCAGGCCGCTGAACTGCTCGGCTTCCAGTTGAGCTTTGGTGTGCTCCATGCGGGCTTTCAGGGCGTTGAGGTGTACCGGCGAGGCACCTTGCAGGTCTACGCCGATGGCCTGAT
>JBFHRO010000231.1:0-5200 GCA_041591635.1 Oleiphilaceae bacterium | reverse complement strand
GTGGTCACGACCTTGAACGATGTCATCTTCGAGATCGACGAAACCCATAAAGTACTGAACGTCTGGGCGGCCAATGATGAAAACCTGCCGGTTTCCCGAGAAACCTACGAAGCCACGCCGCCGGAGAAACTCCTGCCCCCGAACATTTACCGCAAGTTCGCCGAGCATGTGCAGCGGGTGCTGGACACAGGCACGGGCGAGCGTTTTGAGTACCAGTCGCCCAACAATCATCGCTGGTATGAAGCCAGTATCGAACTGATACACCCTGAGCCCGGCGACACGCTGAAAAAGGTCTCCATGGCGCTGCATGACATTACCCGCGAGCGGGAAACACGCCAGCGGATCTATGTGCAAAACCAGATTGTGAACCATCACCTCAACGGCATTATTTACACCGATCTTGCCGGCAAGATTCTGTTTGTGAATGATGCCGCCTGCCGGGTTTATGTTGCCAGTGAAGTCTCGCTGGTGGGCAGCACACTGGAATTCGCTGACTTGCCGGAGCATCTGGGCGTTGCCACCATTACCAGTTATTTGCAGCATCAGCAATCCTGGCGCGGCGACGTGATACAGCGCCGGATGAACGGTCAAAAATTCAATGCCCGCCTGATGGTATTTCGGGTGATGGATGAAAACGGCCGGGTACAGGGGCTGGCCTGGAACATCAAGGACGTAACCGACCTGCGCGAAGCCGAGGATCGCCTCAAAATGAGCGAAAAGCGCTTTCGGTCCATGGCGGAAAACGCACCCGGCGTGGTGGTGGAGTTTCATACCGACAGAGCCGGTCGGGAGTGGGGCTTTAACTATGTCAGCCCCAAACTGCGCGAGATTTTCAAAACCCGTCAGGAGTCCCTACTGGTCGACAACCAAGCCATCTTGCGCATGATAGTGCCGGAAGATCAAAAGCTGTTTCTTGAGAGTCTGCGCCAGGCCATCGTCACCGGCAACCGATGGGAATTCAAGGTGCGCCTGAGCCTTAACGAACCGGGGCAGATGTGGATGCGCGGCATTCTGACGCCGATCGATACCCAGTCAGACCGGCTCATTTTTCACGGCCTGCTCATGGACGTCACCCAGGAGCAGAGTTACAAGGAGGTGCTGTTGGCTGCCAAGGATGCGGCCGTCTCCGCGACCCAGGCGAAATCCGATTTTCTGGCCATCATGAGCCACGAAATCCGCACACCGCTCAATGCCCTGATCGGTCTGTCACATTTGTTGCTGCTCGAAAATCCCCGTGATGACCAGATTGAAAACCTGCGCACACTCAAGTTCTCAGCCGAGAGCTTGCTGGCCCTGATCAACGACATTCTGGATTTCGGCAAGATCGAGGCGGGCAAGGTGCAACTGGAGGAAATCCCCTTCAGTGTGCGCGAGCTGGCCGAAGGCATTGTGTCTTCCATGAGCTATCAGGCCGAAGACAAGGGCATTCGCCTGCGCTGCAAAATCGATGCGGCGATTCCCGAAACCCTGATCGGTGATCCGACCCGTCTGGCACAAATACTCAACAACCTGATCAGCAATGCCATCAAGTTCACCCTCAAGGGCTCCGTCGATATCAAAGTATTCTGGCGCGGTACCGAACAAAACAGAACCAAACTGGAATTTCGCATTACCGACACCGGCATTGGAATTGCCCCCGACAAGCAAAAGCTGATCTTCCGCTTCTTCAGCCAGGCCGACACCTCGGTCACTCGCCAGTTTGGCGGTACCGGGCTGGGGCTGGCCATCACCCGCAGTCTGTTACGATTGTTCGGCAGCGAAATCTATTTGCGCAGCAAACCCGGCGAAGGTTCAACCTTCTACTTCGAGTTGCTCATGGGCGTTGCCGACACCCGCACCAGCACGCCCGCCTCCTTGAGCCTCTCGGGCGAAGACCCGGATTTGAGCGGCTACCGCATTTTGCTGGTGGACGATAACCGGGTAAACGTGCTGGTCGCGATGAAATTGCTGACCAAATGGGGCGCTCAGGTCGACAGCGCTGAAAGCGGCGAAATGGCCTATGAAATGGCGCAAAATAACGCCTATCACCTGGTGCTGATGGATATCCAGATGCCCGGCATGGACGGTTACGAGGCCACCCGCGCAATTCGCAACCTCGACAGTCATCACAACAAAACCATTCCGATACTGGCACTGACGGCGACCGTGATTGACGAAGTGATCGCAAAGGCGGACGAGGTCGGCCTCAATGGCGTGCTCAGCAAACCCATCCGGCCGGTCGAGCTCAAGCGCAGCCTGTTGCGCTATCTGGTGCCTGAAACCGAAATCACCTGAGTACGCCGCCGCTCACAAGGTTTGGGTTTATGCCCAAACGGGCAGCGGTTACAATGGCAGGCGCACAGCTCAGGAGCCCTTATGTCGCAAAAAATCGTCGTTATCTACTCTGGCGGGATGGATTCGTTCACCCTGCTGCACCGTGCGCTGGCCGAAGGAAAGCGGACCTATGCCCTGTCGTTCAACTACGGGCAGCGGCATTGCAAGGAACTCCACTATGCGCAGAAGGTCTGTGATCAGCTGGGCATTCCGCACAAGATCGTTGATATCACCGCGGTCAATCAACTCTTGCTGGGCTCCTCGCTGACCGACGATATCGACGTACCCGACGGCCACTACGAAGAGGCCAGCATGAAGTCCACGGTGGTGCCTAACCGCAACATGATCATGTTGTCACTGGCGGTAGGCTATGCCGTGTCCATCGGCGCCGAGGCGGTGTATTACGGCGCCCACAGCGGTGATCACGCCATTTATCCCGACTGCCGCCCCGAGTTCGTCACCTGCATGGACGCGGTTTCCCGGATTGCCAACTACGAGCCGGTAGCCATTCTGGCGCCCTATCTGTACCTCAACAAAACCGCCATTCTGGCGCAAGGGCTGGCGCAGGGGCTGGATTATGCCCGCACCTGGACCTGCTACAAGGGCCGCGATCGTGCCTGCGGCAAATGCGGTGCCTGTCAGGAACGACTGGAAGCCTTTGCCGCCAATGGTGTCACCGATCCGCTGGTGTACGAACGCTGATGATACTGGCAACAGATCGCACCCCGGCGCGAAAAAAGCCTTACCGAGTCAAAGAGATTTTTTACAGCCTGCAGGGCGAAGGGGCGCAATCCGGGCGTGCGACCATCTTCTGCCGCTTTACCCGCTGCAACCTCTGGAGTGGCCGGGAAGCCGACCGCGCGACAGCGGTGTGCAACTTCTGTGACACCGACTTCATAGGTACGGACGGCGCGTTGGGGGGCGAGTATGCCTCGGCGGACGCCCTTGCCGACCAGATCCGGCAGCTCTGGCCTTCTGACAGCCATGCGGCGGCGGGCAAACCCTATGTGATTTTTACCGGCGGCGAACCCTTGCTGCAACTCGACGCCGCCATGGTCGCGGCCATGCACGCGCGGGGCTTTGAGGTAGGCATAGAAACCAACGGCACCTTGCCGGTACCCGATGGCGTCGACTGGGTGTGCGTCAGCCCCAAGGGCACAGCGACGGTGGTGGTGACCCGCTGCGACGAACTCAAGCTGGTGTACCCCCAACCCGAAGCCATGCCGGAGCGGTTTGCGCAGATACAGGCGCGCCATTACTTTCTCTCGCCGCTGGCAAGTCCGGCAGCCGATTACCTGCAAGACCCGGTGCGCCAGGCCAACACCCGGCAGGCCACCGGGTATTGCCTGCAACATCCCCAATGGCGGCTTTGCCTGCAAATGCACAAGATTCTGGGTATCGAATAGACGCCACCAAGGCTCAGGCGCGGGTTTTATCGCCCCGACGCTTTTTAGGCGATTTGGCCGCCGTAGTATCGGGCTCTGCAGACACCGCCTCCAGCGCCTGCACGTTGACAGGTACCGCGTTGAAAGCACTGGTGCCGGTCAGGGCATCGAACCAGTGATCGTCGGTGATATCGTTTGCGCTTACACCGGCGTGAGCACGGGCCACACCCAATTGACTGCCTGAACGGTGATGCCCCCAGCCATGAGGCAGACTGACGACCCCGGGCATCATTTCGTCAGTGAGCGACACCGCGACCCGGATTTCACCCGTGGCCGAGTTCAGACGGACTTGCGCACCGTCACTCAGACCGCGTGCCGCGGCATCCTCGGGATGCATTTTAAGGGTGCAGCGTGGATTGCCTTTCACCAGACGCAAGCTGTTGTGCAACCAGGAATTATTGCTGCGCACATGGCGCCGGCCAATCAGCCACAGCTGTTGTGGCTGTGCATGCAAGCGGGATTGATGATCAATCAGGCGATGAATATCCCCCAGATACAGCTCATCGCCCAGATTGATGCGCTGGTTTTGGGTGAACAATCGCTCGGGAATCGACGGTTGCAGGGCGCCAAGATCCACGCCGTGAGGATGCTGCTTCAGGGTTTGCAGATCCACGCCTTTGAGCAAGGAGGCATTGGCCATGCTGTACGGCCCCATGTCCAGCAGGCGCCGCAGCGGGTTGGTCGGCCCCAGCAGATCCTGCAGGACCTGTGTAGCCAGCGACCCCGCCCGGGCCGTGCCCGGCAGGCGCGAGCCATAGGGGCCCACGCGCAGCAGCAGATCGAGCAGGCCGTCAATGCCCAGGCGATCCAGTGCCCGGTGCCAGCCTTCGCCCATCAGGCCCGACCACCACTTTTTGCGCCCCAACCGCCGGGTGAGTTCACCCAGAATCTGCCAGTCGTGCCGGGTATCGGGGGCCGGCGCAAACAGGGCGGGGGAATACTTGGCAACGTTACGCACGGTCAGCAGGTTGAACACCAGATCGTAGTGGCTGTGCTCCAGTGGCCCCGTGGGCGGTAAGATGATGTCGGCATGCTGGCTGGTTTCGTTGCGATAGAAATCAATGGCCACCATAAAATCGAGCCCGGCCAACCCCTTTTCCAGCTTGGTCCCGTTGGGGCAAGACAACACCGGGTTGCCTGCCATTACCACCATCGCCCGCAGCTGGCCGGGGCCCGGGGTGAGAATCTCGTCGGCCAGGGTGGTGGCGGGCAATTCGCCGCCGAACTCGGGCAGCTGATTGATGCGGCTGTGATAACGCCCGAAATGGCCGCTTTGACCACCCACAGCCGACAAGGCCACCAGATCAATCGCCGGCCGGTTGAACAAGAGCCCGCCGCGCTGGTCCATGTTGCTGCTGACAATATTGAGGACGTAAATCAGCCAGGTGGCCAAGCCGCCAAAGGGCTGGGTCGAGGTGCCCATGCGCCCGAACACGCTGGCG
>JBFHRO010000230.1:0-5223 GCA_041591635.1 Oleiphilaceae bacterium | reverse complement strand
CTTCTCCGGGGCCAATCAGCATGGCCAGGGTTTCGTTCAGGTTGGTCCAGAAATCGGCTTCGCTCGTGGTGGAGATGCGCGTTCCCACCTGGGCAGTGCCGCTTTCTCCCTGGGTCGAGCCCGTGCTGCCACCGCTGCCGGAGGTACTGCTGCCGCTCGTGCCGCCGGGGCTGCTTCCGGTAATCTGCCCCGAACTGACACGCGTTTCCGAACCGCCACTGCGCTTCACGTTGAGATAGTTGATTTGAAATACCTGAGTGCGCAACTGACGCGGAAAAACCTGATACAAGCGATCAGCCACCCGCACATCGAGATCATATAAACCGCCAACCAGGGTCATGACCTCCGGTACGGTCACGCCTTTGAGTTCGAGGCTGATAGTGCCGGTGGCACCCGGATGCACCACCACGTTATAACCGCTGCCACTGATCAGCCCATTGAAAAAGTCGCGCAAAGGAACATCGACCACCGCCAGATCAAAGCGTTGCTCGGCGCTCGGCGCCACCTGGCGCGACATGACCGGCGGCAATAAGGCGGCAGAAACGCTCTCAGGCAAAGTGGAGGTGGCGGCCTTTTTACTTCCGCCTGCGTCATTAAGGGCATCGTCCAGGGCCAGATTGATTTGTTTGACGCCTTCGGTGGAGCCTGCCACCGGCGTTTGCAGCAGCGCGTTCTGGGCGCAGGCCGTCAAACCAGACAGGCTCAACAAGAGGATCCATTTTGCTGTCATTCAGTGACTCCGCAGATCTGGTCTTAGTTACGCAATGATTTGCCGACATTCGCGGTGGGCCATGCCAGCACCTGCATCACACCGTCGACCCGCAAGCGAACCTCCTGCTCTGTGATGGCTTCCACCCGAGCGCCATCTACCCATTCTCCAACTTTCACCTGTTTGCCGTTTACGATCGCCTGCCGACGGTCGGTGCTCACCAGCAAATAGCTTAAATGGTATTTCTTTTCTTCTTGTGACTGCTGGACTACTTGAGGCGCGCCCCAGCCGGCGGGGCGGGTCGGATCCTTCAACTGGGGTAGCGGCCCCTCAGCCACCGCGCAGGTGACCATGCCTCCCACGATCCAGCCCCATGCACGAGCATTCACCCTAAACACCGATCCAGGCCTCCTCCAGACTCAAGGTCGATAACCGCATGACCACCCGGGCCAGGGGATAGTCGAGCACTTCATAACTGAAACTCTGCAAATACAGCCCGGGCTGGGCTTCCAGCAGTTGCAGGTAACTGGCCACCTCGAAATAGCTCCCTTCCAGCACCACTTCCATCTGGTGCGAATAAATCGCCGCCTGCTCTGCACCTGCCTGTGACTCCTCCGTGCTGTCGGCGGTCGCATCGCTCGGGGGCTTTTTCTTCCCAACCAGCTCGTAGGGTTCGGCAGGTAAATTCCTGACACTGACCAATTGCACCGGTTTTTGCGTCGCCCCTTTCTGGGTGGCCACTATTTCACGCAAGGTGTCCAGCATGCGCTCGGGCCCCAACAGCCCCTTAAGGCGAGCGTCTATATCGGCATTAAGCTGTTGCAACGTGGCATCCAGCTGCCGCTGTTGCGCCAGCAATACCTGATTGGGATCATTGGCAAGCTGCTGCTGCAATAGCGAAAGCTCTTCGGCACTGGAGACAATCGACTCATCGAGCGACAGCAGCTGCCCCTGAATCTGCTTTTTCGCCCGGGTTACAGGGTCAAACACAAAATGCAGCCAGCCAAAAACGATCAGCGCAATGACGGCAAAGAGCACGATCAAGCGCTCTCTGAGTGTGAGCGCGGCAAATTTTTGACTCCACTGAATCCAATGGTTTTTCATCGCGGGCCTCGCTGGGCGCTTGCGGCTCTCAGGGCATCACCCACCACATCCTGGCCAGGCTCATCAGGCACAGAAGCCACGGTAAAACGTATTCCGGCTCGCCCTTTGTCGTCATCATTATTGGGTTCAAGAGAAAAGAGCTGAAAATTACGACCACCAAAACTCCCCTCGCTTCGCAGGCGTTGCAAGAACGCGGGAACCGACTCCGGCAACAGGGCAACACCGGAAAAGCGTATCTGCCCGCCCCCGGCATCAATACCAAAACGGGTCAGCCACACATCATCCCGGATCTGTCGCGCAAAGCCGAACATCAATTCAGAAAACCGGTAACTGCTGCGGGCAATGGCTGAACCCAGGGTTTTCAGCAGTTCTTGCCGCACCGCGACACGTTCTCGCAAGCGCTGATTGCGTTCTTCCAGCGATTCATCGCGGCGCATGCCAGATACCTGTTCACTCAGCGTCGCCACTTGAGTCGTCAACGCATCCGCCTGACTTTGCTTGTGCGCCAGTTTCACCGTCAATTCAGTCAACTGGCGCTGATTCCAGAGCGATACCCCAGTTAGCACAACGCCCAGAACCAGCGCCGCAGCCACCAGGGCCCACAAGGGCAGTTTGTCCCGCTGGGGCCGAAGGGCATGAGTGTAGAGATTAACCTGTTGAACTATCATGGCCCCTCTTGCCGCAAGGCGGCCCCTATGGCCACAAGGCTCTCGTTCAGGGTTTCCAGGGCAACTTCTTCCTTAACCAGCAACGCCTGCGCATCCAGCTCCACCACTTTCACCGCCAGATAGCTTCCCAACTGGGCGCCCAACGCCACCTCATCCGACACTTTAAAAACCAACAGCTGCGCTGGCGGCAACTGTCCCATCTGGCTTTCGTAGTAATCCAGCGAACGCTGCACGTGCAAGGCCAGTTGCTGAATCAGCTCTTCCTGGCGCATCAGGTCATTCAGCGCCTCCACCACAAAATCAACCCGGCGGTGAAAATACAGCTCTCCCCCTTTGCACATCAAAACGCTGCCGTGAGTTCCCCGTAAAAAGAGCAGCGCAATCCCCTTTGTCTCTGGATCAAAACGCATGGCAATATTGCGCAACACCAGTTCGGAGATATCAATCGACTTCAATTTGAGACCCACGGCGGCAAGCAGCTTTACCTGATCCTGCAACATGGCCTTGCGGGCACACACCACATTCACCATGGGCGCCCGCCCCCGCAAGGCATCGACAGGAAAGCCAAACACATCAACCACCGCATCCTCAACGGGGTAGTCGATCAGATCTTTCACCTTCCACTTGATCGCATCGACAATTTCGCTGTCTTCCACAGCCGGCTTTTCCACCTGAAACACCTGGTATTGCTCCGCTGGCAACGCCAGATTACACAGGGCTCCTTTAAGACCTCTGGAAGCGACAATTTCACCCAGTACAGAATGGCGCTGTGCAGCGGTGGCAGGCATCGAAACAAAACCGGTCAACTCCCGCCAACCGTTTTCCGCCTGCACACCCTTGGACCAGGCAACAGAAACCCGGTCTGATCCAATCTCGACCCCTACCATTCCCGCTGCTGATCGTTGGCGAAAAAGTCGCAAA
Source organism: Oleiphilaceae bacterium (assembly GCA_041591635.1). Taxonomy (GTDB): domain Bacteria; phylum Pseudomonadota; class Gammaproteobacteria; order Pseudomonadales; family Oleiphilaceae; genus JACKOD01. Next base: position 1,821 of record JBFHRO010000230.1, on the reverse strand, counting down.
ACCCCCTCCGGTGCTCACCTGATACTGCAATGAGGATAGTTGACTAACTTTCTGTTTGACAAATTCTTTTACAAAAAAAGGGTGTTCTTGACACCCTTTGTAATCGCGCCTTTTTACCTGATCAGGATCAAAAATCGCTTAACCGCCGCTAAAAGGGAATATCGTCATCCAGCCCCATGTCTGATTCCGGCATCGGTGGCGGGGCATAAGAGGGGGCAGACGAGGCACCCTGACCGCGAGCGGCGGATGGCGGCTGGCCAGTCTGAGACGACCCGCGCGGACCACCCTCATTCATCATTTGCGCGGCATTGCCATAGCCTGCTGGCGCAGATTCTTCATAACCACCGCGATCAGAACGACCATCCAGCATTTGCATGGTGCCTTGCATATCAATCACGATTTCTGTGCTGTAGCGATCCTGGCCTGACTGATCCTGCCACTTTCGCGTTTGTAACCGACCTTCAAGGTACACCTTTGATCCCTTGCGCAAGTACTGTTTGGCAATCTCCGCCAATTTGCCAAAAATAACCACTTTATGCCATTCAGTACGGGGCACGATCTGGCCGTTCTTGTCCTTGTAGCTTTCGTCCGTGGCAACACTGAGATTGGTTACAGCACCGCCCTGAGGCATGTAGCGCGTATCCGGATCATTCCCCAGATTTCCAATCAAAATCACCTTGTTAATACCCTTTGCCATTTTTTCTCTCCACCGTCTGTTATCCAGCAGCCTTGCCGGACCCACCAAGAACGCCCATCTCCCGTCATGGCCTATGCCGGGACGGACGCCTTACCATATTGCAATAACGTTTCGCTATCGAGGCGGGATTTATCCACCTTCAAATAGGCAACACCTTTCTCCCGCAGCACAATAGCATCTTCCACACCGGCCACCGCGCGCAACAAGCCAGAGAGATCGTCGGCGCTGTGCTTCCCAATGCTCACTCGCACATCCAGAATCATGCTGGTACTGTAATTTGGCTCCTGCATGGGCAAGGCAATAAAAAACCATAGCAATGCCGCCAGCGCGATCACCAAGTAGATCACATCCAGCCCTGCAGAGGAAAGCATAAACCCGCCCAACGCTCCCCCGCCAAAAGCCCCCAAGAACTGCGAAGTAGAGTAAACCCCCATAGCCGTTCCCTTGGATCCGGCCAGACATAGCTTACTCACCAATGAAGGCAACACGGCCTCCAGCAGATTGAACGCCATAAAAAACAAAAACAGCGCACCCCAAAAAGCCATAAGGTTCATTTGAGACACATGAGCCAACAGCATTGCAATCACCAGCAAGGCAATGCCGCCGAGAAATACAGCCCGAATTCTTCGCCGCCGTTCGCCAATAACAATGAAGGGGATCATTGCCAGAAAAGCCAGCACCATGACCGACAGATAGAAGGCCCAATGCTCGGTCTTGTCGAGTCCGGCCCGTTGTACCAGTGACAAGGGCACCGCCATAAAGGTCGCTGTCAAGATCATGTGTAAAAGAAAGATCCCGGCATCAAGGCGAACCAACGCGAGGTTTTTCAACGAAGCACCGAGATCCTGCCACACCAGACTGGTGTCCCGATGCTCCTTGCGCATCACCGGCGTGGGAACCAGAAAAATGACAATAATAGCCCCCAAAACGGCAAAGCCCGACGTAAGGTAAAAAATACCCGAAAGACCAAACGAATGACCTACCATCGGCCCCAGAACCAGTGCCACCGAGAACGAAATACCAATGGACATGCCGATCACCGCCATTGCGCGAGTTCGGCTTTCCTCGGTAGTCAAATCTGTCACCAACGCCATGAGCACACTGGCAATCGCTCCGGCGCCTTG
>JBFHRO010000229.1:0-5245 GCA_041591635.1 Oleiphilaceae bacterium | reverse complement strand
CCGATGTTGGTGCCAATACCGGTAAGGTTGCCGTTACCCACCAGGCTCAACCACAGAACGCCGTCGCTCGCGGTAGCGAAGGTGCCAGCGTAATCCGGTGTGTGATCAACAAACACGTTGATTGCCAGGTTGGTGAATTCGAACGTAGCGAGTGATGTTGTGATCGGAGTGATTCCAACCAGATTCATGGAGAAGGTAAAGGTCAGTTCACATCCGATACAAAAGTTGGCTGCATTCGGGGTATCGCTGTTCAGGTAGGTAAACTTGCCCTGACCGGTGACCAGGTCGCCGGGTATGCCGGTTGTTACCGACTCAAACAGAGTGCCTTTGGCGATAAAATCCTGCAACACCGGATAGGCAAAGGTTGAATCCGGATCCCATGTTACGCCGCCCACATTAATCAGTGACGCGCTAGCTCCAGTGCTAAGGGCAAGGCCCAAAGTTGCCACTGCAATGCTTTTCTTGAAGTTCATTTTGCATCTCCTTGTTTAGTAGTTGTTAGAGACTGCGGATCTCTGTTATCCATAAAGCAAAAGAAGGGCCATGTTTTTTTTGTGCTTTCATGTATTTGATTTAAATGCATTTATTTTTGATTGTGTTTTGTTTGTGTGGTGGGTGGATGCATGAGTGTAAATAATGTCGACAGTTATTGGTTTTGGATGAATTCTGTCAGGTTGCGCCGACCTGTGCGCGAGTTTTTGCTGTTTTGGGGAGGGGTTCCTATTCGTAAGAATAATCCGCCCTCTTTTTGTTTGCTGAGGGTTGATATTGCATGGTTAATGTCGTTGATCGCGTTCTGCCGCCCGCCCGCCGGAGCATTGCCTGAGCTAAAAACGCCTGGTGCGGCATAGGGTTGTACGGCTAGCCCCATGGAGGTTGCTGTCAGCCAGCAGCGCTCCAGTGCGCGGCCCAGGGCGATAATGTGGTGTCGATCAGTGTGGTTTGGGGCTATATACAGAAGTGCCGGGGAGAGTTTTACAGGGATGACGGTGGAGCGAAAGCCAAACATAAAGCTCATGCCCAGCCTGTTCATGATGCGCATCGCTGTCCAGTTTTTTGCCAGCATAAACAAGGGGCGAGCAGGTTTCTCTATGTTGAGGGCATCCAGGTCCATGCCGTCGGGTGATTTTGGTTCACTCGATCGCCTGATGGTGTCATAAAGCTCTTTGTGCATTGAGCGAATGGTAAAACGCAGGCTTTCGGCGGTCAGCAGGGCTTTGCAGGCCAGTTTTTTGTTTATCTGGTCGGAGCAGTCGACAACAGATGTCATGTCTGACATCGCGCTCTGGATGAGTTTTGCAGTCAGGCGTGGCGGGAAGGGTTTAAAGGGAAAATGGCGATTGGTTTGGCGCAACGGGATCAGTCTTGCCAGAGTTTCATCACAGTGCAGGCCGGCCTGTTGGCAATCGATATCTATGCTTGCAACAAGGCGCGGATCATTCGGGTCCGGAAGTAGTTCGATACGGTGAAAAATGCCTTGGCTGTTTAAAAATATGTGGATATTCTCAAGTGCGGCACCGGTAGCAATGTCGGAAAGATAATAGCGCGTGTCGGATGAGGCGCCGCTGCGTTCGGGATCAATGCTTAGGCGCAAGCATGAGTCGTGCCACTCGAACAGCCAGGGCTGGGAGTTGTCGGCAGAAGGCGCCAGAATTGCCCGGCTGATGATCAGTGATTTCATTTCCTGACTAAGCATTTTAAGTCGCTCCCTAGCATAATTGGCCTGCAATGGCTCTTGAGATTGCGGGGTTTATATCCCAGTTATGATGCCGTTCAAATAATTTAGCGTTTTCATGGGGTTGTACAGTTTTGCAAACTGGTTATCTTTAAGCTGTGTATAATTATTGTATCTTAGCGTAACAAACTGCTTCAGGCGGTCTATAACTACACTACTGAAAGCTCCCAAACACATTCTCTATTCAGAAAGGATTTTGAGATCAGATGCTTCTCGTACTGGCTGGATCGCTGTTGGTTTTTTCGATAACTCACGAGGTTCGGGTGATGCATCCCCACAAGCCTGGTGTGGTTATCTATGAACGATCAATAAACCACGGCAATACGTTCATCAGGGAAGATGTTGTGGTAGAGCCGCTGGCTGAAATGCGGTTCCGGAATATCGTGCGCCAAGCCTATGACTACAGTTGCGGGTCTGCGGCACTGACCACGCTTTTGCAGCACTATCTTGGCAGAAGTTTCCAGGAAAGGCAGGTTATGGAGGGGTTGCTGCATTACGGGGAAAGCGAGCGCATTGTGGAAAGACGCGGATTTTCCATGCTGGATATGAAGCGGCTTGCCACTGCCTTGGGTTATCCTGCCGGCGGATTTAAAGCGGAGCTTTCGGATCTTATGGAGCTCGACCACCCTGCGATAGTGCCAATTCATTATGCCGGGTTTAAGCATTTCGTGGTGGTGCGTGCGATCAGGGGAAATCGGATCTTTATCGCGGACCCCTCAATGGGAAACATTACGTTTACGCTTGAAGAGTTCAAGGAAAAATGGGATCAGAACGTTTTGTTTGTAATATTTCCGGGCAATACCAAGCCAATTGATGGGCTTGAATTGCGGGAGGAAGATCTGCGGTATGTCGATGATCAAACCATTACCTATCAGGCCACCAGAGAATTTCCCCAGTTTAATGACGGGCTGCAGTTTGCGATTCAGAATGAGCTTGAGCGCCAGAAGAACAACGCAGATGGCACGGTTGAAAATACAGTCAAGTTCTTGCATTACAACAGAAACTAGATTTGAGCCACTTAGAATAACCTTACTTTGTTGAATAACATAATAAAGGAATCAGGAATGAACCGTCGGGTTGTGCCTTACTGCTTCTTATGCGCTTCGTTTGTACTTGCGCCAATCGCGTATGCCGATAACGAAAACAGTGTTGATAAAGCTCGAGAAGCGCTTGCCAAGCAGGAAGGCGATGCCGACTCTGCCAAACAGCTTGAAGAGGTGTTTCAGGCTGCGGAAAAAAACTATTCACTATTGAAGAAAGGCGGGGCGTCCCTGTCGTATTCGTTTGATTACAGCTACTTTGGCGATCAGCGACTGGATATCGAAATTGTTGATAGCTCAGTAAGAAATCTCGATGTAACCCCTTCGGCCTCGCACACATTTACCAATACCTTTTCGATTGATTTTGGTTTGCTGGACAACCTGACTGTGAGTGCCCGCGTGCCTTTCAGCTCGAAGTTCGATACCCAGAGCGAGTTATCGAATAATGATCTTGGCGATGTGAGCTTGTCTCTGCGGTGGCAGCCAATACCTTACGTGCCAGGTAAAATCTCCTACACACTCTTTGGCTCTTTCAAAACCAAAACGGGGGTGAGCCCCTATGAGATCAACGTAAACCGTGCGCTGTCATCGGGTAGCGGTAACTATTCGGCTTCTGGCGGGGTCAGTGCATCGAAAGTGCTTGATCCGGTCGTCTTGTTTGGCTCTACCAGTTTCACCCAGTCGTTTGAACAGGATGGCCTGAACCAGGTGCGGGGCTCTCGTCTGTTGAAGAAAGTGGAGCCGGGTTTTAGCGTTTCATTTTCGGGGGGATTCTCTTACTCGCTGTCTTATGACGTGTCCATGAGCGCCTCCTTTCAGCTGACCTATTCGGATGAGACCGTTCTGACCTTCCTGGGAGGAAGCAAGGCCGTGGCCCAGGATCAGGTGAGCAGCATGGTGAACTTTTCGCTGGGAACGCGGGTAAGTGAAAAAACCATTATCAATACAAGCTTCGGATTTGGGATAACCGAGGATTCTCCAGACGTAGTGATTGGCGTGTCGCTGCCGATCAATATTGCAGGGCTTAAAGAGTAAAAGGAGTCGCTCGTAAAAAATTGTCCTACAGAGAATGCTTGTAATGAAAAAATCCTACATGAAATATCAGAAGATGGGTGTGTTTGCGATGACGGCCGGACTAAGTGTGGCTGCGTCGGCGCAAATGACGCAAAACCTTGCAATTGACTCCAAGGCGTTGGCCTTGGGGAATGCGGTGACAGCCGACCCTCCGGGGTTGAAGTCAGTTCATTACAATCCGGCGGGATTGACCAAGCTAAAAGGACGTCAGTTTGAACTGAGTTTGTTAAACGCCTATATCGATATCGATGCGGATTTTATTGCGCCGCCTGGGTATAACATTTTTGGAATAGATGGCGCCAAAGATCCTGTTGCCAATACCCACAGTCATACCAACAATCTGGCATTATTTGTGCCCGGTATTGGATTGCAGCGACTGCCCATAAAAGGACCGGCACTTGCTCCTACCATGGGGTTTTCGGTAAACCTGCCAGGCTCCAAGTTTACCTTTGGCAATGCGGTCTATATGCCCATGGTGGCCGGTTTTTTCCGTAAGCCAAGCGACCCTGCGCGCTATCAGCCGAAAGCGGCGGCGTTGCAACGCTTTACCTATTTATCGCCAACGGTGGCCTATGAGATCAACGACCAGTGGTCTGTAGGGTTTGGCGTGCATTTCTCGCATTTTGGTATCGCGGCAGATCAGCACATGCGTGCGCCCAACATGTTGCTGGGGGTGACCGAGGTATTGCAGGAGGCATTTAACTGCGAGTCCGGCAACGAGCCGCTGGCGCCATTTATTGCTTTGTGCGGCGGCAACGTGGGGCCATGGGACGACATCGGAGCCATGAGCTTGATTGCTGAAGAAAGCGTGTCGCCAACCTATGCCGTAGGGATTTTGTGGGAACCTACAGACTGGTTCGCCTGGGGAGCAAGCTATACCAGCGATGCCGACATGAAGCTCAAAGGGACCTTTGAAATAAACTATACCCAGGACTGGTCAGGCTTCTGGCAGGGCGTAAATGGTTCGATCATGGGGGCCATTGGTGCCGCGATCCTGAGCTTGCCATCGGGTGTTCCTCGTGAAGCCGGTAACATCACCATTGATCATAACTACCCGCAGCACTTTCAGACGGGCGTGAGCGTCAAGGTGTTGCCCATGGTCACCTTGAATGCCGACCTCGGCTGGACCGATTTCAAAACCTGGGATGCTTTGAAGATAAAGTTTGACCGCAAACTTGAATTCCTGGGTGCGGCGAAGATTCTTTCGCCGGCGAACGTAACAGATACCTCGTTAAGCTTGCCGATGGGTATGACCGATGAGTGGAACGTCGGGATTGGCGCAACGCTGCATGTTTCCTCGCGGCTGGATTTGCGTGCCGGTGTAGAGATTCGTGATTCGGTTATTCCTGATGATCAGCGCAACGTAATGGCCCCCTTCGGAGGTGCAAACCTGTAT
>JBFHRO010000228.1:0-5259 GCA_041591635.1 Oleiphilaceae bacterium | reverse complement strand
TCGCCGCTAGAGCAGGCGGCGCTCCAGATACGCAATGAGCGCTCTGGCTCGCGGCGCTCAAGTAGTTCGGGAAGGATTTTCTCCTGGAGGAGCCTGTGCTGGCCGCTGTCGCGAAAAAAATAGGTTTCGCCGCTGGTCAGGGGAACAACCAGCACCTCCCGCTCACGCCGGGCGTTGTTGTCCGAGCGGAGAAACTGGCAGTACTGTTCCACCCCCGAGAGTTGCAGCTCCCTGACCCGCTGCTGCACCACCTTGGCCAGCAGCGCATCGTCCAGCTCGCGAACCGCCAACCCCGTCCGCTCGGCAATCAGGTTTCCGGCTTGCTTGCAAAGGCTCTCGTCCATATCGGCTTTCTATCGGGGTTAGCACAGCGTAGCGGTGCGGGTCCATGCTCGGGGAGACCTGGTATCCGGTCAGACTCAACTGCTCTGCCCTGTGCAGCTGACGCTCGCCCCGGGAAGTATAGTCGGGTTTCCTCCGGCCGGAGGTCAGATTGGCCTGATGGGAACGGGGCGCGAGTCGCCCCACGATAGCCATTTTTTTACAGCCCCTAAAAATGTCGAGCCAAAACGTTTAGCCCTTCACACAGACATACACCGAGTTGGTGGAGTCACGCCCCTGAAACGGGTTGTAAAAAGACACCGCGTGGGAATCGACACGTTCAAACACCGTTTCCAGCAACCCTTCAAACCCTTCTTCCGGCAGATTCTGCGACCACATGGCAAACACGCCCCCGGGTTTCAGCTGCTCTGCCATCAGCGCCAGATTTGCGGTGGTATAAAAGCTGGCGTTGGCTGAATTCAGGAATTCGCTGGGGGAATGATCGATGTCTAAAAGAATGGCATCAAACCTTTTACCTGCGCTGTTTGGGTCGAAGCCCGCGCCGGGGTCGGTGGCCAGGTCGAAGAAGCTGCCGAGTACGTAGCGATTTCGTGTATCCCCGTTGAGCACTTTCCCCAGTGGTACCAGCTCTTCCTTATGCCAACCTATAACGGTATTCAGGGCCTCGACCACCAGCAGCTCCGCAATCCTTTCGTCTCTCAATGCTGCCACGGCGGTGTAACCCAGCCCCAAGCCCCCCACCACAACACTGAGCTTATCGCCCTGCACGGCAGCCAGACCAAGGGTAGACAGGGCCTCTTCGGCCTCAACAAACATGCTCGACATTAAAAACTCGTCGCCGAGTTTGACTTCATAGATGTCCCGGTCACCAAACACCGGTATACGCCGTCTGCGCAGGGATATCTCACCTAGGGGCGAGGACTGGCTGTCAATTTCTTCGAATAATGCGGGCATGGTTGATCTGTCCTGATCGGGTAAGAGGGCGACTATCATACTGATAGATTGCGGGATAAGCAGAACATTGGCCTAATATTGGCAAGCGGCAGTGCGCACTCCGCCCGGTAGAGGTCGCCAATCGCAACGGGGCCTGATACCGCTGCCCTGGATTTGCATTTATGGCGTGATGTTAGCGCTCATCAAGCCCTGTGATTCACCGTTGCCGCCAACTCATTTGTGGTCAGCAGCCTGCTCTGGCCCACCTCAAGCCCCGCCAGGGAAATAGGCCCCACGGAAACCCGATGCAGTGACAACACTTCGTTTTGAAAAAAACCAAACATCCGTTTCACTTGATGGTACTTGCCCTCAGTCAGTGAGAGCCTGGCGCTGTACTCGGAGAGGACCTCTAACTGTGCGGGCCGGGTAGTGATGTTTTCATACGCAAAATGGATACCCTCTCGAAACGCGGCAACATACTCATCATTTAATGGCTTGGCCAAAGTCACCTCATAGGTCTTGGCGAGCTTTGTCTCGGGTAAACTGATCCGGCGCGACCAGGCCCCATCGTTGGTCAACAACACCAATCCCGTGGTATTGAAGTCCAGCCGCCCGACAATGTGCAGCTCGTCCTTCTGGGGGTGCTGAATCAAATCCAGCACGGTGGTGTGCATAGGGTCTTTGGTCGCGCTGACCACCCCCCTGGGCTTGTTCAGCATCATATAAACGGGGCTGTGATCCTTTAAGCAGTTGCCATCCAGTACAACACGGGTGAATTTCGTCACTTTCTGTTGAATGGAATGCGCCACACGGCCATCCAGCAGAATCCGTTTTTGCGCAATAAGCAGACGGGTATCTGCAATCGAATACTTACTATTCTGGCTAATAAAACGATCGAGTCGGCTGGTTTCAGACTTCATGAAATAATTCTAATTCCGGTATGACACAGGCTAGCAGCGATAGGATAAGCCTGTTTTTTTTACGTGCCATGGCAAGCACCTCCATATAGGTCAACCTAACTATACAGAGTGTCTACAAGTCGTGGGTACCTCGGAGCTTTAACGCCTTGCTCACCGGAAAATTTGTCCGACTGAAGCGCTTTGTTATATGCATTTTTAAAATTACCTCACACATATGGATACTCTTTTTCCAAAATATCCAACAGTGCGGTACCGACCTGGATTGTCAGTCTCCGAAGATCGAAATACTCCAGAATAGCGCGCAGATGTTCGTCAGAACCTTGCTTCATACCATCAACTGACTCCAACTTTCTCGCCACTGTCAGAAGCTCACTGGGAGGGATCTCTGAAAAATCTCTTGGGCCTCTGCTACGAACCAAAACAGCAGCGCTGCCCTTCGGGCGGACAATTGTGTACATCAAGCCACCCTTCCCAAGCTCATCCTCCTTGATTACACGTCCATCACTGATCAGGCGTTGCAACGCTTTGTTCATGGTCTTACGCAGCTCACCTCCCATGCGCTGTATTCCGCAACTGCGTAGATAAATGTCATAGGCGCGCTTGGCGAGCATGGGCGCTTCAGCTTCGATAATTCGCAGCAACCCTTCGGCCACTTTTGACGTATCGACGTTCACGCTTCGAGGATCTGCGCTTATTGAACCCCGGTACTCAACATAAGTTGACCGACCGACCTTTTCATCAGTCTGCCTCGTTCCAAACTCAAGCAGATCCTTCTGAGCACTACCCCCTTCATTGGGAATAGCAAAGATCTTCTCTTCATCATCCATATCAGGCACTTTTTCTGGATGATCTTCAGATATGATTTCCGTACCAACCTCATCAGACTCTTTCTCAAATTCTATTGCGGTGGTCGGCTTTTCCAATATGACAGCCTCACCAGTATCATCAACTAAGGCCCCCGGTTCGTTATCCTCTACATTTTCCAAAACACCGCCATTTTCTGCTGCACTGAAATCAACCGGAGCCGGCGGTGCTGCAGCAGCAGAATCGACTCCACCGGGATGGATGCCTAACCTTTCGAGCTCACTCCAAACTGGCTGCATGGCGGATTCTGGTTCCCGATAAAAATCTCCACCACGAATGCGGACAAACTGCCAACCCGCCCGTTCGAGGTCGCGCTGCCGTGTCATATCGTGTTCATAGCGATCAGGACCATGCCAATGATCGCCATCACACTCGACGGCAAGTCGGCCCTGCATCCCTTCAACCACCAAATCAATCCTATAACGATGGTTTGTCGGATCACCAATACAAACCTGCGTTCTGACATGGAATCCACGATCGTTGATGCGCTGATACACTGCCCGCTCAAATTCAGAGTCAAACAATTGTTTATCTTCGGCAGAAGATTCCCGCTTTGGCTCCAGCATGTATTTCAGCAAACGGTAACGCATACAAAGATCACTGAGTACATCAAGCGTTGCGGTATGGAATAGCCACAACTGATCCTGAGCACGGCTGACTGCCACGTTAAAACGTTGTCGTGCTGAATCTGCCGTCAAGGCACCGATGCGTGTTTCTCCCGGCGCTGCTACCATACTCAAAAAAATAATATGTCGCTCGTCGCCCTGGAATGCATAGGCATCGCCACAGATCAGCTGGCGCTCTTCAATCACCTCAGGTTCCAGCTGTTCTAGCAGCTTTCTCTCTATCAGTTTTGCTTGCGTCTCTCCCTGCAAGCTGATGACGCCCATCGTTTTTCCCTTGTAGCGAGAATCTGCAATACAACCTACAATCTGCCTGACAATCGCATCTGCTTCGGGAATATTCTGGGCATGCTGACTACTTCCCGTCCGATAGCCATCAGCAACATGCCTGAGCACCAATGGCTGCAAACGGTTTGACGGGTAGGCTCTTAGTGGATCCAACGGGGTACCGTTGCTGGCATAACAGAGATCATTAGAAAACTGAATAATCTCTGGCATGCAACGGAAATGCTCGCGCAAGACAACATTCTGACTGAAGCGAATTTTGGCATTGCCATACAAGCTGCTTTGTGGGGACAGTGCGTGACGGTGTGGAATGCCTTCCAGATAATGTGCCTGTAATCCCGCGACCGCCTCATCGGCAATACCAATGCCATAGGGGCTGATCTGCTGATCGTCGCCGACCACCACCATTTTTTTTGCGATATAAAATAGAAAAAGACTTTCAATACCGAGTTGGCTGGCTTCATCCACAATAACCAGATCGTATCGCCCCGGTACTGGATCAATCATTTCCGCCACCAGATAACGGGGCATGATCCAAATAGGAATGGCATCGCGACAGGCATCCATGTATTGGCGAGCCTCTTGGCGCAACCGCGCCATTTTGGCGGACTTTCCGGTTCCCTTGCCCATTGCTTTGACCGCCTCGCGCCAACTCTTCAGCGCAGCCGATTCCCGCGGTGAAAGACGCTTGAAGAAATGCGTCCAGGCACGAAGCGCTGCTGCCTCAGCCACCAAACAACCAATCATGGCATCTATATCATGACGTCGCCGCCACAACTGTTGCTGATATGAAAGGTCAGTACGCTTTTCCAGCCAATTATCCGCTACTGCCCAGAGCCAGGTTTCTTCCCATGAGGAAAAACGCTGATGCCAGTCCGCTTCGTCTAGGCTTCCTGCCATATCTGAAACCAGGTACGGCACGTGGGCGTTAAGGCGGTTTTCAATATCGGTCCGGCGCAACTGCGCTGAACGAATTTCTTCCAGTGCGACCAGATCTGCATGGCATCGGCTGTAATCGCCAATATTTCTCTGCTCCAGTGCTGACGCTATCTTCGTTACCAGCAAGTGAGCATCATGCAACCCGGCGATACTATCCACCGCCGCAGCGCATCTATTCACTGCATCGCGTGCGGTCTGATAGTTGTCTTCTTTTTCAGTGACCTCAATCAGCTTAATCCATTGCGTAATCTCATCACTCAACCAGTCCGGTTCGGGCACCGCCGGCGAGGAAGTGGACAAGGTGCGGCCGGCCTCTAGGCAAGCGTCGGCATAAGCCACACAGCGCTCAAGAT
>JBFHRO010000227.1:0-5270 GCA_041591635.1 Oleiphilaceae bacterium | reverse complement strand
GCCTGGCACAAACTGCGCACCGATCCTATTTTGCGGTTTTTGGTGGTGTCTCTCTCCTTCTACGGCATGTCGACTTTCGAAGGCCCCATGATGTCGATCAAAACCGTGAACGCCTTGTCTCACAATACCGACTGGACGGTTGGCCATGTTCATTCAGGCGCTTTGGGCTGGGTTGCCATGATTTCTATTGGCGCCATCTATCACCTGATTCCAAAGCTTTACGGATTGCGGGAAATGTATAGCGTCAGCCTGATCAACACCCATTTTTGGCTCGCCACCATCGGCACCGTGCTCTACATCGCTGCCATGTGGGTTAACGGCATCATGCAAGGCTTGATGTGGAGAGCAATTAACGATGACGGTACCCTGAAGTACAGCTTCGTTGAATCCGTTGAATTCAGTCACCTGGGCTATCTGGTGCGCGCCATAGGTGGCGCCGTGTTCCTGGCAGGCATGCTGGTCATGGCATACAACGTGTGGATGACAGTACGACAGCAAGATGCCGAAGTGCTGGACAATGTACCCCAGGCGGCCTAAGGAGTTAGCAGATGAATCACGAGTTAGTTGAAAAAAACCTGGGCCTGATGATCGCATTGATTGTCGTCGCCATCAGCTTTGGCGCCTTGGTGGAAATCGTTCCGCTTTTTTTCACCAAAGAAGTAACTGAACCTGTCGACGGTTTGAAACCGTTGACGGCATTGGAACTTGAAGGCAGGGATATCTACATCAGAGAGGGCTGCAACGTCTGTCACACCCAGATGATTCGCCCCTTCCGTGCAGAAACCGAGCGCTACGGGCACTATTCGCTGGCAGGCGAGTCAGTGTACGAGCACCCCTTCCTGTGGGGGTCAAAGCGCACCGGACCGGATCTGGCCCGGGTTGGCGGGCGTTACAGCGATGACTGGCACCGGGCGCACTTGTACAATCCGCGAAACGTAGTACCCGAGTCGATTATGCCGTCGTACCCATGGCTGTTTACCAATACGCTCGACCACAAAGTAACGCCCAAGCGTATGCAAGCCTTGCGTGCGGTGGGTGTGCCTTACACAGATGAAGACATCGCCAATGCATCGGCAGCGGTGAAAGGCAAAACCGAAATAGAAGCCATGGTTGCCTACTTGCAGCAGCTCGGCACTGTGCTCAAGAGCAAGCGCTAAATCATGGATATTAATACATTACGTGGAATGTCGACCATTTTCGTCATGATCGCGTTCATCGGTATCTGCTGGTGGGCTTACGGGAGCAAACGAAAGCAACGTTTCGACGATGCAGCGAATCTCCCCTTTCAGGATGATCATATCGACCAACGTACGCTGAGTGATACGGAGAAGAAAAACCATGAGTAGTTTCTGGAGCGCGTGGATTTCAGTCATCATACTGGGCAGCATTTTAGGGTGCTGGTGGTTGCTGTTTGCCACGCGAAAAAGCCAAACAACCGACAGCGAAACCGACAAAACCATGGGGCACGCCTTCGACGGCATTGAGGAGTACGATAATCCTCTGCCCAAGTGGTGGTTTTACATGTTTATCGGCACCATCATTTTTGCACTGGTGTATCTGGCCGCCTATCCCGGCCTGGGCTCATTCAAGGGCTTTTTGGACTGGACCTCCCACAACCAGTGGGAAAAAGAAGTGGAGTCGGCGGAAGCCAAATACAGTCCTTTGTTCAAGGCCCTTGCGACCCGCCCCATCCCTGAGCTGGCGCAGGATCCTGAAGCCCTGAAGATCGGTCAGCGTCTGTTTGCCAACAACTGTGCCGTCTGCCACGGCTCATCGGCAACCGGCGCCGAAGGCTTCCCCAATCTGACGGATTCTGACTGGCTTTACGGTGGCACGCCTGAGGCTATAAAGCATTCCATCCAGTACGGGCGGATGGCGGCCATGCCTGCCAAAGGGCTGAATCCCGCCATGTCGGGTGCCGATGTGAATGATCTGGTCAATTACCTGTTAACCTTCAGCAACCGAAGCCAGGATAAGGAATCCGCCGAGCGGGGTCAGCAGATGTTTGCAACCGCTTGTGCTGCCTGCCACGGCGCCGATGCCACGGGCAACCAGGCGATGGGAGCGCCCAACCTTACCGACGACGTCTGGCTTTATGGCAGTACCGAAAACGCGATCAAGCAGACCATTCTGCACGGTCGCGCGGGTGTAATGCCCGCACATGGTGAGCTGTTGGGAGAAGAAAAAGTGCATGTATTGGCAGCGTACGTGTACAGTAGGTCTCAGAAGTAACCGCGCGCCGCGACTCCTGAACAAGGCATCCTTTATATGGAAACAAGCCTTTTCAGGAGTTTCGGAGGTGGCAGATACGCCCTTGCAGAAAAATAAGAAACGCCTGGAGCCATCGTTGTGTGATGCCGTCACCTTCGTTTCAACGGATGCAGTAAGCGCGTTACAACGGCGCACCGAAACTGTCTCCTGTTTTCTGTTTGTTAGAGTTTGCCCCTGATGAGCGATAAAATTCCAGCCAAAAATCTCGAAGCCGAGCCGTCGGCAACACGCACCATCGAACTCTATGCGTCGCGCCAGAAAATCTATGTAAAGGAAATCAAAGGTTTTTTCCAGCGACTGCGCAATGTCACCCTTTATGGGTTCATGGGAATGTATTTTGCGGTTTGCTGGATCAACCTCGACGGCAAGCAGCTGGTTCACTTTGATTTACCAGCACGTCAATTTCATCTCTTTGGCACTACCTTCTGGCCACAGGATTTCATCCTCCTGACCTGGATGCTAATCATCTGTGCATTTGGTCTTTTCTTCGTGACCACCTTATTTGGCCGCGTATGGTGTGGCTATACCTGTCCTCAAACCGTGTGGACCTTGATCTTCATGTGGATTGAAGAGAAAACCGAAGGCTCACGCAATCAGCGGATCAAACTCGACAAGGCCGAACTGACTTCTGAAAAAATCCTGCGCAAGGGCAGCAAGCATTTCTTGTGGTTAGTGGTGGCACTGGCAACAGGCATCACCTTTGTCGGCTATTTTTATCCCATCCGGGAGCTGGTCGTTGACCTCTTCACCCTAAGCATCGAAGAAACAGCCGCCTATTTCTGGATCGCCTTTTTTACGGCGGCCACCTACATCAACGCCGGCTGGCTTAGAGAGCAGGTCTGCTTGTATATGTGTCCTTACGCGCGCTTTCAGTCCGTCATGTTTGACAGCGACACTATGGTCGTCTCCTATGATCCCGGTCGGGGCGAGCCCAGAGGCAGCCGCAAAAAAGGCGCGGATCCCAAACAAGCCCAACTGGGTGACTGCATTGATTGCAACATGTGTGTTCAGGTGTGTCCGACCGGCATCGACATTCGCAACGGTCTGCAAT
Source organism: Oleiphilaceae bacterium (assembly GCA_041591635.1). Taxonomy (GTDB): domain Bacteria; phylum Pseudomonadota; class Gammaproteobacteria; order Pseudomonadales; family Oleiphilaceae; genus JACKOD01. Next base: position 1,948 of record JBFHRO010000227.1, on the reverse strand, counting down.
ACGAGTGCATTGGCTGTGCGCTCTGTATCGACGCTTGCGATCAGATTATGGACAAGATGAACTACCCCCGTGGTCTCATCCGCTATACCAATGAAAACAGCCTTAAGGGGCAGAAATCACACCTGTTACGCCCCACCTCCATTGGCTATGGACTTGTGCTGGCGTTAATGATCGGTTCTGTTGTATACAGTTTGAGCACCCGGGTGCCGCTGGTGGTAGACGTACTTAAAGACCGGGGAGCACTCTATCGCTACACAGGTCAAGGCATGATTGAAAACGCCTACACCCTCAAGATCCTCAACATGTCAGATACCAGTCAGTACTTTAATGTCGCGGTCACGGGTGTAGAAGCGATCAAGATCACCACCCCCACCCGTGTTCTGGTTGCATCAGGCGAAGTTTACTCACTGCCGGCCGCGGTCGAAGTCGACCCCAAGCACGTCAAGGAATCTGCCCAGACCATCATTTTCGAGGTGAGATCGGAAACCGATCCAGATTTGAATCAAAATGCCCAAAGCCGGTTTCTGGCGCCACTAAACCCCTAGTACAACGAGAGCGAGCAAATACACCATGCATACACAGGTAAAACCGAGCCTCACTTGGTACCGTCAATTCTGGCCCTGGTTCCTGCTTTCCATTCCTTTGGCGTCGATTATTCTCAGTTCGATCATGATCGCGCTTGCCGTCACGGGTCAGGACTCGCTGGTCAGCGACAACTATTACAAAGATGGTCTTGCGATTAACCAGGAACTCATGGCCGACAAACAGGCGAAGGCCCTGGGCATTCGCGCCATCGCCTCACTTTCGAACCCGGATTATCTGAAGGTCGAGCTCAGTAGCGACTCGGCCCTTTCAGTACCTGCCCTGACTCTCAAGCTGTTGCATACCACCATGCAAGGGCAGGATCAAAAGGTCCAGCTTTTCCCACTTCCCGGTGGTGGTTTTGGCAACACCCTTGAAAAGCCGTTAGCCATCGGCAAATGGCATGCACACTTGCTGTCCCACGATGGAAGCTGGCGCATTAAAGGGTTTATCGAGCTGCCTGGCAGCCATGAAATCATGCTCGCTCCCCAAACCTAGGCGAGCCATGAGCACAAGCACAGACCTGCACTGCACACACTGCGGTGAACCGGTTGACACAACTGACGCAATAACCGCCCGCTTCACCACCGGGCCGGCCCTGCCGTTTTGTTGCTATGGCTGCAAGAACGTCTATGAGCTGATACAGAATGAAGGTCTGAGCGAGTTCTACAGCATTCGGACACACTCGCTCAAACCACCAGTCGCGCTGTCAAACGCAACCCTTGATGAGCTGCGTATCTATGACATGGCGGAGATACAAAAAGACTTTGCCAAAGCAACCGACACGCGTTGCCAAACCACCCTGTTAATAGAAGACATAACCTGCGCCGCATGCATTTGGTTAATCGAGCGGCGAATCAACAGCCTTTCAGGTGTTGATTCGTTTACCATTAACCACAGCTCACTGCGCGCCACCCTGGTTTGGGATGACGCCGTCGTCCGGCTCAGCGACATTCTGGAACAGATCTTCGCCTTGGGCTATCCCGCCCGCCCCTATAAGATCAACGATGCCGAACGCCACTTTGAGCAGGCCCGGCGAGAGTCGCTCCTGCGACTGGCCATTGCCGGACTGGGCATGATGCAAAACATGATGTTTGCGATCCCGCTTTATATGGGGCTCGCCGGCGGCATCACTGGGCAGTTTGAATATCTGTTCCGGCTTATCAGCTTGCTGGTGGCCACCCCCGTCGTGTTTTATTCGGCCAGACCTTTTTTCAGTGCCGCAGTGCGGGATATTAAAGCACGCAGCCTCACGATGGACGTCCCGGTGGCAACCGCAATCGGCCTGGCCTATTCGGCCAGCCTGTGGACAACCCTCACCCACGGTGCCGAAGTTTATTTTGACTCGGTCGCCATGTTTACCTTT
>JBFHRO010000226.1:0-5321 GCA_041591635.1 Oleiphilaceae bacterium | reverse complement strand
GCCAAACACCTGGGTACGGATCACACCGAGTTGTATGTCACGCCCGAGCAGGCAATGGCCGTTATTCCACGGCTGCCCACCTTGTACTCTGAGCCTTTTGCCGACTCGTCTCAAATTCCTACTTTTTTGGTTAGCCAACTGGCACGTGAGCATGTCACCGTCGCCCTTTCTGGCGATGCGGGGGATGAGTTGTTTTGTGGCTATACCCGTTATCAGATGACGGCGAAACTGTGGGGCAAGTTATCCCGACTGCCACGTCCGCTGCGTCAATTCTCTGCCGGCTTGATTACATCAGTCCCACCCAATGTATGGGAAAAACTCGGGGGAGTGTTGTCACTTTCTCGTTTCGGCGACAAGTTGCACAAAGGCGCCATGCTTTTGGGCAGTCGATCGGTGGACGAACTGTATCGAGGCATGGTTTCTCACTGGAATGAGCCCGAAACTGTGGTTCTCAAGGCAACAGAACCCGCCACACTGCTAACCGACACCTTGCCTGCACTGCGGCGTTTGAATGATGTGGAGCGCATGATGGCGCTGGACATGCTCAGCTACCTCACTGACGACATTCTGGTAAAGGTAGATCGTGCCGCTATGGGTGTAAGCCTGGAAACACGGGTACCTTTTCTTGATCATCGGGTAGTGGAGTTTGCCTGGTCACTACCATTGAGCTACAAGCTGCGCAATGGTGTGACCAAGTGGCCACTAAGGCAAGTACTGTACCGATACGTGCCACGTGAATTAATTGAACGTCCCAAAATGGGGTTTGGTGTACCTATAGATCATTGGCTGCGCGGCCCTTTGCGTGATTGGGCTGAGTCGCTACTAGCTGAATCGCGGTTGCGTGCAGAAGGCTTTTTTAACCCCGAACCTATTCGGCGTAAGTGGGCAGAGCATCTATCTGGGCGGCGTAATTGGCAGCATCACCTGTGGAATGTCCTGATGTTTCAAGCCTGGCTGGAGGAGCAGCACCGATGCGCTTAAAAGTAATGATTACCCTCAATACAGCCTGGAATCTCGTTAATTTCCGTTCCGGATTGATTCGGGCATTGATTGCGCACGGCTATGAGGTTGTTGCAGTAGCACCTGTTGATGAATACGCATCACGACTTGAGGAGCTTGGCTGCCGATACATTCCACTGCCCATGGATAACAAAGGCACCCACCCTGGAAGAGACTTGATACTGCTAGCCCGCTTTATCAGGCTGATGCAAATCGAAAAGCCCGATGTGTATCTCGGCTACACTGTGAAACCAAATATTTATGGCTCTCTTGCCGCCCATGCTATTGGTGTTCCTGTCATCAATAACGTCGCAGGCCTCGGATCAGCTTTTATTAAAAGCGGCTGGCTCAACAGTCTTGTAAAGAGTCTTTATAAACTCGCATTTCTTCGATCTCGTAAGGTTTTCTTTCAAAATGAGGATGATTGGCGGTTATTTACAGCAAGTGGTCTGGTTGCCGAATCAATCGCTGACCGACTACCTGGCTCAGGGATTGATCTTCAAACGTTCTTGCCTTTGCCTTTGCCTGCTGGGCCCAGTATCCGCTTTATGTTGATTGGGCGAATGTTATGGGATAAGGGCGTTGGTGAGTTCATAGAGGCGGTGCGCCTATTGAAACAACGCGGACTCAATGCAGAATACTTATTGCTGGGTTTTGTAGACGTACAAAACCCGACCGCCATCTCTCGCAAGCAAATCGATCAATGGGTAAATGAGGGGCTAGTTCAGTATCTCGGAGTCAGTGATAACGTTTGTGATGAAATAGCACGTGTTGATTGTATTGTTTTGCCCTCCTACCGGGAAGGGGTGCCTCGTACGTTACTGGAAGCGGCCGCCATGGCGCGCCCCATCATTACAACAGATGCAGTAGGTTGCCGCGATGTGGTCGATCATGGACTAAATGGATTTCTCTGCCGACCTCGAGATGCCGCCGACCTAGCCGACAAGATGGCGCAGATGGTAGTCATGTCACCCGCCAAGCGACAACTTATGGGGCAAAAGGGTAGGGAAAAAGTTGCACAGAAATTCGACGAGAGGATTGTAGTTGATAAGTACTTAAAATCGATAAGAGCGATATTGGTGGTAAACGAAGAGAAAACAGTGTGACGAGTTGTGCCTGTCGTTTGAGCACGCGGTGACTCTTGGCCACTCACCAACACGCCCTGTAGCCCGCTTTCAATGAAACTATGGCTAGCTTGTAGGCTGATTTGTATACTACGTAGCTTGTAGTTAACGCCCTTGGCGAGACGAATGAGTGTATTTTGCCTTTCTATCATAAATTTTTCCTGAGATAATGCGCCGACTGAGCTATAGTACTCTAAAAAAATCACCTACACGGAAGTCCTTATGTGGATTGAAATGTTACCGTTAGTTCTTGCAGTTGTAGTAACCTGTTGTTCAATAAAGCTATTTATTCCTATCTCGAGCAGACTTGGGCTTATCGATATTCCCGGGGGGCGTAAGCTTCACGATGGAGCTGTGCCTGTCATCGGCGGTATAGGTATGTTTCTTGGGCTTGTTGTGTCAGGGATGCTGTTTTCATCAGATCTGGTGTCATTTTTAGCGCTGGCGTTGTCGCTGGCTATTATCATGCTCGTTGGTGTATTGGATGACCAGCGCGATCTGAGCGTGAAGGCGCGATTTTTTGCGCAAATTCTCGCGACGCTTCTTATGGTGTTTGTTGCAGATGTGTGTTTGATAGATCTGGGCGACTTGCTGGGCTTTGGTAATATTTCCCTTGGCTGGTTTGCCGTTCCGTTTACGGTGTTTTGCGTGGTGGGCGTAATTAATGCCATGAACATGCTGGATGGTATCGATGGGTTGGCCGGGTCGATTAGTCTAGTGATTTTTGTGTCGATGGCGGCCTTGGCGTTTATGAGTGGGGCCGCCGAAGTAGGAGATGTACTGCTGGTGTATGTCGCAGTAATCACTGCGTTTCTTCTATTTAATGTGCGTGCTTTCGGGCGAAAGTCGGCGCGTATTTTTATGGGTGATGCTGGCAGTATGTTCCTTGGGTTTTCGATTGCCTGGTTTTTGATTGATCTGTCTCAGGGAGATAAGCAGGCTTTTTCACCTGTGACGGCACTGTGGATTTTTGCTCTGCCGTTGATTGACACCTGCAGTATTATGTTGCGGCGTGTTCGCCGCGGGCAGTCGCCATTCAAGGCAGATCGCGAACATCTGCATCATTTTTTTGAACGGGCCGGCTTCTCGATTAACCAGACACTTGTTGTGTTGGTGCTGGCCCAGTCGCTGTTTTGCCTGATTGGCTTGCTCGGACATTGGTATGCTGTGCCTGAATTTGTAATGCTCATACTGTTTATTGCGTTGTTTTCGGCCTACTATTTTGTGTTTAGTCATGCATGGCGCGCAGCAAAATTTATTAAGGGTCATAGTGGGCTTTTCTTTTTGGACAGTGGCAGCAATTCCGGGGAAACTCAAGGGGCGCCGAGCCAGCACAACGAAGAAGACCGAAAACAGTTACTCCGATTCAGATGATAAGCAGCGGCATGGCATAAGTTTGCGGTTGTACGCTAATCTCATGGGAGCATATATGCTTAGGCCCATGCCGTCCTTCGTATCTGTCAATGCGAGATGCTCCAGTTGGGGACACTGCGCCTTGCCTGCACTGTCTTAATGTATTTCTTTTGGTGCCGGTTAAGCGCTTGAACAAAGCGCATGCCGGCATTCTTCATCGCCCAAGTGATTTTCACCCCAAATTACGCCAAAATTACCCCTGCGCAAAAGTTTTGCCACACCCACTGTGTCCTGAATTACTTCAGAGATAACCCTATGAACGCGGCGTCCACCAGCAATCACCACGCGGTTTTCTTTCTGTCTGACCACAAGGTTTCCCGGCAGATGCTGTTTTCCGAATTTGAAGCCATGCTCGACGGTTATGCTGGCCTGTCAGACATGGTAGATACTGAAGCCCACTGCGTTTATGTCGTCATCAATCCGCAACTGAAGATTGAAGGGTTGGTGTTCTTTCTCATCTACTTTGACGAGGAAGGCCGTGCCGATGCCGACTGGAATATTCCCCTCGAAAAACTTCTGAAGGCGTCCGGAAAAGGGCCGAATCTGGGCGCAGGGCCTATCAGCCTGGCCTGTCGCAGTCAGTGTGCCATCAACTGGCACCAGAAAGAACTATGGGATCCGGAAATGGCGGAGGGGCGAAATGACTTTCTCGCCATTCGGCGCGCTGTGGAGCAGAACCGGCTGCATTTGGCAAAAAGCGAAGAGGAAGCGGTGATTCCTTTGCTGAGTGCAAAGTCGAAAACGGAATCGTTCTTGGATCATTCGGCGCTCGATCTTGACGATGATGAGGTAGTCGAGCATCTCGAGGCTGCCGAGCGGCTTAAGCTCGCACGTCAGCTTCGGGATCAGGAATTGCAAATACGCACCCTGGCGTCACAGCGCGAGAAGGCGCTCGAAGATGCATCGCACCAGTATCGCGTTGAAATTCATGCGCAAAAAGCGCAACTGCAAAATCTGCGCGAAACCTGCGAGCGGTTGCGGCTGGCCAATGAGCAACTGCAAGAAAAACTCCTGCAACGTAATCAGCAGTATTTGAACTTGCAAGAGAAGGTATCAGGGCAATCCGACATGTTTCGGGTGCTGGAAGAAAAACTGAAAAAAGCCAAATCTGCCGAAAAGGAAAGCTTGCTGCGCCAGAAGTGCGAGGCCGAGGTAGCGATGTTGAAACAGCACCTTGACGAGCTTGAAGAAAGCCTGCTGCATCAAAAAGAAAAGTACGACGAGCTGGAGTCAGAGTTGAGTGACACGCAGGCAATGCTGCGCGAGTGCCAGGAAAAAAGCGTGCTTAACAAGCTGAAAAAACTGGAGGTGGTGTTTGTGGCTTACCATCCGGGGGCTGGCCATGTCACAGTGCCGTTCTCAGATGTCAAACGCTATACCGATAATCCCGTGGCTTATGTGGCCGGCAAGTGCTTTGTGACCGAGGAGGTATACAGGGCCTGGCTTGAGCATCAGGAAAATCCGGTATGTACTCACCTCGCCCGTAAGGGGGAGCCCTGTTTGGCGCCGGTAACCAAGGTGAATGCCCCTGGTGACTTTGAGCTGGGCGTGAGCGATCGCTGCAGTATTCACCGGCATCTGGCGTGAATTTGCCCGGCCCAAGGATGATTGATCTTTCGTGGTGCGACCAGGGGCCTCCACCGCTGTTTACCCGAGTTGTTGATCCGGCGTTTACCCGGCTTGGTCTTGATGTGCAAATGCTGCGTATGGATGTGTCGCATCCCCAGGTATCGGGCAACAAGTGGTACAAGTTAAAGGGCAATTTAACCGAGGCATTTGCTTTGG
>JBFHRO010000225.1:0-5367 GCA_041591635.1 Oleiphilaceae bacterium | reverse complement strand
CCCATCGCAAAACGAGGCGCAAGATCACCGATGACAACCACCATCAAACCCCAAAGCCTGTGGCGGTGGTTTCACCTTGCGCTGCTGCTTGCGAGCCTGGGTTACCCGCAAACGCTTCGCTCAGAAGCGGTTCTGCCCGCAACACCCACGCCAGCACTGTTGGTCGATCAGGCCTGGATCAGACTGGTACCCCCGGTGGCGCGCACCAGTGCTGCCTATCTCGTGCTGCACAATCACAGCTCACGGAATTTAAGACTTATAGGCGCCGCCACCGGGATTGCCGATAGCGTCGAACTCCACGCCACTCTCGAAGAACAGGGCATGATGAAAATGCGACGGCAATCATCGCTGGAACTTGGTGCCCATGCCCGTCTCGAATTTGCCCCTGGCGGCCTGCATCTGATGCTGATCGGCCTGAAACGGCCACTGCGAGCCCACGAGCAGGTCAGTGTTACCCTGCTGTTCGAAGACGGTACGTCACTGTCGGTGCAGATACCTGTGCAAGAAGGGGCCGCACCCCGCTAGGCAAACCCGCCAAACCTGTTGCGGCTTACGGCCGGCTCAGTTCCAGATACTTGCGCGCCTTGACTTCCAGCTGCTGGCGCTTGAATTCTTGCGCCAGCAATGCCGCCGCCTCACGTGCCAACTCCTCGGCAGCAACCGTTTGCAGGCGCGCAAAGCAGGCCTCCGCTTGCTTGAGTTCATTGTGACGTAACGCCGCATGCAAGACCTGAAAATGCATCGACGGCTCCAGCTGACTCTGTGCACCGGTGCGCTTGAGGTAATCCTCATAGCTACGAAGCGCCAGCCCCACTTCATTGCACCGCAAGCTTTGCGCAATCAACTCATGGGCGCAGCGGTGACAGGCGGCCTGAGCGGGATCAAGCTTGTGCAGATGATAGAGATGCTCCAGCAAGCCAAGACGCGTCGGATAGTCACGCCACAGCGCCTCAAACAGCACCCTGGCCTGCTCAAACTCAAAGCGGCCCAGGGCATGCATGGCAGCAGCATAGCGCTCGCGAAATTCGCCATCCTGATCCTCGACCAAAGGCGCCAAAACGCTCTCGCCGGTCTCAAGCCAGTGCCGGCGAAACAGCCACATCAACCCGGCACCACAGAGCAAGCCACCTGCATCAGCCCAAAAGGCCACCTTGGGAGGCGCTCCCAGCCAGTAATCCAGGGCCTCTTTTGCAATCCACACCGGCAGCATCAGCAATGCAGGCGCGGTAACGTACTTGAAATAGACGCCAAAAAAACACAAAAAACGGATTTTCTGGAGCCCAAACAAGGCCAGATACATACCCATCAGTCCGGATACCGCCCCCGAAGCACCCATCAACGGCACCCAACTCTCCGCATTAAGGAGGCTGTGAAAAAGTCCGGCGCAAGCGCCGCAGAGGAAATAAGAAACGATAAAACGGAAACGACCCAGCGCCCGCTCACGCGGACACCCCAAGAGGAGCAGCAACAGCATGTTGCCGGCCAGGTATGCCAGACTCGCATGCAGAAACGCATAGGACACCAGATCAGACAACTGGATCTCTGCCGGCAGCAAACCTGCCTGAAAACTGCTGTGGCGATATACGAGCTCAGCCAGCACGGGCCGAATTTCTTGCCAGCGCTGCACTTCGGGGCGCTGCCAATACAAACCGGCATCGCGCTGCAGCATGAGGTAGAAGGCTCTGTCCCGGAGCATTACCTGCGCCAGCCATGGCTCATTCTTTTCCTGTATGGCCTTGCGCACCGCCTCGGCCTTGCCCAGGGTATCGCGATTATTCAGACTGGCCTCCCGCTCCAGCCAATGCGCATAGGCTGGCGCTTCAAGCCAGACCAGATCATGCTGCTGGTAGCCTGCCAGCGCCTCGTCCATAAGGCGTTCATCGCGGCCCTGAAGCGCGAAAAACACCATGATGTTCAGCGCAATCAGGGCCAGCGTTACCCAGGGCGGGCGAAGCCAGTCAATCTCGCGCTCGGCGGGAATCATCAGCATCCTGTCGAACTCCGGTTTCGGTTAACTCAACGGCGTATCAAAGACCTTCATTCTAGTCGCACGCCGCCTGCGACGCACGGTTCAGCGGGCGGTTCGACCTTCAGATTTCCCACCGCAAAGTGACGCCCAGGCTGCGCAGCCTTTGCCACTCGTAATGGTCTGCCATCAATCCGATCTGCCAGGCATCCGCGCGCCCCAGGTTGAACTCCCACCCTGCATGAACCGGCCAGTAACTGACGGCCAGCCGGGTTCCACTGGCAAGCGTCGTTTGCCCGCCGACACTGAAAAGGGTTTGGCCATACTGGTGGTAAGCCGCCACCACCGGCTGCCATGACGGATGGCCGTAGTAGCGCCAACGGGCAACCATGCGCGGTGACAAAAGCTGATCCTTATTGGAATGAAAGCCTTCGCGGCCCGAAACGGCAGGCTCGATACTGACGTAACCCCGCTCGTCGTAGTGCTTGCGGCTGGACCGGCCACGTGCCGTTGTATAGGGTACGTCCTGCCAATAAATCCAGCCCGGAAGATCCCTGGCCTGCCACTGCAGTTCGTGCAGCCCGTATTCGTACCTCAGCCCCAGATCCAGCATCAAACCATAACCCGAGGGTTTGTCGACCACCCGGTCGAGCAGATTGTCCTTGCTGTAGCTCCAGTCGAGAAAGGCATCATAATCAAAGTCTCTCGTATTCAAAGCCTGCGCCGTCCCCCACAGACTGCCATCAATCAAATAGGTGGCCTGCAGCAGGCTGATGCCTAACTTGAGCTGGAGTTTATCCTGCAACGCAAATTCGTGTGCCACGCGCACTCCCCGGGCGTTCAGGGCATGCGCGCTAACCCGCACATCGTAATCCTGGCCCGTCTGCAGCGTGCGCTTGTTTGCCACCTGCCAGTAGAGTTCACTCGCATCCTTGGTAAAGTCCAGACGATAATCGTAGCGCTGTACCAGGGCGTACGACCAAGGCCCGTGATGCACCCCAAGTTCAAGCCAGTTCGTCGTCCACTGGCGCTCACCACGGCGAAAATTGCCGGTTTTCCATTCTTCGAACGCCGCATTGATTGGCACGGTTTCACTCAGGCTGAGTGAATCCATCTCAAAATAAGGTTGCCACTGTGGAGCACCCAGTGCCTGCAAGGGGCTGAGCAACCACATGCCACAAAAAAAAGCACAGGATCCAGAGCGCCTGCCAGAGAATTTATATACAAGCATGATTGCACCGCAGTTCGAGAGCTCGACATTCACAGCCACCCGCCGGTTATTCCGTTTGCAGGCGCCAGTCCAGCGCGAATCATACAGCAAGCGACACCGGTCAGCGCGCCAGCCACCGATAGCGCCACCGGATCGCAATGATTTCAGTACGAGAGGGAGACAAAGACAGAGTGCCAAATAAAAAGAAATCCCCGCTCGGGGCGGGGCAAGTCAGCGCTATTTTGGAGGAGCAACATCACACAACAACTTTACACTGTCGGGCCGGCCAGTCTCGTTGGCCGATCCGACACTTGCCATACTAGCCGAGCCAACCTTGCCATTGGTTTGCCTCTGTATTACTTATAATTAAAAACAGTTCCGGAAAGTAACCTGCAAAAGGAAGAAAGCAGGTGCGGAGAAACCAGTAACGGACAAAACAACCGATCATATTTTGTTCAATCCGCCCATTTTTGGCGCAACTTTAGGTTGTGTTCCCCAGTTTTTCCAGATATGTTTCCGCCTGCATCTGGTTTTGTCTTGAATTCGACTTCATGTTAGGGGTTGTCAGCGTCACCCGCCAACAGATTACCCCAAACCAGTATTTTTACCACGAGCCAGAAAGCGCGATGAAGGCGCACGAGGAATCTATGAAACTGAACAAAAACGTCGGCAAACTGATTGAAACAGCCCTGAGCGGCATTGATACTTTGGGCTTTCAGCTCGATAACTACGGCATTACCAGCAAGGTAAACCGCCACACCATTATTGCTTTTGCCATGGCAGAACAAAAGCGTGTCGAAGGTGAACTCGACAGCCTCAAGGCGCGCGTTGGCTCGCAGAAAGTGAAATTCGAAAAAACCGTTGCCGGCGTGGAAAGCAACATCAATCATACGCTGGGCATGGTGCTTACCCCGGCACGCAACACGCTCAACCAGGTGCGTCGTTTTATTGGGTAATCCCAACCATCGAGGCGCACACCTGCACAGGCAGGCCCCGCGCCTCGTTCTTGATCGGCGATCGAACGCCGACTTTTCTTTCAGCGTCAACTTTCCCTTCAGTTTATCGTTGCCATTGGCAGTTCTGACGCATCAATCCGAGGCATGTCCGCCAGAGGCAATCTGACCTCCACGATCAAACCCGGATGATTGTCCTTCAGCCTGATCGTGCCTTTATGCATGGCAATCACAGCGCCGACCAGGCTCAGGCCCAGACCGTTGCCTGGCAAAGAGCGGCTTTTGGCCACGCGGTAAAACCGCTGAAACACCTTCTCTTTGTCTTCATCCGCAATACCGATACCCGAATCCGCGACCGTCAGGCACGCCTGATGATCCGCCCGGATCAGATGCAGCTCGATCCGCCCCGCTTGTGGCGTGTATTTGATCGCATTATCCAGCAGATTGCTGAGGGTCTGAAACAGCAAGTCCTTATCACCCAGCACATGCAAGTCTGGCTCAACTTCAATAGTCAAGGTTTGCTGCTTATCCTCGGCAAGGGCCTCATACAACTCGGCCGCATCGCCGGCAAGCCTGGAAAGATCAATGGAAACCGGATTGGTAACTTTGCCACCCGTTTCCAATCGGGCAATACGCAAAAGGGCACTGAAGGTAGACAACAGCTGATCAGCCTCGGCGACGGCATCCGCGACGTCATCACGCTGCTCGGGCCCCACCGACATCAGGGTGTTTTCGAGGCGGTTACGCAGCCTGGTCAGGGGCGTTCGCAGATCGTGGGCAATATTGTCCGACACATGACGTATTCCCTCCATGAGCTGCACAATTCGATCCAGCATCTGATTGAGGTTGTTCGCCAGCTGATCAAAATCATCATCGGTGCCGCGCGCCGGTATGCGCAAGGCCAGGTTACCGTTCATGATTTTCTGGCTGATCTGGTTGATGACTTCAATGCGCCGTGCGGTGCTGCGACTCATCATAATGCCGCCAAACAGCGCCAGAGCGAGAGTGATTCCCATACCCCAGTTGATGGCCCGCTCAATGAGGTTCTTGACCACCATCAGATCCTGCACATCGCGACCCACCAGTAACTGAAGACCACCTTGCACAACAAACACCCGGGCCCGAGCCAGATGGGGCTCACCGTGCCAACCCAGAGCGCTGTCCAGGGTGAAATTCAGCCAGCCGTCTTGCACCTGAATGCCGGCCGGCCATTGCTCAAGATTGCCGGCCAGTTTGAT
>JBFHRO010000224.1:0-5372 GCA_041591635.1 Oleiphilaceae bacterium | reverse complement strand
GGTTCTTTGCCATGCGGGAGCCAATCTTGTTCAGCCTCATTGGCGCGCCATGATGGGAGAGCTGGTGCCGGATCGCTTGCGTGGCAGGTTTTTTGGTCGTCGCACCCGCATTGCCATGCTGACTTCATTCATTACCTTTGTGTGCGCAGGCATTGTACTTAATGGTTTCGAACGCCTTGAACTGGCCTGGATTGGGTTTGTCTTGCTCTTTGGCACGGCACTTGTGGGCCGCCTCCTGTCTGCCCGCTACCTTGCCCGCATGCACGACCCTCAGGAAACCCTGACTACAGATGCGGCCCGAACGCCTGTGGCATTAGCCAGATTGTTCCGCCAACTCTGGCGCGAGCAAGGTTTTCGCCGCTTCATTATTTTTATGGCGGGTTTGCAGTGTTTCGTGGCGCTGTCGGCGCCGTTTTTTGCCGTCTACATGCTGCGGGATCTGCAGTTCAGTTACCTTGATTTTACCCTCAATACAGCGGCCTCGATTCTGGTGCAATTTATCATGCTGCCGTTTTGGGGCCGGGTGTGTGACCAAAAAGGCAACCGCTATGTGATGGCGCTCTGCTCTATTATGATCCCCACCTTCCCGGTGCTTTGGCTGATCTCCGATTCCTTTTGGTACTTGCTGGTGTTGCAGATGCTGGGTGGTTTTGCCTGGAGTGGTTTCAGTCTGGCCAGTGCCAATTACCTCTACGACTTTCGTCCCAGGCGCAGCAGTTTTACGGCTTATGCGGCGTTGCAGTCGCTGCTGGTTGCCTTTGCCGTGTGTGCCGGATCCCTGGCAGGTGGTTACCTGATTGATCTGGTTCCGCAGACCATCGACCTCTTTAATGCCTCGCTGGCTGTTGAGCGCCCGGTGGCGGCAATTTTTGTGCTATCAAGCCTGCTTCGGGCAGCCATTGTGATCTGGTATATGCCTTCTGCTCCCGAGCTGCGTGTTCAGCGCCGTGGCCGAGTGCGGGACCTGGTGTTCCGGATCGCAAAATTCACCCCTACGACAGGGGTTGCACTTGACGTTATTCATCGCCGTTATAAACAGCGATTCAAAGGAATGACGCAGGATTCCCGCGATTGAATCTGAACAGGGCGGGATTAGTAAAGAGCGCGCCGGTATGTCAGGGAAGCAGTTTTTTTGAGGCCCGTTTACGATGAATGTCTTGGCCGGGATATGATAGGCAGTGGTGATGAGCCTTCATCGCCTGTGGTTCTTTCCAGGAGGCTGTTCAGATGCCGGTGTTTAAGCTGCTTTTGGTGTTACTGACCCTTGTCGCCCACGGGCAGGCCAGCGAAACCGGAGCCCGGGATGTGATCGACAACTTTTACCGCGCTTACCTGGGATCCCGTGAAGCGCAGGGCGATAGCAGGCGTGAGCTGAACTACTCAGCATCGCTCAAGGCGCTGATTGAGGAAAACTACCGGCTTTGCCGCTGGCATGCGGATGGCATCTGCGGCTGGGGTGCAAATGAAGATGTCTATCTGAATACGCAAGAGGTTGATCCCGATCTTCATTATGAATCATCCGCCTTCCAGGCCGTTGAAGTCGAGCCGGGGCAGGTGACTGTCACCTTTAACGTCTATCCCTCGATGACTGAAGCAGGTGACTACTACCTTAAGCAGTTCACCTATCATTTGGTGCAGGAGCATGGCATCTGGGTAGTCGATGACATAGATTACCCGCGAGGGACGAGTGCCCGCGAAATGATTAACGAAGAAAACCGGTGGCTGGTTTCGCAGCCCTGCCGTTTGCTAAACCATCAGGCACAATGAGTGGTTACCCGTCTGTCTGATACTAATACCATCATCTGAAGCTGAGCATCGAGCCACCGGTGCCATTCATTGTAGGGAGAGAGGCTATGCCTGCGTACACTCAGGCGCTTCAATTAGTTTGCGCTCTGCAGCTGCCGGCACTGCATATGCGGCTGGGCTATCGTTCGCGTGTCTTGTCGGCAGCGAGCAATTACGTCGAGCTGGATGTCTACGAGCCGCGCGGGCGCGACCGGGGCACCATTGTGGTAGTGCATGGCATGACGGTACAGGGTAAGCGGGATCCCCGAATTATTGCCTTGGCGCGCGCCTTGTGTGCGGCGGGTTTTCGGGTGGTAGCGCCGGAAATTCCGTCCATTCGTGCGTTGAACATTGAGGCCAGCCAGATTGGAGTGATCGCACAGGTGCTGGATGCCATCGCCTCTCACCGGGGTTTGGCGCCGGCCGGCCGGGTGAGTGTGCTGGCTCCTTCCTTCTCGGGAGCCTTGGTCTTGTCTGCCGCGACCCTGCCGATCATCAATGCGCGCATAGATGCGGTGTGTGCTATTGGTGCCTTTAGCCATGTGCAATCGGTGATGCGTTATCTGCTGGCGGACGATGCAGCGGATACCTACGGGCGTTACATTGTGCTAAAAAAGCTTTTGCCCGCGGCGCAGGAGAACAGCGCCGGGCTGATGGAGTTACTCGATGTGGCGATCAGGGACAACCTCAGCCAGTCATCCTATGCGAAACAAGTCAACAAAGATGAGCTTGCGCCGCCTGCCTTGATCTTGCCGCAACGAATAGAAGTACTGGCACCGGGCGACAAGCAGCAGGCGGAGCAACTGTTTGCTGATGCCGCATTTCGGCTGGATATCTTGGCCCAGGCCCAGCAGGTTCTGAGTGAGGAATTGAACGCCCTGGACGTTGGTCCACGTCTGCAAGGCTTGCAGGCAAAGGTGTTTCTATTGCACGGGCGGGAAGACAAGGTCATACCTTATGAGCAGTCCGAGATGTTGCATGGAAAACTGCGGGAGTTGGACAAACCCAGCAATCTGTTGGTGAGCCCGCTGCTTTCTCACGGCGATGCTCAGATTCGCCTGAGCATGGTGGCCGATATTCATCGAATTGTTCGTGGGTTCGCCTTTTTCCTCTCGTGACTTGTGCCTGGGGCCATCGGGTTTCATCCGGCTACAACAAACACAGTTACGCCACACTTCCCTCAAATTAAGACCATAGAGTCCCGGTACAGTTAATCCTGAAACCAGCAAGAGGTATTCAGGATGACTGATACAAATGAACTCCAACGCCAACTTGATCAACTGCTTTGCAATGGCCGGATTGATTCCTTGGCCATCAGCCATAACGGGTTTGTTTTTGACCCGGTGAGCGGGCAGAGCTTTACCGCCAATGAGACCGCCCTGGCACTGCTGCAGTGCCTGCAAAGGACACAACGGGTTTGCGACGTTGTGGCAAGCATGGACAAGATGTTCCACGTGGAACAATCCCAATGTCTGCGTGCGCTTTCCCGATTCATTCAGCAATTGCAAAGGGCACTGCCATGAAAAACCGGATTAGCGCTTTGCCCGCCCAACCGCTCCACTGGTCACGCTTACGTATTGCCGTTACCGGCTTGAACAACCGGCCGGACAATCCCGGGCCAGGCCATGCTGTCGCCCGTTGCCTGCACGAGTCTGAAGGCTTTTGCGGGAGCCTGATTGGACTCAGCTACGACACCCTTGATGGCGGCCTTTACGATACCGATATCTTCGCGGCAACCTACTTGTTGCCCTACCCTTCGGCCGGTGAAGAGGCGTTGTTTTCCCGTTTGCAGGAAGTCCACCGGCGTACGCCCTTTGATGTACTCATTCCTAATCTGGATGCCGAAATGCGCGCTTTTAGCCGCCTGCAGCCGAGGCTTGCGGCACTGGGTATTCAGGTGCTGATTCCTACTACCGCAATGCTGGAATCCCGGGATAAAGACAAGCTGCCCGATCTTTGCCGTCACCTGCCGGTCGCTACGCCCCCGATTCGTCACCTCACGCATGCCGGCTTTTTTCACGAGGGCGAAGCCCAGGGTTGGAGCTACCCCATGGTGATCAAGGGCCGTTTCTACGATGCGCAGGTGGTGCGTAATGCAACCGAAGCCACAACTGCGTTTCACCGCTTAGCCGCTGCCTGGGGGTTGCCGGTGATTGTGCAGCAGTATGTCAGTGGCGAGGAGTTCAATGTGGCCGCCGTGGGCGACGGTAAGGGCGGCGTTTTGGGTATGGTGATGATGCGCAAGCGGGCCCTGACCGACAAAGGCAAAGCCTGGGCCGGTACCAGCATCCTGCATCCGGAACTGGCCCAACAAACCCGCGAGCTGGTGGCGGCATTAGGCTGGGCCGGTCCGCTGGAAATCGAAATGATGTGCGACGCCCAGGGACGATTTCATTTGCTGGAAATCAATCCCCGCTTTCCGGCCTGGATTTTTCTCAGTCACGGTGCCCAGTGCAATTTGCCGGTTTTGCTTTTGCAGCACCTGTGTGGCGCTACCGGCAAGCCTTCTGACGCGGCTGGAGCCGCCGTGGGGAAACCCGGTATTACCTTTATCCGTTATGCCCAGGAGCGTTTTGTCAGTATCGACTCGCTTGAGCATATGGCGTTGTTTGGTGAACGCGGTGACGCGGTAGATGCATTGCCGCCTGCTGTGAATGCGCGCCAGGCATAACTCCACCCTATTGAAGCTTGCAGGATTTCCTTATGAACCTATCAGTCACTCCAACCTCCGCTGTCTCTGAGCTGGCACCGACGCCAAAAAAAGCCTGGGTTGCGCCCGGTATCAAACCGATAACCATGGGCAGCCTTAACAAGTTTGGCAATCGCAATCACGAAGCCCTGGGGTATGTTGACCAGATTGAAGGCCATGCCATAAACGCGTTATTCGAGCGTTACGGCTCGCCCTTGTTTGTCACCTCGGAGACACGCTTGCGCCAGAATCAGCAGCGGTTGTTGCAGGCGTTTGAGTCGCGTTATCCCAAGGTGGTGCATGGCTGGTCTTATAAGACCAATTACACCAGTGCCCTGTGTCAGATTCTGCACGAAGAAGGCAGTTGGGCCGAGGTGGTATCGGCCTTCGAGTATGAAAAGGCCCGCCATTTGGGGGTGCCCGGCAATCGTATTATCTATAACGGCCCGCACAAGACACCGGCGAGCCTGAAGCAGGCGATTGCTGAGGGTGCACGTATTCATCTGGATAATTTTCAGGAGCTGGAGCGTGTGGCCGAACTGGCGCAGGCGGCTGGGTCAGTGGCGTGCGTCGCCCTGCGGCTGAACTTTGATACCGGCTTTTCCGATCCCTGGAGCCGTTTTGGTTTTAATCTGGAAACCGGCGAGGCGCTGGAGGCGGTACATCAGATCCTTGCGCACCCGTCACTGAAGCTGGTTGGGTTGCACAACCACATAGGCACCTTTGTGCTGGATACCCGTGCCTATCAGGCGCAGGTGCGCATCCTGTGTGAGTTTATGGAGCGCATTGAACGTGAGTTCGACCTTGCCCTGGAGTATCTCGACATCGGTGGTGGCTTTGCCTCGCAAAACGCCCTGCAGGGAATTTATCTGCCGCCGGAGCAAGTGGTGCCCAGCTT
>JBFHRO010000223.1:0-5384 GCA_041591635.1 Oleiphilaceae bacterium | reverse complement strand
TGCCGGTGCCGATGTCGATATCAGTAATGTCAACGCTGCCATGTGGAACCAGCTACCTTGGGTGATAGGTGCGGCTTTCATGTTGCTCGTATTCACCGGCCCCATCGGATTGACCATGCGCAGAGCACTGGCAAGCGCCAACATGGATCTCGCACGCCTGAACGCTGAATTGCAGGCTGACATTACCGAGCGCTCGCGGGTAGAAGTCAGGTTACGTGCAGCGACTGAACGGGCACGTGTTGCCAACGAGAGCAAAAGCCGCTTTCTGGCCAATATCAGCCATGAAATGCGCACCCCTCTGAACGGGATAAATGGCATGACAGACCTGTTGCTTGACACCCGCCTTGATGCATCCCAGCAAGAGCTTGCACAGCGAATTCAGATTTGTGGCCAAGCATTACTTGAGACTATTCACCATGTCATTGATGTTGCGAGCATTGAGTCTGGCAAAGTCGAGTTTGCTTACAAGCCCATCAACGTGCGTCACTGGCTTGATCAGCATATCCCTATTTTCTCGATCCCCATGGCCAAGCAACGGCTTGAACTGGCGGTTGACATTAGTGCCAGCGTACCGGCATGCATTCACACCGATCCGGAGCGCTTGTGGCAAATACTGGGCAATCTCATCAGCAATGCCATCAAATATACTCAGGCCGGTGGCGTTCAGGTGCGAGTTGCCTGGGCGGAAGACACGCTCACCATTGAGGTGGAAGACACCGGGATGGGTATTCCTGAACAGTTTCAAGCCACCGTGTTTGAAGCTTTTGTTCAAGCAGATACTTCAGCCACAAGACGCTTTGAAGGCGCGGGTCTGGGCCTGACTTTGGCGAAAGACCTGTGCAAGCTTATGGATGGCAGGCTATGGCTTGAGCGCTCAAGCCCGGAAGGATCCCTGTTCTGTCTTAGCTTGACGGCCATTGTTGCGACGGATCCTGATCACCCCCAAGTTGCCCTGCCCATCCGATATGGCGTCCCGCAAAAAATTGCAATACTGACTCAGTTCGTACCACTGGTCAGACAGTTCAATCAAATCCTTAATCCTTTTGGCATTGCGGTGCAGCAAGTCACGGCGCTGGAGAACCTGACAGACAGGGCCAACCAAGACGTCCGAGCGCTGATCATCGACAGCACCTATGGTTTGGATGCGCTCCATCGAGCCAGTCACCTGATCCATGCCAACGTGATGATGATATGGCTGCACTGGATTGGCGAGACGATCCCGGCGTTGGAAAACAGAGTCTTAAATACGCTCTGCAAGCCGCTGACAACCTCGGCGGTCAAAACACTGCTGGGGCCTGTCATAGAGAGTTCCCCGACCGCGGTCACAGCCAGCGATCGCCACTTTAACAATATTCAGGTGCTGGTGGCCGAAGACAACGAAGTAAACATGATGATTATCATGCGTATGCTCAAGCAGGCGGGAATGCAGGCGGACATGGCAAAAAACGGACTCGAAGCCGTACTGGCTGTGCGCAAAAAGCAGTACGATCTGATCTTGATGGATGTTCAAATGCCCGAGATGGATGGACTTGAAGCCACCCGAACCATCATCGCCGAAAAAGGTGACATGGCGCCGGTTATCGTAGGGGTTTCGGCCCATGCGACAGGTGATCACATTGCACTTGCTCATGCGGCAGGAATGACCGAGTATTTGACCAAACCATTAAAGAAAGAAACTCTTTATGAAGTGCTTGAACGTGTTTTCTGCCAGCCTGCGCAATGCGTTTAGATACCCAGGTGGCCAGAAACCATGTCAAAACCATTGTTAGGGTAGCGCTTGTCTAACCACCCGATTATGAAAACGGTTCATTACCTTAACAACACCAGTTCCTTTTTTCCTGATCCAGCTTGTGCCCTGGATGAACCCAATGGACTGCTTGCCATCGGTGGCGACCTGAATCACGAACGGCTCCTGAGCGCTTATCGGCAGGGTATTTTTCCCTGGTTTAATGAGCATCAACCCATTCTCTGGTGGTCACCTGATCCCCGCTGTGTCCTCTTTCCCGAAAACCTCCACGTTTCACGCAGCATGAAACGGGTACTCAAGCGAGGAGAGTTTTCTTTCACCATCAACACCTGCTTTAGGGATGTTATTGCGCTGTGCGCTTCAACTCGCCAAGCCACAGGCACCTGGATTACCCAGGAGATGCAGAACGCCTATGGCATATTGCATGATTTGGGTTATGCCAAGTCTCTTGAGGTCTGGCGCAACGGCGATCTTGCCGGTGGCATCTATGGTTTAGCTATGGGTGGGTGTTTTTTTGGGGAGTCCATGTTTTCTCTGCACACCAATGCCTCAAAGGCTGCCATTATTGTTCTAATGAGGCAGTTGGAGGCGTGGCGGTATCGTTTTCTTGACTGCCAGGTACCCAATCCGCATCTGCTTACCCTGGGCGCCAAGCCGGTTGCACGAGAAGCTTTTCTTGCCCTCCTTGCCGAGAACATTGGCACCGGTGTTGACCCACGAGCTTGGCAATGTGCTCAGCCCGACGCCAGCATCACCAACCTGTCCGCCACCTGAATCATGCCAAAACTTCAGTCATTAAAACTCTTTACCACGCCAGAGCATTTGTGCAGCTACATTGAGGGTGCTTTTGCAACCACTTTGTTTGTTGACCCAAGCACTCACATTGATCAACACACTTATTCACAACTTGCGATGCTGGGCTTCAGGCGCAGCGGTGCAAACTATTACAAGCCACACTGTGCCCGCTGTAATGCCTGTATTCCTGTGCGCATACCGGTGGCAACCTTCGCACCAAACCGCAGTCAAACAAGAGCACTGCAAAAAGCCAGCCGCTTGACGACCCATATCAAGCCGGTTGGATTCGACAAAAAACACTATCAGCTATACGAGAAGTACATTAACTGTCAGCATGGTGACGGCGACATGTACCCGGCAACGCCTGACCAATACGAGTCCTTTATTATTCAGTGCAGTGAAAACACCTTTTTTGTCGAGTTCCATCAAAGCGACCGCCTGGTAGCGGTTGCCGTGGTGGATGAATTGACGAATGCCCTCTCTGCCGTCTACACGTTTTACGATCCTGACTGTCGGCACCTCAATCTTGGCACCCTGGCGGTACTCTGGCAGGTAGCGCACGCAAAACGCATGGGCCTTGATTTTGTTTACCTGGGTTACTGGATAGCCGCTTGCGCCAAAATGCGCTACAAAAGCCGGTTTCGCCCTTTGGAACAACTCGCCGAGGAAGGCTGGCAATTAGTGACCGTAGCTGATCACTTCGGAAATAAATAGATTAAAGGTTCTTAATTTTTTGCTAATAGGTAAATATTCAGGCAAAATTGCGCTTTTTCAAACACCAACTATCCTCGCTGGAATTGCGGGGTTAGTAATGCCAAGCGAAATCGCAATCCTTCGAGGTAAACAACTGAATGTCAAAAGAAGATGTCATCGAAATGGAAGGCACTATCATCGACACCCTTCCCAACACCATGTTTCGTGTTGAACTGGAAAACGGACACGTGGTTACGGCGCATATTTCCGGGAAAATGCGTAAAAACTACATCAGAATTCTTACAGGCGACAAGGTAAAAGTTGAACTCACGCCTTACGACTTGAGCAAGGGTCGTATAACCTACCGAGCTCGCTAACCCCAGTTTCTCTCGACGCAACGACATCCCGCCTCAGTTGTCGCATATCGGCTTCACATAAAAAACCTGTCTTTTCTTTGCGAATCGACAGGTTTTTGTGTTTGCGAAAACAAGCCCTCAGGCCATTGCATATTCGTATTCGAAAACGATTTTGCCTCCATCCATGCGGGCAAAAACTTCTCCGCCATTGTCAGACAGTCGCCCAAACAGTATCTCTTCGGCAAGAGGCTTTTTGATGGCGTCCTGAATCAATCTGGCCATCGGACGCGCGCCCATCTTCTCGTCATAGCCATTTTCAGCCAGCCAGTTTCGAACCCTGTCATCTACATGCAGCACCACATGCTTGTCATCCAGCTGGGCCTGCAATTCAGTAAGGAACTTGTCAACCACATGCCCGATTGTGTCTTTGGTTAGCGAGCCAAACTGTATTACACCATCCAACCGGTTGCGAAACTCCGGCGTAAAGGTCTTGTTGATTACCTCCATTCCGTCGGTAGTATTGTCTTGCTCGCTAAAACCGATGGAGCGTCGACTGAGCATTTCAGCACCGGCATTGGTGGTCATCACCAAAATGACGTGGCGGAAATCCGCTTTGCGTCCGTTGTTATCCGTCAGGGTACCGTGATCCATTACCTGCAACAGCAAATTGAAAACTTCGGGATGAGCTTTTTCAATTTCATCCAGCAACAACACGCAGTGCGGGTTCTTGTTCACAGCCTCAGTGAGCAGTCCTCCCTGATCAAATCCCACATACCCGGGAGGCGCACCAATCAGCCTGGACACAGTATGGCGTTCCATGTACTCGGACATATCAAACCGCAATAACTCGACTCCCAGCACTTTCGCCAGCTGCCGCGTGACCTCTGTCTTGCCGACCCCCGTTGGCCCGGCAAACAGAAAGGCACCCTCTGGTTTTTCAGGCGACTTCAAACCTGCACGAGCCATTTTGATGGCGGTCGCCAGCACATCAATGGATTTGTCTTGTCCGAACACCACCATTTTCAAATCCCTTTCGAGATTCTTCAGTAATGCCTTGTCCGATGTAGAGACGTTCTTCGGCGGAATTCGTGCGATTTTCGCCACTATATCTTCAATAGTTTGAACACCAATGACCTTCTTGCGCTTCGATGTCACCTTGAGGCGCTGACTCGCACCTGCTTCATCAATTACATCTATCGCCTTGTCCGGCATATGCCGATCAGTAATATAACGCTCCGCAAGCTCAGCTGCGGCCCTCAGGGCTTTGTCGGTATACTTGAGGTCATGGTGCTTTTCGAATTGCGGCTTTAACCCCTTGAGAATGAGATAAGTCGCTTCAACGTCTGGCTCATTAATGTCGATCTTCTGAAACCGCCGCGCCAATGCGCTGTCTTTCTCGAAAATCCCGCGAAACTCGGTAAAGGTCGTTGATCCGATGCAACGCACCCCGCCTGAACTCAGCAATGGCTTGAGAAGATTCGATGCGTCCATAACACCACCGGAAGCAGAGCCTGCTCCGATAATGGTATGAATCTCGTCAATAAACAAAATGGCGTGGGGCCGTTTCTTCAACTCGCCCAACAACGCTTTGAAGCGCTTTTCAAAATCCCCCCGATATTTGGTACCGGCCAAAAGCGCACCCATGTCAAGCGAATAAACCTCGGCATCCGCAATGATGTCGGGAACCTGACCGTCAACAATGAGCTTCGCAAGCCCTTCAATGATGGCTGTCTTTCCCACACCAGCTTCGCCAACGAGCAGCGGATTATTTTTTCTGCGGCGGGCTAAAATCT
>JBFHRO010000222.1:0-5392 GCA_041591635.1 Oleiphilaceae bacterium | reverse complement strand
GGGCCAGGGCTTCCAGATATCAAACAACCGAAACAACGCGAAACCATACAGCAGCCAAAGCCAGCCAGACGGGGCGGCAAACATCGCAATCCAAAAACCAACAAACTCATCCCATACAATCCCGCCATGATCATGCACCCCCAAAGCCCGTGACGCCTGCGCACAAATCCCTATGCCTGCAATGAAGCTCGCCAGGATAATGCCAAGCTGTACCAGCAAAGGAAGACCTTGCATGGGAAGAAACAGACAGAGCCCTGCCAGAGTCCCCCAGGTTCCTGGCGCCTTGGCAAAACAGCCACTGCCAAATCCAAATGCCATCAAATTGACAGGATTACGCAAGAAGTGCTTTGGCAATGAGATAAAAATCATGGTTTGATCCTGATGCGTTACTATTCGAAGTGTTTGTAGCCCAGGCGTCCCGTAACCCTGTGGTGATTGCCCTGTGCGTCGACTCGCACCATACCTTGCTCCCGGATGATGGTGCCAATAACTGCCACTCCCAGCTCAGGCACAGCCTGTCTGAGCATATCTAACTTTGATGGCGTTATGGTAAAGCACAACTCGTAGTCATCGCCGCCCGTCAGCGCCAGCGGCAGCGGATCAGATTCGAGGCAACGAATGGCATCCGACAGCGGGATGGATTCATCACGGATAATGGCACCCACACCGGATGCCTTCAAAATATGCCCCAAATCCGCCAGCAAACCATCAGACACATCAATGCAGGCACTGGCGTACTCGCGCAATAACTGCCCCTCCCGCACACGCGGAACAGGCTCGTAATACCGCTCGATCAGATGGTCGCACGCCATCTTCTGCGGATTTGCTTCCTGCGTACCCGCAATGGACCCGTCAAGCCACTTCAGGGCGGCGTGTGCATCACCCAAGGTGCCCGTCACGCAGATCTTGTCGCCCGGCTGGGCACCCGTACGGCGCAATCCACGCCCCTCAGGGATCGCCCCCTTTACCTCAATGGTGATACTCAAGGGGCCCCGTGTTGTATCCCCGCCCACCAGCTTGATCCCAAACCGGCGGGCGCACCCATCCAGTCCTGCAGCGAAGCTGGCGAGCCAGTGGGCATCAAAGGCCGGCAGTGTCAACGCCAGCGTGAAACACAAGGGCATCGCCCCCATGGCTGCCAGGTCGCTCAGATTGACCGCCAAGGCGCGATAACCGAGGCGCTGCGCCGGCGCGTCTTGCGGAAAATGCACGCCAGCCACCAGCGTATCCATGGAAAAACACAGATCGTATGACGGGGGAAGGCGCAAAACGGCGCAATCATCGCCAATGCCCAGTCGCAGGCTCCGGGCCAAATCCGGGCACAGCGGCAGAGCACCAATATCGGTAAAATACCCTTGAATCAGCTCGAACTCATCCATGAGATCAGATCATTCAGCCTTGGGTTGACGAGGCTTGTGCCGGGTTTCCGGGGCGCGTAAACGCAATGCCATCTTGTCGAGAATACCGTTGATGAATTTGTGACCATCGGTGCCGCCAAATTTCTTCGCCAGTTCCACTCCCTCATTGATTACAACGCGGTAGGGAACGTCGACGCGCTTCATCAATTCATAGGCCCCCATACGCAGCAATGACAACTCTATAGGGTCAACATCGTTCACAGGCCGATCGAGAAAGGGGGAAAAATGTGCCTCCAGCTCTGACTTTTGACTGGTCACGCCGTGCAAAATATCGCGAAAATAAGCTACATCTACTTTCGACATATCGTTATCGACAGCAAACTCCGCCTCAATCTGGGCCACACTGCTTTTGGCCAGTTGCCACTGATAAAGTGCCTGCAATGCCAGGGTTCTTGCTTTACGACGCCGGGCAGCACTGGGCTGGTTGGCATTTTCTGAGGTGGATTCATCGCTCACAGGTCAGTCTCCAATCTGGCCAAGCAAACTGACCATCTCCAGTGCCGACATGGCAGCTTCTTCGCCTTTATTGCCGGCCTTGGTACCGCTGCGCTCAATGGCCTGCTCAATACTGTCAACCGTCAAGACACCAAAGCTGACCGGGATTTCGGCATCCAGAGAGACCACGCCCAGCCCCTTGGCGCACTCGCCAGCGACATACTCGAAATGCGGCGTACCGCCGCGAATCACAGCACCCAAGGCGATGATGGCATCAAAGCGACCTGTTTTGGCAATCCGCTTAACGGCCAAAGGAATTTCGAACGCTCCTGGCACCCGGAAAATCTCCATGTCCTCATCTTCAATACCGTGCCGCGAAAGGCAATCGACGGTGCCTTCCAGCAGGCTTTCCACCACAAAGCTGTTGAAACGGCCTACAACTATGGCAAAGCGGCCTTCACAATGACGGAAGTTACCTTCGTAGGTTTTAATCGTTGACATGCTACCTCTCCACAAACATTAAACTCAGGCTAACCCTGGTAAGGAATGTACTCGACCACTTCCAGATCAAATCCCGAAATGGCCGAAAACTTCATAGGTGAACTCAATAAACGCATTTGTCTGACGCCCAGATCGCGCAGTATCTGCGACCCGGTTCCCACGGTCAGGTAGACACCACTCCCGGACGATGCCGTGGTTCGCGGCCGACGGTTGGCAAAAAAACTGGCAATGCATTCTTCCAGATCCGGCAACTCGCCAACATCCAGCAGCACCACGATTCCAGCCTCCTCAGCGGCCACCCTGGCGAGCGCCTTTTGCAGTGGCCAGCTGTTAATCCCCGGTTTTCGTGCACCGATAAGATCGCGCAGGGTATCCGCCACATGCACCCGCACCAGGGTGGGCTCATCCGCTTTGACACTGCCCCGCTGCAACACAAGGTGGGTACCGTTTTGGATGGTATCTTTATAGGTAATGAGGTTGAACTCGCCAAACTCGGTTTCAAGCAGGTTTTCACTCAGCTTTTCAATCGTTTGTTCGTGCAGGGTGCGGTAATGAATGAGATCGGCAATGGTGCCTATTTTCAGCTGATGTTCCTGCGCAAACTTCTCCAGCTCGGCACGGCGTGCCATGGTGCCGTCGTCATTCATGATTTCGCAGATCACTCCTGCCGCTTCAAACCCCCCCAGGCGCGCCAGATCGCAGGCGGCTTCTGTATGACCCGCGCGGGAAAGCACGCCCCCCGGCTGAGCCATCAAGGGGAAGATATGTCCGGGGCTAACGATATCCTCTGCGCGCGCTCCTCTGCCGGCAGCAACCTGCACCGTTCTGGCCCGATCCGCCGCCGAAATACCGGTGGTAACACCCTCTGCCGCTTCAATGGACACAGTAAACTTGGTACCAAATCCCGAGCCGTTGCGTTGTACCATCAGCGGCAGTTTGAGCAGCTCGCACCGTTCCCGGGTCATGGGCATGCAAATCAGGCCACGGGCATAGCGGGCCATGAAATTGATATGCTCGGCGGTCACGCACTCCGCCGCCACAATAATGTCACCTTCGTTTTCGCGGTCTTCATCATCCATCAGAATGACCATTTTGCCGAGCCGAATGTCTTCAATGATTTCTTGTGCGGTATTGAGCTCCATCGCTCTGACCCTCTTGAAAATGATTTAATCCGTCCGGCAAGGGACAGAGGTGTGCAAACCTGTAGTGTCAGGAGCCGCCCTGCCGACGGCGAACGAGCCCGGATGCCAGTATCCGCTCGAGCGACAACGCCGGTGCATTGGATGAAGGCTGCGAAGAAGCGTTGCCAAGCAATCGCTCCAGATAACGCGCCAGCAGGTCAACCTCGAGATG
This sequence comes from Oleiphilaceae bacterium, assembly GCA_041591635.1. Classification (GTDB taxonomy): domain Bacteria; phylum Pseudomonadota; class Gammaproteobacteria; order Pseudomonadales; family Oleiphilaceae; genus JACKOD01. The sequence goes on along the minus strand of JBFHRO010000222.1, from coordinate 1,685 downwards.
CACCCGGGTACCGGGGCGATAGGCCTGGATCAGCGTTTGCGCCACCGTATGCGGCACGATGTTAAGCAGAAAACCCTGCTGGTCCAGCCCTGTCACGGTAAGACTGACGCCGTCTACGGCAATCGACCCCTTCAAGGCAATGTATTTATGCAGTTGCGAGGGCGCATCAATCCAAAAACGAACCGACCGGGCATCATCGAAACGCTCTCGCACCACGCCCACCCCGTCGACATGGCCACTCACCAGATGCCCGCCCAAGGGTGTCGACAAGGTCAACGCCGGCTCCAGGTTAACCTTCATGCCCACCTGATACTCGCGTAGACAGGTGTGCTCCAGGGTGTCGTTGGAAACATCGGCCCAAAAGCCGCTGCCGGTCAGGTGCGTCACCGTCAGGCACACACCGTTCACCGCAATACTGTCGCCCAGCCTGACATGGGCCATCTCGAGTCCCCGCGCCAGTATGTGCAGACGCAAATCCCCTGACAGAGGCTGCAGCGCCTGAATTTGACCCACGGCCTGAATGATTCCCGTAAACATGGTGTTACTCCGCCTCAGATACGGCTGTCAGCTCATGGGGTGCCGGCCGATAAATCATGCGCACATCGTCGCCAACCATTCGCAGATCCTGCAGTTGCAGAAGGTGACGCTGCGCCATCTGTTGCAACGGCAACTCTACCAGCGGCCTCGCCTCGCTTCCCATCAACACCGGGGCCATGTAGACCCAGAGTTCATCGACCAGGGCCTGATGCAGGAACTGCCCGCATAGCCGGGCGCCCGCCTCTATCAATACTTCATTGCAGTTCTGCTTGCCCAGCCAGTGCAGGAGCTGGCCAAGATCAATACCGGAACCAAAAAGCGTTTCCTGTGCCGAAAAAGGTACCACTGTCAGCCCTTTGATGGCGGCCAGCGGCTCCGGCACCACCACCCCATGCAAGGTCGCAATCACACACTGGCCCTCTGCACCAAGCACCTTGGCCGCAGGATCCAGCTGACAGTCAGAGTCGAGAATCACCCGCATCGGCTGCCTGGTACCTTGTGGCAACCCAGACGAAGCCAAGGGGTCAATGCGGACGGTAAGGGCCGGATCGTCATGCAGCACAGTACCGGATCCGGTCACAATGGCAGAGCTTCGGGCACGCAACCGCTGCACATCGGCCCGGGCAGCTGATCCGGTAATCCACTGGCTTTCACCCGAACGCATCGCCGTCCGGCCGTCGACACTCATGGCCAGCTTGACGCGTACCAGTGGCAACCCGGTACGCATACGCTTGATAAAGCCGGGGTTCAAAGCGTTGGCTTCTGTTTCCAGCAAGCCAACCTCAACCTCAATGCCGGCGAAGCGCAGCCGCGCCAATCCCTGGCCTGCCACCAATGGATTGGGATCCTGCATCGCCACGACCACGCGACTCACGCCCGCCTCAATCAAGGCATCCGCACAGGGCGGCGTTTTACCAAAATGACTGCAGGGCTCCAGCGTGACGTACAAGGTGGCACCGCGGGCCTTTTCACCTGCCATTTTCAATGCGTGGGTTTCCGCATGGGGTCCGCCGGCGAATTCGTGCCAGCCCTCGCCAACAAGCTGTCCGCCATTAACAACCACACATCCCACGCGGGGGTTGGGGTCTGTGGTAAAGAGTCCCTTTTTGGCAAGACGGATGGCCCGGGCCATCCATTGGCGGTCGTGG
>JBFHRO010000221.1:0-5409 GCA_041591635.1 Oleiphilaceae bacterium | reverse complement strand
CTGAACAGCGTTACGCGAGCCGGCAGTTTCGCCTCCGGGTTAATGTAGTTGAGCATGGTATCGGCATCCGACACCTTAAAGGGGTCGCCGGCAACATCGGGCTCAATAAACATTTTTTCAATCACGCCATCTTTGACCAGCATCGAATACCGCCAGCTGCGCTTGCCAAAACCTATCGCGGCCTTGTCCACCAGCATGCCCATGCCCTGCGTGAATTCGCCGTTGCCGTCGGGCAGAAAATATACGTTTTCGGCGTGCTGATCGGCCTTCCAGCTGTTCATCACAAAGGGATCATTGACCGACAGGCAGATGATGCTGTCGACGCCGTTTTCCCTGAACACCCCCGCCAACTCGTTGTAGCGCGGCAGATGGGTGCTGGAACAGGTGGGCGTAAAGGCGCCGGGCAGCGCGAACAAGACCACCGTTTTGCCGCGAAACAGCTCATCGGTGGTAACTTTTTGCCATTCGTTATCGACGCGCACGGGGAAGGTGACCTGGGGCACAGGGTGCCCTTCTCTGGAATTCAACATAGCAATTTCTCCTGCGTAGTGGTGGGGGAGTTACTTTTACCACTTCAGTCTAGTGATCCACACTCAATTAATACAGTTAATTACACAAATATATTCAATAGCAAATTGCTATTATCGCTTAACATCCGAGCCGACCTTTGGCTTTTGCGGTGCAGAAGCAGTAGGCTTGTCATCCAGAGATCTACTGACAATCCACATCCCGGACACGGCTCCCAAAGGATAGAAGAGATTATGGCCACGCCCCCTGTTTCGCCCCCCCTTACCGATGCTGAACTGCAAGCCCTGGATGCCTACTGGCGTGCCTGCAACTACCTCGCCACCGGCATGATCTATTTGCGTGACAACCCCTTGCTTGAAGAGCCCCTGGCGCTGGCGCACATCAAGAACCGCCTGCTGGGCCACTGGGGGGCGAGCCCCGGCTTGTCGTTCATGTATGTGCACATGAACCGGCTGATTAACCGTTACGACCTCAACGCCATTTTTCTTGCCGGCCCGGGCCACGGTGCGCCGGGCGTGCTGGCGCCTGTGTATCTTGAAGGCACCTATTCGGAGGTGTACCCGGAAATCAGCCGCGACAAGGGCGGCCTGCAGCGGCTGTTCAAACAGTTCTCCTTTCCTGGCGGCATTGGCAGCCACTGCACGCCCGAACTCCCTGGCTCGATCCACGAGGGCGGCGAACTGGGATACAGCATCTCCCACGCCTTCGGTGCGGCCTTTGACAACCCCGATCTGATAGTGACGGTAGCGGTGGGCGATGGCGAAGCTGAAACCGGCCCCCTGGCCACTTCCTGGCATTCCAGCAAGTTTCTTAACCCCATCCGCGATGGGGCGGTCCTGCCCATCCTTCATCTCAATGGTTACAAAATCAACAACCCCACTCTGCTCGCCCGCATTCCCCACGAAGAGCTGGCGTCTTTGCTGCGCGGTTATGGCTGGAAGCCTTTCTTTGTCGAGGGCGACGACCCGCTGCAGATGCATCAGGCGATGGCACAGGTCATGGAAACCTGCGTGCTGGAAATTCGCGCCCATCAGGAAACGGCCCGCACCACAGGACAAGCCAAACGGGTGATCTGGCCCATGATAGTGCTGCGCTCACCCAAAGGCTGGACCGGCCCCAAGGAGGTGGAAGGCAACAAGGTGGAGGGCTTCTGGCGGGCCCATCAGGTGCCGCTGGCGGCGGTACACAGCAACGAGGCCCAGCTCAAGGCGCTCGAAGCCTGGCTGCGCAGCTACCGGCCGCACGAACTCTTTGATGCCGATGGCCGCCTGGCGCCCGAGCTGCAAGCCCTGGCCCCCAAGGGCAACCGGCGCATGAGCGCCAACCCGCACGCCAACGGCGGTTTGCTCAAGCGCGACCTGCGCATGCCCGATTTCGAACACTACGGGGTGCAGGTGCCTCAACCGGCCCGCACCAGCGCCATGAACACCAAGCCCCTGGGAGCCATGCTGCGCGACATCATGCGCCTGAACCCGGATAACTTCCGCGTCTTTGGCCCCGATGAAAACAGCTCCAACAAACTGGATGCCATTTACGAAGTCAGTAAAAAACTCTGGCTGTGCGACTACCTGCCCGAAGACGCCAACGGCGGCCAGCTGAGCCCCGACGGCCGGGTGCTGGAAATGCTCTCGGAACACACCCTTGAAGGCTGGCTTGAAGGGTACGTGCTCACCGGCAGGCATGGCTTTTTCGCCACCTATGAAGCCTTTGTGCATGTCATCGATTCCATGTTCAACCAACATGCCAAATGGCTGGCGATCTGCGAGGCGCTGCCCTGGCGCGCGCCCATTGCCTCGATCAACCTGCTGATCACCTCCACCGTGTGGCGTCAGGATCACAATGGCTTTACCCATCAGGACCCCGGCTTTCTGGATCTGGTGGTCAACAAAAGCCCGCGCGTCACCCGCATTTACCTGCCACCGGATGTGAACTGCCTGCTCTCGACCGCCGATCACTGCCTGCGCAGCCACAACGACATCAATGTCATCGTGTGCGACAAACAGTCACACATTCAGTACCTGAGCATGGACGAAGCCATCACCCATTGCACCAAAGGGTTGGGCATCTGGGGCTGGGCCAGCAACGATCAGGGGATGGAGCCCGATGTGGTGATGGTGGGCTGTGGCGACATTCCCACCAAGGAAGCCCTGGCCGCGACCGCCTTGTTGCGCGAGCAATTTCCCGATCTGAGGATCCGCTTTATCAATGTGGTGGATCTGTTTCGCCTGTCTTCTGAGGGCGAACACCCGCACGGCCTGTCGGATGGGGATTTCGACAGCCTCTTTACCACCAACAAGCCCATCATTTTCAACTTCCACGGTTATCCCTGGCTGATTCACCGCCTGGCCTACCGGCGCACCAACCACAAGAACCTGCATGTGCGCGGCTACACCGAGCGCGGCAACATCAACACACCGCTGGAACTGGCGATTGAAAACGAAATCGACCGCTTCAGTCTGGCCATTGATGTGATTGATCGGGTACCACGACTGAAGGTGGCCGGGGCACATGCCAAGCAGCTGTTCCGGGATCGCCAGATTGCCTGCCGCCATTACGCCCACAAACACGGGGTCGATCTGCCGGCGGAAAATGACTGGGTATGGCCGGGCACGCTGCCGTCTGCCTGAGGTCGGGGCCAGGGCGCCGCACCATAGCACCTTGATAGCCCCTTGATTTCTGTTCTTTGATTCTTGTTTCTTGATCCGAGCCAAAGGCCGTTTATGACCGAACCCAAACCTGTCAACCACATTTTTCCGACCGCCGCCGACGATGCCCGGCGGGCCGGTTTCTCGCCCACCGACCATCCTTCTTACCGGCTGGCCTACACCGACAGCGATTTTCTGCTGACCGATGAATTACGCGCCGTGCGCCTGCAACTGGAATGGCTCAAGCCCGATCTGGTACAGCAGGAACAAGGCATTGAATCGACCGTGGTGATTTTTGGCGGGGCGCGCTTCCCCGACCCCGATACCGCTCACCAGAAGCTGGCGCAGGCCAAGGCCACACTGGCGAGCCGCCCGGGCGATCTGACACTGATTCGCCAATGCCGGATAGCCCAGGAGGTGGTAAGCAACAGCCGCTATTATCGTGAGGCCCGCACCCTCGCAAGGTACATCACCGAAACATCGCTCAAGCACGACGGGCGCCACTTTGTCGTGGTCACCGGCGGCGGCCCGGGCGTGATGGAAGCCGCCAACCGGGGTGCGGCCGATGCTGGCGGCAAGAGCATTGGCCTGAACATAGTGCTGCCCTTTGAGCAACAGCCCAACCCCTACATTACGCCGGAGCTGTGCTTTCAGTTTCATTATTTTGCCATCCGCAAAATGCATTTTCTCAAGCGGGCCAAGGGGCTGATCGCCTGCCCCGGCGGCTTTGGCACCCTCGATGAACTCTTTGAAACCCTGACCCTGATCCAGACCCAAAAAATCAAACCCCTGCCCGTGGTGCTGCTGGGCAAGGCCTACTGGCAGCAGCTGATCGACTTCGAGTTTCTGGTCGCCCAGGGTGCCATCAGCGAAGCCGACCTGGAACTCTTCACCCTGGTTGACAGCGCCGATGAAGCCTGGCATGTGCTGCAGGCGGCCTGGGGCCTTTAGCCTCATTCGCCTTGCAGCTGCCCATGCAGGGCCTGCAAGGCGACACAGGTTTGCTCCCAGCTCAGGCAGGCATCGGTCACCGACTGGCCGTAACGCAAGGCGGGGCCTATGTCCTGACGCCCTTCTTCAAGAAAGCTTTCCAGCATGACGCCGCAAATCGAGCGATTTCCTGATTGCCTCTGGCGGCCAATATCGGCCAGCACCTGTGCCTGACGGCGATGGTCTTTGGCCGAGTTCTCGTGGCTGCAATCCACCACAATCCGCGGCGCCAGCCCCGCATTCGTCAGCGCCTGCTCACAGCGGGCCACGCTGAGTTGGTCGTAGTTGGGCCGGCCATTGCCGCCGCGCAGCACAATATGGCAGCCCGGGTTGCCGGCCGTGCGCACCACGCCCAGTGCCCCCTGGCTATCGACCCCCAAAAAGCTGTGGGCAACCGCCGCCGAGCGAATGGCATTGATGGCCGCCGTGAAACTGCCGTCGGTGGCGTTTTTGAACCCCACCGTCAGGGGCAGGCCGCTGGCCATTTCCCGGTGCGGCTGCGACTCGGTGGTGCGGGCACCGATGGCCACCCAACTGAGGGCATCCTGCAAATAGTTCATGGCCAGCGGATTGAGTGCTTCGGTAGCCAGGGGTAAGCCCATGCCGGCCAGTTCCAGCAGGATTTCACGGGCGCGGTGAACCCCCTGGGCCATGTCGTGCCGACCATCGAGGTGAGGATCATGCAACAGCCCCTTCCAGCCGACCGAGGTACGGGGTTTCTCGAAATAGCAGCGCATGACCAGCAACAGCTTGTCACCCACCTGCGCTTGCAGTGCCGCCAGGCGGCGACCGTAGTCAAAGGCGGCCTGAGAATCATGAATCGAGCAGGGGCCGGTAATGACCAGCAGCCGCGCATCCTCGCCACTCAGGATTGCGCCAATGGCACGGCGATGAGCCTGAACCTGCCGGGCCACTTCAGGCGCCAAGGGTAACTGTCCGAGCAGACTGGCAGGCGAAGGCAAAGGCGTGATTTGGGCGACGCCGGCCAGCGGGTCGACCACCGGCAGGGGGTTAGCGGTGGGCTGTGAACTGATAACTTGCATAGCATTCTCCGTCAAAAAACAAAAACCCCGGAAGGGATGCCTTGCGGGGTTTTCACTTTTTCCGGAAGGCAGCGTGACTGAGGCACGCGCCCTTCGTTGTATTACATCACTCAGGCACGTGCGGGGCAAAAGCCAAAAAACCAAAAGCCCCAGGATTCCACTGCACCTGGCCAACCCAAACCGGCAGACACCGCACGACCCTT
>JBFHRO010000220.1:0-5422 GCA_041591635.1 Oleiphilaceae bacterium | reverse complement strand
GTCTTAATCCCCTAATAAGCGGGGCATGGTTCTAACGAAACAGGAACGGACGAGTGCGCGCAATTCTGGAGTCTTAATCCCCTAATAAGCGGGGCATGGTTCTAACGTGGCTTGTTGGTGGATGGTGCCCGAGCTAGATGTCTTAATCCCCTAATAAGCGGGGCATGGTTCTAACCCTATTGACTTTTAGAAACCGCTTTCCTGACAACGGGTTACAGCCTACTTTAAAATTGCCGATGGCGTCAATAAAAAATTACCTTTTTTCACTGTTAAAGAGCGGTGAAAAAACCACAACATAGTGTGGTTTTTTCGGTTTTTTAACACTAGCGACGAAAAAACTGGAAAAAATTACTTAACCCATTGTTTTCGCTTTTATTTTTGGCTTTTTTCTCAACAGTGGCGGCAATCTCTATGCCCAACCATTGCGTGACCTCGCCAGGCGGGATCAGTGCCGTTTTTTGAGTGTTGAGCATCAGCTCCAGTTCGTCAAGGCCGTGCTCCAGGGTTTTTAACGCCGACTTTTGCGCTTTTGCATTTTCGACGCACAGCATTATGTTGTCGGCATAGCGTACAAAGTGAATCCCCTGTTCGTGCAGATACCAGTCGAGCCCGTTCAGGTACCAGTTGGCAATCATCGGCGATAATACCGCCCCCTGGCTCAAGCCAACCTTGCGGCCACCTTTATTATGCGGCGCATGGGCCTTGAGTATTTTTTCGATCAGCCGATACAACTGCTCGTTGTCGATAGCGGGTTTTAGCTGGTCGAGCAGCCTGTCAACCGGAATGTTATCGTAAAAGTTGCTGATATCCGCATCGACCAGATAGTCAAACCCGGCCGATATGTATTTTTGTACCGCCTTTTGCGCCCCCTCGCGAGAATAATTAACCCGATAGGCGTAACTGTCGGGGTGCAAATGCGGCTCCAGTTGCGGGCCAAGCTCCATGAGTATCAGGCGTTGCACAAATTTGTCGCGCAGAGTGAGTATGGCAATCGGCCGGGGCGACCCATCCGGCTTTTCCAGGTTAATGCGTCGCGGGTAATCCGGCTGGTAGTTGCCGCTTTTGAGTTCATTTATGAGATCCAGCAAATACAGCAGGTGTTGTTTTTCCATATCGTTACGGGTAATGCCCGCCTGCCATATGGCTTTATCGTTTACAAAATAGTTCCACGCCTGCTGCACGCGGGCCGAACTCAGTAAGGGCCACGCTGTATTCTGCACGTTCGCCGCCGCACTCACACTGGCAGCCGCTGTGTACACACGCGTTTTTTTGGCGGGCAGAATTTTATTTCTCAAACTAGACATGATTCACCTCGCTCTCGGTCGCGGTCGCAGGAAGGGAAAGGTTCGCCTGAGCCAGTAACAGGCTGGCAAAGCCGTCAACGGTGCGCTGCATCAAGTCGCGCAAACTGCAATTGTCGGCATGAATGGGCAAACCAAAACCGAGCAGATGACGGGTGTCATCCACGGCATGAACCCCAATGCGCCAATCGTTCCACCCTTGCATAAAAAGTGGCCAACCGCTTTTTGCCAGGCGGCAGCCTTCGGCTTCGGTAGCCGAGGCAAAGGCACTTTGGGGCGCATCGGGCAACCATTGGGTGACCAGCCAGTGGTCATACAAGGGGCGATACAACTCCAGCAAGTCGTACACCAGGGATTCACGCCCCGGATACAGGGCATGCAGGTAGCCGCGAGTGGTATCGAGCCCGCGCAACCGCACCAGATTACCCAGTTCGGTTTCCAGAAACCGGTACCCCAAGGAGAGCACCGCGTTTACCGGGTCTTTCGGGGGGCGGCGATTGCGCTCACCAAACTGCCATCGGGGGTCGATACGGGTGGCCAGCCAGCCAAACCAGAGCCGTGCCGCCTGCCCTTCCAGGCCACGTACTTCATCCGGGTGTTTAGCGCTGCCAAGTTGCATTTGCCGCTGGGCGAGCGTATCGCTCAAGGGGCCGACTTCGTTTTCCCGGGCCAGCAGTTGCCGGTATATTTCCAGCTTGTACCAGATGATTTTTTTCGCCAGTGCCAGGGTTTCTTCGGGCTGATCGGCCAGCTTGTGCTGTGCGGCACGAAGCCCAGGGCTTAAGGTACCCACCCCGGCCAGGGAAACATGGGCTTTACGAAAGCGTGTAGGCAAAAAGGCGACATTCACGCCTTTTTCTGCACACAGCCGCAACACGTTGGATTCAAGCTGTGCATTGGCGGTAATCACAATGGTCGCGGTGGCGTTTAAGGGCAGGTTTCGCAGCAGCTTGCCCTCGCGCTCGACGCGAATGGCCTCGTTGCGGCAGCGCAGGCTGACATCGGATTCATCAATCCAGATCAGTAATTCATGGTTCATTGGGCAACTCCCGTGCTGATAGAAAATGACAAGGGTGATGGGTAGATGGGCCCTGGCTATCCGGGGGTTAAGTGCCTTTTGATCCAGCGGGTAATCACATTGCCGGTTTGCGGTACGGCCTTCTTCTTCCGCGGTGCCTTTGTGGAATTCTTTTTGTTCTCGGGGGCCGCTGTGGTCCAAAAGGCTTTACTGGCAAGATCCGCGTCTTTGCCCGAGGTCATAAAGCCGTTGGGCCAGCGCACCGGATAGGCGCGAACATCGTCTTGCGTGGGCTCGATAAGGGGTTCGAGTTCGTCGAGAATGCGCACCATTTGGCTGTGACTGGCCTTGCACAGAAAGACCGAGTACTGCACCGGCAACCCACGCTTTCGCAAGGTGCGATGGATTTTCTTTAAACGCTTCGGGTGGGCAATGTCGTAGGCCACCAGATAAAAACCGGCCATGGGCGGTGCTCCTTAACCGTGGGTTACTGGATAGTGGTCGCGCCTCGCCAGCCTCAGCCGACCTTCAACAGGCCGTTGGCGGTGCGCTGGCCTTTTCCTAATCCCAAACATTGCCGACGGGTATCCAGCATGCCTACTAATAGCCGATCCGTGAGCGGGTCTAGCTCTTCGGCAATCTGCAGAATCAGCTCGTCTCGCTCCCAGGTGGCCAGCAGGCATTCCACCACCGATTTCTGGCCATCGAGTTTCCATCGGGTCAGGGTTTTGAATACCCGGGTTCGGGATTTGGTGAGGGATATGTCGTAGGCAATAATCATGGGTTCACGCTGGCGCATCGGGGCTATCCTCAGGGTTGGCGGTGGTTCGGGCTAAGGTGTTCATACTTTCTGCGGGGGAGATGCCGCCGCTGCCGGCGCTGTTTTACGCGACTGGCGCAGGCTCGAAATGGCCCCGCAACGTGATATATCGAGTATTTTTTGAGCACGGGTGACAGCAACGTAGTTCAGTTGCAATTCGCTGAATAAAAGCTGGTTTTCGTCGATTTCATAAAAATCTTCCCCCAGTTCCACGTGGCGCCACTCCAACCCCTTGGCCTTGTGAACGGTAGACAGCAGGCAGGCATTGGCGCTGTCGTTCAGCTGGGTTTTATCCAGCAAATCGATCAGATGCGTGGCGCCGTGCGCAAGCAGCAGTTTTAACAGTGCCGCGAATTCGCTGCCTTCTTCGGTTTCGACCCAGGCCAAGAGGCCCTCCAACCCCTTGATTCCTTCCATGATGCCTTTGCCGGTTTCACCCTTGATCACGCGATCCAGCATTTGCAGACGCCTGACAATATCGGCCACGCCGCCGTTAAGGCGCACTGGACGGCCCTCATCCACGGCCTGAATCAGCCCGTTGAACAGGCCGGCATTGCTGCGGTACAACTCGACATCCATCAGGTGATCGGCCTTGCGCACACTTACCCAGTCGTCGATGGTCGGGTTGCCGCGCAAGGGGTACGGTGCTTTGAGCCGGTCGAGCAGATCATTGGCCACGGCGGCAATCGCCTCGCCAAAGCGAAATGATTGGGTGAGATAGCGCTGTTCGCCAGTGATTTTGCGCATCGCATCCACCGCGCCGCGCCAGCGGTACAGTTGCTGATAGCTGTCGCCCACAACGATTTTTTGCGCTGCCTGCTGCTGAAAAACACTGAGCATGACCGGGTCGGCATCCTGGGCTTCATCAAACAAAATCACATCGCGCCCAATGCGTGGCTCGCCAAGGCTCCAGAGTTTGAGTACCTGGTTCGGCTGCAGGGGCAGATAGCGGATGTCGGTGCGGCTTAATTCCTGCCAGAGTTTGCGGGCGCTCATGACCAAATGAACGGCAATTTCTGCCAAGCGATCATGGCTGAGCTTTTCTGGCGCCAGTTCTTTGTAAAGACTGCTAAAACTCAGGTGATCCAGGTCGATTTCAGACGCGCACGAGGCGGTGAAGCTGGCCACGCACTGCTTGAGGTAACGCAAATAGATGCCCTCTTGCAGGGGCAAATCCTGCGCTTCGCACTGTATGGCGCGTAACAGGTTTTGGCGGTTGAAGTAGATCTCTGAGCGCTGGCGCAAGTGAGGATACTGGCCTCGGATCGACTCGTACGCCAGTGCGTGGGCGGTGGCAACCTTCACGTGGCGACCAAATTTTCGCCGCGCTTCATCCACTACGCTGCGATTAAAGGCCACATACAGGATCGACTTGCCCGGCAAACATTGGGAAATCGCCTTGAGGGTCGAGGTTTTACCCGCTCCGGCGTAGGCGTGAATCACAGTGTCTTTACCGCTGACGGCGGTTTCAATCGCGTCGCGCTGCTCGTCGGTGTATCGCGTCAGGTCTATGTTTGTGCGCATGTGGCCTCCTTTGCTGACAGGTGCGGGGCGTCCGGGTCGTCAAAAACAAGTGTCTGGCGGCTCGTCAACCGGCTCGATGCAGGCGCAGCCGGCCCTGAAATAACCCCGGCATGCGCTGCAGCAGTGGTAGCCATCTCAGTCGTCGGGCGAGGGGATCTGGTCTTCGTAATACTGCGCGTCGTAATCATCGCCCGAGGGGCTCATGTTGCTCGCGAGATCGCCACCCGAAGTGGCGTTCGCACTGTTACTGCTCCCAACGCGGTTCATTAGTGCCCGCCCGTCCGCTTCCGTAAACCGCCGTGGGAAGGGGGCTTCACCCATGAAGTATTCGTAGTCGTAGTCGTCATCGTATTCGTAGCTCATGGTATTTCTCCGTGTGTGTTGGTTTTCTCAAGTGCAATAATGACCTGAAACTGGCTATGCATTCCCAAATGGCAAGCTTGCGACTTGCTGCCTCATGTAGCCGGGCAGAACCGGCTCAAGGTACGAGGCTCTCCGCAGGCGGTTTGCGCACTTGCCAGATCATGGTCTCTCCATATCTTTTGCCGGCGTAGCCGATGCACGTAAAGGTGCGCCCTTTGCGGTCAACAAAACTCACCCGTGTTTCCACCGCTTGTTTGGGGCCAACCTCTCTGTACAGCAGCTGTTGGTAGTAGCTTCTGTCGGGACCGTAATTTTTTTCTTGCTGCCCCCCATGAGATCCGTCGACAACGATAAACCCGCCATCGATGAGCTTGTTACATATTTCGTCAATTCGGC
>JBFHRO010000219.1:0-5492 GCA_041591635.1 Oleiphilaceae bacterium | reverse complement strand
TATATCTCTTCAAGCGTGAGTATTTCGGTTCGGGGCAAAAACGTCATATCCTCGCTCATGCAATAGACACAGCGAAAATCGCAGCGATCCGTGACGGAAATCCGCACATAATCGACGACCCGACCAAAACCATCCACCAATCGTGTTGTCATAATCACTCCGTTGCTTGCCAGTGGCCAGAACGCCCCCCCTGCTTTTCGAGCAGGCGCACTTGTTCTATGACCATGCCTTTATCAACCGCCTTGCACATATCATACAGCGTCAGAGCGGTGATGCTGGCTGCCGTCAGCGCTTCCATTTCCACACCGGTTTTGGCGTCGAGCTTGCAAATGGCATCGATACGCACCCGCGAGTGCTCGGGCTCCGGGGTCAGGTTAACCTTCACCGACGTCAGCAGGAGCGCGTGGCACAAGGGAATCAACTCATGGCATTTTTTCGCCGCCATGATGCCCGCGATGCGGGCCGTGGCGAAAACATCGCCTTTCTTGTGCTTGCCCGTTACTATCATGTCCAAGGTCTGCGGCTGCATGCGGATAAAAGCCTCGGCATGAGCAATGCGAGTCGTGACCTCTTTATCGGTCACATCTACCATGTGCGCCGCACCGGTTTCGTCCAAATGGGTCAGCATTGCCATTCTACTTTCACCTTCTTCAAACCAGGCTGTCCAAAGTTCGCAGAGTACCCGATCATTCCTTCACATGAATTGTGCCAGAACAATTTTGCGTCCGCTAATACCCTTGATGGCACGACTTCAGGTTATAACCACCAGCCACGAATGGCCGCCATACCAACTGCGCCAACCTCCAGCACCCGAGAAAGATCGGCGGGCGACAAGCCACCCAAGGCAAACACAGGCATACCGGCTTCGTGCACCAGTGCGCCAAATCCGGCCCACTCCAAACCCGGCACATCCGGGTGGCTAGCCGTTTTCAACACCGGTGACAGCGTAACGAAATCAGCCTTGATACGCCGGGCATGAGCCAATTCCCGGGCATTGTGACAGGCTACGCTGCACCAGCGATCCTCGCTCACCGGTCTTTTTGACAGTGACTGCGCCAGGCCAGCAGGAACATGAACGCCATCCCCGGCCTGCCCCCAAAGCTCTGGTGCGTCAAAAAAACCACCTGCATTGAGGATAAAAGGAGTCTGTCGCGATCGACATAACTCATGCAGCACCTGCGCATGCGCTCGCGCTTGATTCAGGTTCAACCGATCGCGATCCGGTCGGTACTGAACCATGCCCACACCAAAGTCCTCCAGTGCCCGGGTTACCTTGCGAATAGCCACGTCCAGGGAAGCATAGTCACCGGTGATCAGCATTTTTTCGGGCAACGCCAGTGCCTTAACAACGGCCATGTTCGCGACCGGAAACTCATAGTCGGCTAATTGCGACAGGCTCACCCACCGCACCGGCTGGCCTTCGGCACCTACAGGCTCGCCCGCAAAGCGGGTTACGCGCCATACGTCGAGCAACACCTTTTTGTCGCCATAATCGTGGCGAATCTTCAGAAACGGCCGCAAGCCAAGGGGGTCGACTTCCAGAGCCAGCTCTTCGCGCAATTCACGCACGAAGCACTGGGCCAGGGTTTCGCTGGCCTCGCGCTTGCCACCAGGAAACTCCCACAGCCCCCCTTGATGCACATGGTCCGGACGGCGAGCGATCAACACCTCGCCATCACGAACAATCACCGCAACAGCAACGTGCACAAGGCCCGAATCACAGTCAGGTTCGATATTCGGCATTGATAGTCACGTAGTCATGGGACAGATCCGTTGTCCAGACCGTTTCACAAACCTCGCCCCGGCCCAGCACAATACGAATGGTTATTTCTTCACGATCCATGACGGCTTGCCCTTGCTCCTCGCGGTACCCCGGACTGCGTGCCCCACCATCGACGATACACACCTCATCAAGAAAAATATGGATGCGTGCCAGATCAAGATTGGCCAGCCCTGCCCGCCCTACCGCCGCAAGAATCCGGCCCCAGTTGGGATCGCTTGCAAACAGCGCCGTCTTTACCAACGGCGAGTGGGCCACGGCATAGGCCACCTGCAGCGCCTCGTCGGATGCAGCGGCTTCTTGCACGCGCACGGTAACAAACTTGGTCGCACCTTCGCCGTCACGCACAATCAACTGCGCCAACTCCAGCATCAACTGATTCAGTGCTGCCTCAAACCGCAGAAAATCGGGCGACCCCTCGGTGATTTCAGGTGCCGACGACTTGCCTGTGGCAACAAGGATGCAGGAATCATTGGTAGAGGTGTCGCCATCAATGGTTATGCGGTTGAACGATCTTTCCGCCGCCTGGCGGTGGAGCTTGTTGAGCAATGGCGGGGCAATTTTGGCATCAGTAGCAACAAAGCCGAGCATGGTCGCCATATTGGGTTTAATCATGCCGGCGCCTTTACTGATGCCGGTCAATGTAACGCATTCACCACCAATCATCAGGCTGACACTGGCCCCCTTGGGGCGGGTATCGGTGGTCATGATCCCGCTGGCCGCTGCACCCCAGTTATCAGTGTCACAATTTTTCAGCGCTTGGGGCAAAGCCGCCACCAGCTTGCCTACAGGCAAGGGTTCGCCTATCACTCCGGTTGAAAACGGCAACACCTGCTGGACTTCAACCTTGGCGAGCTTGGCAAGCGCACGGCAACTGTCCACGGCATCCTGCATTCCCTGGGCACCGGTGCCCGCATTGGCATTGCCGGTGTTAATCAACAAATAGCGCGGCAAGGCGAGCGCAAGATGCTGCTTGCACAGCACCACGGGAGCCGCGCAAAACGCATTGGTGGTAAAGACGCCCGCAACACTGGCCCCCTCACAGAGTTCAAATACCACCAGATCCGGTCGCCCCGGCTTTTTAATCCCTGCACTGGCAACCCCGATGGCTACACCCTTCACCGGCATCATCACAGGAAGATCACATTTACCTACCGCCATAACTCGATTCGCACCCCAGCTCAAAATGATTTGACACCAACTCCAACCGGCGCAGCCAATCACGGCCCGCCACAAAACACAAAAGCCGCACACCTTCGATGCGTTTGGTGTCACCGAATGTGTGCGGCATTTTTACCCGATCGGGCTGAAATCACAAAGACACCACCGAGCCCGAAGGCTCACAGCGCCTATCCAGGGATCAGGCCATTTGCCCATGACATTGCTTGTATTTTTTCCCGGAACCACAAGGGCAGGGTTCGTTACGTCCGACTTTACGCTCATCCCGGACAAAGGGCACTTGCCCTTCCTGTTTCGACGCAGTCTCGCCAGCCTCTTCGGAATCGGAGGCGAGATCGTCATGATGCGCATTGGCCATACGCATCTGTCGATCCAGTGCTTCGTGACGGCGGCGCTCAAGCTCTTCAAGTTCCTCCTGACGCTGAATCTGAACATGGGATACGATCCGCACAACGTCGTGTTTGAGCGAATCCAGCATGGTCTGAAACAACTCAAACGACTCGCGCTTGTATTCCTGTTTGGGATTCTTTTGCGCATAGCCACGAAGATGAATGCCTCGACGCAAATGATCCATCGCCGCCAGATGTTCCTTCCACAAGGTATCCAGAACCTGAAGGAAAACCTGTTTTTCAAAGTTACGCAAAGACTGGGCACCCACAACCGACTCCTTCGCGGTGTACACAGCCACCAGCTCATCCAGAATTCGCTTGCGCAACAGCTCTTCATGCAACTTGTCATCCTGATCCAGCCATTGCTGAATCGGCAGCTTGATGGCGAATTCGGATTCCAGGTGCGCCTCAAGTCCGGCAATATCCCATTGCTCCTCAAGACTATTGGGTGGAATGTAGGTATTGATGGCCGCGTTGAGAACATCGCCCCGAATGGCCATAACCATCTCGGCAATATCATCCCGGGCCATAACATCATTGCGCTGCTCGTATACCACCTTGCGCTGGTCATTGGCGACATCGTCGTATTCCAGCAAGGTTTTGCGGATATCGAAGTTACGCCCCTCGACCTTGCGCTGGGCTTTCTCTATCGCATTGCTGACCATCCGGTGTTCGATCGCCTCACCCTTTTGCATACCCAGGGCCTGCATGATGTTCTTCACTCGATCAGAGGCAAAGATCCGCATCAGGCTATCTTCCAGCGAAAGGAAAAACCGGGTACTGCCAGGATCACCCTGACGTCCGGCTCGCCCTCGCAGCTGGTTGTCGATCCGGCGTGATTCGTGGCGTTCGGTTCCAATGATATGCAAACCACCAGCCTGCAACACGGCCTCGTGGCGCTGCTGCCAGCTTTCCTTGACAGCCTTCACTTGCTCATCCGTTGGCGTTTCAAGCGCAGCCACTTCGGACTCCCAATTTCCCCCCAGCATAATATCTGTACCGCGGCCCGCCATATTGGTGGCAATGGTCACGGTGCCCGGGCGTCCGGCCTGGGCAATAATCTGGGCTTCCTGTGCATGCTGTTTTGCGTTCAACACATTGTGGGCAATGCCGGCTTTTTTAAGAAGCGCCGACAAAAACTCGGAAGATTCAATAGACGCCGTTCCAACCAGTACCGGGCGCTTTTCAGCAACCACATCCTTGATTTCATCGATAATCGCCTGAAACTTCTCGTCCTGCGTCAGATACACCAAATCATTGTGATCAATCCGCTTCACTGGTTTGTTGGTGGGAATGACTATGACATCCAGGCCATAAATCTGGCGAAACTCAAAAGCTTCCGTATCTGCCGTCCCGGTCATGCCGGCCAGTTTCTTGTAAATACGGAAGTAATTCTGGAAGGTTGTGGATGCCAGAGTCTGACTTTCAGCCTGAATGGAGACATCCTCCTTGGCCTCAATGGCCTGATGCAAACCTTCACCCCAGCGCCGACCCGGCATGGTACGTCCGGTATGCTCATCAACTATGACTATTTGTCCCGACTGAACTATGTAATCAACATCACGGGTAAACAGCTTGTGTGCACGCAAAGCGGCGTAGATATGGTGCAGCAAACCGAGATTGGCGGCAGAGTAAAGGCTGTCTCCCTCATCCAGCAAACCGATTTCAACCAGCAGATCTTCCACAAAGGAGTGCCCAGCCTCGGTCAGTTCGACACTGCGGTTTTTCTCATCAATCAGATAGTGACCGTCATCAGCAGCGCTGCCATCTTCCGCTGTTTCGGCTTTTTTGAGTCGAGGCACGACCTGGTTGATCTGCTTGTACAGTTTTGAGCTGTCCTCGACCGCACCGGATATCACCAAAGGCGTTCGTGCCTCATCAATGAGAATCGAGTCAACCTCGTCCACAATGGCGTAATTGAGGGCGCGCTGCACCTTGTCAGCAACACTGAAAGCCATGTTGTCGCGCAAGTAATCGAAACCGTACTCATTGTTCGTACCGTAGGTGATGTCTGCCGCATAGGCAGCCCGTTTTTCCTCCGGCGGCTGCCCGGACGCAATCACACCCACAGACATACCCAGAAAATTATAAATCGGTGCCATCCACTGAGCGTCGCGACGGGCAAGATAGTCGTTCACCGTGAC
>JBFHRO010000218.1:0-5512 GCA_041591635.1 Oleiphilaceae bacterium | reverse complement strand
TTCCTTGCGCGCCACCAGCAAGCCGGCCTGGCGCAACAGCTTGAGCTGCTCCGATACCGTCGACTGCCCCAACCCCATCGCCGCCGTCACCTCGTTTACCGTGCGTTCACTCCCGTCGGCAAACAGCAAAAACATCTTCAACCGGTTTTCGCTGGCCATGGCTTTGAGGAAGTCGAGTAACTCGTTGGGAAAGGGCGGGTTCGTCATCAGGGATGAATCTCAATGCATCGGTAATTAACGATATATTGAGAGGGCGGCTTGTGTCAACAGGGGTGATCAATCTTTTCCCGGCATGGAAGAACACGCGCTGCCTGTGGCAAGAATCGTTAATGGCAAACCCCAATAGCCGCATAGTGAAGATGTTGGTTAAAAAATGGTCTGGGTCGAAAAAAAGTGTTGGCGCACCATGAAAAGGCGTTAAACCGCACTAGGCTTAACAGCAAATCAGATTCTGCGAGCGCCGCACTCGTGCTTACCAGCGTGTGTTTGCCTCCGTCAGTAACATCATGGTAAGGAAACTACTGGGCAAATATCCAGGACAAGTTTTGTCCATTGAGCCAGGCACAATCTGTCGTATGTCGGCTATCCATGGATCCGCCAGAGCGCTTCAGGCGGGCTGTTTTTGAATCGAATAAGGGAGCTGTAAATGCGAACTCAACCGTTTATTGCACACAAGCGGGCTTGTGATGGAGCCGTGCAGTTGCTTGAGGATCATCTCATCGAAACGGGCCTGCTCGCGCAAGCACACGCCAGCAAAATCGGTTTGCCCGCGTTGGGTTACCTGTTGGGCGTGCTCCATGATTTTGGCAAGTACAGCGAGGCCTTTCAGGCGTACATCAAGTCCGCTTCAGGTCACATAGATCAGGATGACGAAGCCTATGTGGATGCCTCCTTGCTCAAAGGCAAAATCGACCATTCCACTGCCGGCGCACAACTTGTTTACCAGCGACTAGTCGCCAACGATAAGCGGGGGAAGGAAAAACTTCTGGCGCAGATTCTGGCCACCTGCATCGTTTCCCACCACAGTGGTTTGATCGATATGCTTGCCGTTGATTTTGATAAGGGAAATCTGTTCGCCAAGCGAATCACAAAAGATGATTCCAAAACCCGCCTGAGTGAGTGCCTCGCAAACACGCCAGAAGATTTCATGCAACAAGTGGGGGCGCTGTTACAGGAAAAAAGCCATGTAGAGACCTTCCTCGGCGTGATTAAACGAGTGACTCCCTCATTGCACGAGGCGTTTGGCACCGTAGGCAGTTTTCAGCTGGGCTTTCTGACGCGCTTTCTGTTCAGCTGCCTGATCGATGCGGATCGTCTGAACAGTGCGGAGTTCGAACAACCTGAGCGCTTGCTGGAAAGAAAGAAAAAAGCAGTAAGGCCTGACTGGAATGTCGCGATTGAACGGTTAGAAGCCAGGTTGGCAAACCTTGCACCAAAGCATCCTATAGATCATTTACGGCAAAAAATTTCCGGGGAATGTTTGGCCCGCGCGACGCAACAGCCAGGCATCTATTCGTTAACGGTACCAACCGGAGGCGGAAAAACTTACGCCAGCCTGCGTTATGCTCTCCACCATGCACAGGCCAATGCGCTGGATCGAGTTTTTTACATTATTCCTTTCACTTCGATCATTGAGCAAAACGCCAAGGTTATGCGCGAGGCCATTGAGTCAGCACTTGATGAATACCCCTGGATACTCGAGCACCACTCAAACCTGGAGCCAGAAAACCAGACCTGGCAAAGCAAACTGATCAGTGAAAACTGGGATGTGCCTATCGTCATTACCACCATGGTGCAGTTTCTCGAAACCATGTTTAGCGGCGGCACCCGTGGCGTGCGCAGAATGCACCAGTTTGCCAACAGCGTGATGGTGTTTGATGAGATTCAGACACTTCCAATCAAATGTGTTCACCTGTTTTGTAATGCGATCAATTTCTTTGTCGATGCAACACAGGCTTCGGTGCTGCTGTGTACGGCCACCCAGCCCGTGCTTGACAGGCTGGATGCGCCTCAAAAAGGCCAGCTGAAACTGTCCCCCAACAGCGAGCTGATGGCCGGCCTGGGGCTTGCTGCGCTTTTCGAAGAACTCCGTCGTGTGCGTGTTGAAAACTGCATCAAGCCGGGTGGTTGGGCTGATCATGAAATCGCAGCCTTTGCGCTGGAGCAATTCCGGGCAACGGGAAGCTGTCTGGTGATCGTCAACACCAAAGAATGGGCGCAGCGCCTGTACCAGCTTTGTGAAAGCGAAGTTTCGGAAGCGGCAATTTTTCATCTGAGTACCAATCAATGCCCCGCACATCGCAAGGTTTTGCTGGATACGATCAGAGACAGGTTAAAACCCGAAAATGCATTGCCGGTCTTGTGCATCAGTACACAGTTGATTGAAGCCGGCGTAGACGTGGATTTTGCCTCCGTGATCCGTTTTCTCGCCGGACTGGACTCGATTGCGCAGGCGGCAGGGCGTTGTAACCGTAATGGGCGGCGCGAGATGGCTAGCGTTTATGTCGTCAACCCAGATAAAGAAAGTACGCAGCGTTTGCAGGATATTGAAGTGGGCAAAGACAAGGCAGAAAGAGTGCTCGGCGAATCCTTTGAAGATGTGCTGTCACCCGCAGCTATCGAACAGTATTTCCGCTACTACTTTTTTGATCGTCAAAAGCATATGGCGTACGAATGCCGTGACAGCGAGGGAAAAAATACAACCCTGTTGGAACTGCTCTCGACCCATGCCAATAGTCCCTGCAGTGAAAACCAAGGCAGACAGGCAGCAAAATACTTTCCGCTGCTCCAGCAGGCGTTTATGGAGGCGGGGCGAATTTTCAAGGCAATTGATGCTCCCACACAGTCTGTCATCGTCCCCTACAGTCAAGGCGAACAGTTAATCACGCAGCTGTGTGCCGTTGCCAAGGCGTATGAGGTGGGCAGGTTCTATCAGCTGCTCAAACAAGCGCAGAAATACAGTGTGAATGTGTTCCCACAGGTATGGGAAAAACTGGTGAACGCAAACGCGGTACACGAGATTCAGGAAGGCGAGGGGATCTTTTATTTGAGTCAGGAATATTACAGTTCAGCCTTCGGCTTAAGTACCGAGCCGGTGGAAATGCAAAACACACTTGTCGTTTAAGGAGAGAACAGTGAATAACCTACCTAAAAACAGCATCAGCTTCCGGCTCTTCGGGCGCTACGCCCTGTTTACTGATCCGGTGACCAAAATCGGAGGCGAGAAGTTCAGTTACCAGGTGCCGACTTATGAGGCGCTCAAAGGTGTAGTCAAGTCGATCTACTGGAAACCCACACTGGTCTGGCATATCGACAAGGTTCGCATCATCAAGCCCATTCGTACCCAAACCAAGGGCACCAAACCACTGGTTTGGAGTGGTGGCAACAGTCTGGCGATTTATACCTTTTTGCATGAAGTCGAGTATCAGGTGCAGGCTCACTTTGAGTGGAACCAGCACCGGCCTGAACTGGCAGAAGACCGTATCGATGGCAAGCATTTCTCGATTGCAACCCGAATGCTGGAGAAAGGTGGCAGGCAAGATATTTTTCTGGGCACGCGGGATTGTCAGGCCTACATCGAACCCTGTGAGTTTGGTGCTGGCGAGAGCGCTTATGATGACCTGGATGAGCTGAGCTTTGGCTTGATGTTTCATGGCTTTGATTACCCGGATGAAACCGGCGAAGGAAAGCTGTATGCCCGCGCCTGCCCGATCACCATGAAGCATGGTGTGATCGAGTTTGCGCGCCCGGAGGCGTTTGATGGCCGCGATCCGCGTCTGGTGAGGCGCTTTGTGCGTGATATGACCGCCAAGGATTTCAAGCTTGAACAGAATATGAAGTTAGTTGATGCAGAGGCGGCGCAGCTATGACCTGGATGAAGCAACTGTATGACACCTATGAGTGTGCACAGCGTCTGAACTTAGAGGTGGACGAGGCGCTGATGCCGATTTCGCACACCCTGCAAAATGCGCATATCAACATTGCGTTAGATGGCGAAGGGAATTTCAAACGCGCCAAAGTATTGGAAAAAACGCAAGTGATTCTGCCCGCCACGGAAAGTTCCGCTGGGCGAAGTAGTGGCGAAGCTCCGCACCCGTTAGCCGACAAGCTGCAATATGTCGCGAAAGACTACGCCGCTTTTGGTGGAGAGAAAAAAAACTATTTCGAGGGCTATTTGAAACAGCTCACTTCTTGGGCCGCTTCCGAGTTTACTCACCCCAGCGTTAAAGCTGTCGCGGCCTATGTAGCCAAAGGAACGGTCATGTCGGACTTGATTGAAGCGAAGGTGTGTTATCTGGATGAACACGCAAAGCTGCTGACTTTTTGGAACAGTGACGATGACCAGCCGCCATTGATGAAAGGCTTGCCAAAAGAGAAAGGCAAATTCGACCAAGGCAATGCGCTGGTTTGCTGGACGGTAGAAGTACCAGGGCAGGCAACGGCAGATACATGGAAAGATGCAAGCCTGCAACAAGCGTGGATTGATTTCGATCTGAGTCAGGGTGGTGTCACTGCGTTCTGTCTGGTCTCGGGTGAGGAAGTGCCAGTCGCTTCCAATCACCCGGCAAAGCTGCGTAATACAGGCGATAAGGCCAAACTTATTTCAGCCAATGATTCTACCGGTTACACCTTTCGAGGGCGCTTTCTGGAAAGTGATCAGGCCGCAACTGTCGGCTTTGAGGTCACGCAAAAAGCGCACAATGCCCTGCGCTGGTTGATCTCGCGACAGGGAAACCGCAATGGTGATCAGGTGATTTTGAGTTGGGCGGTGTCTGGGAAAACGATTCCCCAACCCTTTAGCGACTCGGATGGATGGGGCGAGGATGATGTCGAATCCGTCGAGCCCGTATTGACCGGTGTCGACCACTCAATTGATCTTGGCAAGTCCTTTGCGGCGGCATTTAACAAAAAACTGGCCGGTTATCGCTCAGGTAAAAAACTCGAACTAACCGATAAGATCGTCGTTATGGCCTTGGATTCCGCTACTCCGGGGCGCATGGCGATCAGCTATTACCGGGATTTTCGCCCCGTCGAATACTTCGACAACTTGCAGCAGTGGCACCTGGATTTTGCCTGGTGGCAACGTGCCAGCAAGGACAAGCAAGAGCAGGGAAAGCCCAGGTGGTATTTGGCAGCCCCGAGCCTTTGGGCCATGTTGCAGGCAACCTATGGTGACATTGTCAAAAGTAATGAAGCGCTGAAGAAAAACCTTGCAGAAAGAATGCTGCCCACGATTATCGACAAGCGCCCACCCCCCAAAGATATTGTGCAACGCGCAGTTAAAAGAGCGGTTGCCCGGCACAGTTATAAGCAAGATGAACAATGGTCATGGGAACAAAATCTGGGTGTCGCCTGCGCGTTGTATCGCGGTTTGTATGCTCGTCATCCGAACAAAGAGAAAAGGAGAAATTACGGTATGGCTCTTGATATGGAAAACCGCTCCAGGGATTACCTGTATGGGCGCTTACTGGCGGTAGCTGAGAATATTGAACAATTCGCCCTCGATAAAGCG
>JBFHRO010000217.1:0-5525 GCA_041591635.1 Oleiphilaceae bacterium | reverse complement strand
GGCCGCCCCTTGCCAAGTGATCCTCCGGTTTTCGGTCCAAAGCGCCCCTTGGATGAACATCAGAACAGCCGCTTGTCCGGCTCCCGCCGCAGCGCCTCAAACGCCTTCAGCTCCCAGGGGCGCATGGCCAGAAAGAGACTGGTGCCAAAACGCTTGGTCAGGGGCAGGCTGCGGTCTTCCTCGCTCGCCTGGAGAAATGCCACCGCAACTTTTTCGAGGCGTTCGCGCAGGTTTTCGTTAGCACGCCGGGACAGCATGCCCGATACAAACAGGCGGATTTCCCCCGGCCCGTTAAAGCGCGCCTGAAAAAAATCGGCCTGCACCTGCTGCTCAAAAAAGGCTTGAATCGGCCCGTTGCGACGCCAGCTGAAATCGGCACTCACCAGCAGCTTCACCCGGTTTCCCGGCTGCAGTTCAATGAGCCGAAAGCGATCCAGCCGCGCCAATGCCTGCACCGCCTCGTGCTCGTCTATGCGGTAGGTAGCGAGGATCTCGCTCACCTGCCAGCGATTGACCAGGCACACGGCAATCACCAGCAAGCGCAGATCCGAGACCAGCAGCTGCTCTTGCTCCAGGGTCAGGGTGCGAATTCTGGCCTTGGCCTGGGCGGCCTGGGCCAGCAAGGTGCCCAGGTCGGTGTCCATCAGCTCACACAGGCGTTCAAGGCGCTTGAGGGAGAAATCCTGTTCGCGGAACAGGCGCTTGATGCTGGACTCGGTAAGTTCCAGAGCCTCGGCCGCATCGCGGTAGGTGAGGCCTCGTTCACGCAACATGGCCTTGAGTGTTTTGAGTACATCATCGGTATAAATCACATAACCTCCAGACGGTTCTGCATGACAGCACCTTGAGCTTACCCAGACAAGTCTTTGTACAGCAAAATAGACCCAAACACCCGCAAAAGGTAGCCTGAATCTGTCGCAACCCACACCCCCCAAGACAGAGGAAACCCGTTATGACCAACGAAAACCTTCAAGGCAATAGCCACAGCTGGTTGTTCTTCGTGAAATGCTCTTTTGTGCTGTCACTGGCCGCGCTTGTGCTCGGCATCGTTCTGGTGCCCGCCGAGCTGGTAGTCAAAGGCTACCTGGCCGTGACCGGCATGTTTCTGGTGAGCTCCACCATCACCCTGTCAAAAACTCTGCGTGACGAGCACGAAAACCAGCGGCTGCTGAACAAACTCAGCGAAGCACGCACCAAACAACTGATTCAGGAATTTGGCGAATAAGCCAAGGGAGCGAGAGATGAGTATCTGGACCAAATTACGCACCGCCTGGCGTGGTCAGGCACACGAACAGGTCGAAAAGCAGGTAGACAATCAGCTGTTTCGCATCTTTGCCCAGGAAATCCGTGATGCCGAGGCCGCCATGCTGCGCGAGCGGGAGCGCCTGGTGTTGCGCGTGGCCGAACGCAAGCAACTGCAAAAGCAGGCCCAGAACCGGCAAACCGATATGGCCCGCTGCGAACAACAGGGCCGGGAAGCGTTAAGCCGGGGTCTGGAGGCGGAAGCCGGTTGCTACAGCGAACGCTTTGTCACCCTGGAGCGCGAAGCAACCGAACTGCAACAGGCCATAGACGCGGCACTGGCAAGTGAGGCGAAAACCGTGGAAGCATTGCGTGCCACCGCTGCCCAGATCAGGCAATACCAGTTGCGTCTGGCCATGGCCAAAAGCAGCGGCAGCCATACATCAACGGTCGGCAAGCCCTCCGGATTGCATGCCTGCCTGGATGAACTGAAGGAAACGGAAGCCCGCTTGCAGCAGGTTCAACAACAGCAAGCGCATCTGGATCAGGCCCGCGCCACCACCGATGCCCTGCTAGACCCTGTAGGCGCGGCAGAACACAAGGTGCGTTGTCACCAAGGTGCCGAAGCCGCCGCGGCGCGGCTGGCGAAATGGCGCCAATCCCCTGCCGCAGACAGCGGACAAGGGATTGGATGACACTCACACAGGGGAACAGGGGCTCGTGACTTTTGAGCGCAGGGGGCTATGCTGTCAAACAGGTACCGCAGAGAAACCGGGCTATGGGCACAGGTGGACGGCACGCACAAAGGTTTTGGGGGCTCGTTTTGGGGTGGCTGCTGCTTGGCTCAACGCTGGCCGCCACCGCGTCACCACCTGCAATCCAGGCACCGCCCCTGATTCTGATTATCGAAAGTTATCACGCCGACTATCCCTGGGATGTGAGTTTCAACAAAGGCATTGCGGCGGTGCTCGGCGATCGCTACCGGCTCATCCATTTTCATATGGACACCAAGCGCCTCCCGCCCCGGCATTATGAAGCAAGAGCCGAACTCGCCTGGCAAGAGTATCTGAACACCCGTCCCGATCTGGTGATGCTCGCCGATGATAATGCCCTGCGCTTTCTTGGCCCGAGGCTGGCACAAACCACCACCCCCGTGGTCTATCTGGGCATCAATAACAATCCCCGTCACTACGGCATTTTGCACGCCCCCAACATCACCGGCGTGCTGGAACGTCCACGCCTGCAGGACGTGATCTGGCTCATGGAGCAGTTGCTGCCTTCGCGTCGGGATATCCGCTTGCTGGTGCTGCTTGATTCCGGGGAAACCTCAAGCGTGATCGTCAATGAAGTCTTTGCCGGCAAGGAAGAATTCACCCTGAGCAAGATCCGGGTGACGGTGAAACGCATCGGCCACTGGGCCAACTGGCAACAACAGGTGCTGCAAGCTAAAGAGCAGGGCTACCACGGGTTGGTAATCGGCCTGTATCACACCCTCCTGGATGACGCCGGCGAGCATGTGGATTCAGAAGCCGTGATGCATTGGTCATCGCAGAACACCCCTGTTCCACCTTTTGGCTTCTGGGACTTTGCTGTCGGTGCCGACAAAACCATCGGCGGCATTCTGATGATGGGCGAAACCCAGGGCGAGGAGGCGGCCAGAATCGTGCTGGAAATCACCCAGGGAACGCCTCCCAAAGCCATCGTCCCCCGGATTCCCGAGCAAGGGCGCCTGATGTTCAGCCGCAGCCAGCTGGAAAAATGGCAGCTGGAGCTGAACCCGACGCTACTCAAGCGGGCCTATTATGTCGATTGATCCTGAACTGCAACCCGAGGTTCGACCGGCGACGGCAGCTCACCGACCAGCGCCATCAGCGGGGCAAGCCGCGCTTGGTGCTCGGTAACAAACCAGTGATCCAGTAACGGCAGGTACGCCAGCTGCAACGCCCGCGGCAAGGCAAAGAAATCCAGATGCGCGGTTTCGCGACAGCTGCTGGCCCCGCAACGGCAGTGCCAGGAATAGCCGGGTACGGCACTGTTCAGCGCATAGTCCACCAGGATTTCCTCACCCTGACGGATATCAACACGGGCCACCAGATACCGAACCCCGTCAAAATGGCGACAGAAGGCATTGGGCTCGCAGCAGTGATTGAGGTAACGCTCGGGCGCCTGCATGTACACCAGGGCGCCGTTGGCCAGGTGATCGACGTGATCATCAGTTTCGCCCAGCTCCGGACGCAACGGCTGCTCGGGCGTGATCAGGCGCGAGTCATCAAAACGCAAAATGCACTCGCCGGCGGTGAACTCCCGCCCGGCAAAAACGCCCGTACCGGCAACGAGCGAATCCGCCACATAAATGGCACCGAGGCCATCAGCCGCCGGCGAACGGGTAGAAAAATGCCAGTCCAGTGTGGTTGTGACACCCTGTAAAGACACCTCGGAATGACCATCGATACGCATACAAAAAACACCACCATAAGCAGGGAAACTGTGGCGCATCATGAGGTCAACGGAGGCCATTTTCAATCGCCGCGTGACATCCGAGTGATAGGGCGGTCACACTTGTTGTGCATGGGCCGGGCGACCCATCCCCCGGCCTTGATATCATTGCTGCTGGATTAGCACGGCCACCTCGTTGTGGCGGCATGTCGATGGTCGACATCCGGTGCCAGCATCGATGCGCAGAAAAACAACCGGAGTTTCACTCAAAGGAATTGCCAATGAACACGCGGGTAGAGGGTTATGATTTCATCAGATCAATCGTGATTCTGGTGGTTTTTCTGGGGCACATACTCGACAAACAGGCCACCAGTGAGGCAGTTTTGCTGGCGACCCGCTCGTTGTCGCCGGGGCTTACCATGTCGCTTCTGGGGTTCCTCAGCGCCGTGCTGCTGTCTGCACGGGAATACGATTTTGGTACCTTTTTGATCAAAAGATTCACGCGAATCTATATTTCCCTCGCCTTTTGTCTCACGGTCGTGCTGGCAGCACACTTTATGCTCGGCAAGGGTGCCATTAGCCAACATACCTTGCTGCATTTTATCGGACTGAGCGCGTTTTTTGAGCTGTTTCTGGTACCCAACAAAGCCAGCATCGGGGCGGGCCTTTGGTTCATTACCGTGATCGTGCTGATGTACCTTCTCTTTCCACTGCTGCAACGGCTTTTCAAGCATCGCCGGGGTTTTCTTCACCTGCTCCTGCTGGTGGGAGCCTGCACCCTCGCCAGTTTTGTCACTTATGTCACCCCCTCGGTTTTTAATGTCATCATTTCCTTTTCGATCGGCCTGTACCTGGGGGCAAACGGGCATATCCAGCGCCTGACCGAAATCCGGCCGATGCCATCACTTCTTTGCAGCATCGGCCTGCTTGCCCTGGTGGCGCTTGCCACGGCAGAGGTGCTGCCGTTTTTCGTGCGTAACCTGCTGTTTGCCTTTTATCCGCTGGCCTTTGTTCCGCTGCTGCTGGCTATTTCCCGCAAGCTCTCCCCGGCGGCACTTGCCGCCAGCGGATTCTTTGCCGGCTTGAGCTACGAGTTTTATATCCTCCATTTTTATCTGATCAACGAACAATTCGCCGATTTCTTTCCGGCATCGACGCCGCTGGCAGGACAGATTCTGGTGTCATTTATAACCACCCTGGTGATCGCCTACCTCGTGTCCAACGCAGCGACAAGATTCAGGGTATTAGCCGACCGGTATCTGCTTGCTTCCTGACGGATGCTCGCATCAACAGACTGGTCAACGTTCGTGATGAGTCATTGCCGCGTGCTCGAGTACTCCTTGCCTGCCCGCTTGCCAAGAACCAGGGATTCCAGGGTTAACGCTGCCAGAACACCCAGCACCGGCATAATGGGCTCGCGATATCTGAAAATGACATAGAACAACATGTGAACCGCCGTGTAGCTGCCTATTGCCAGCCAAAAGAGCGCCAACTCTCTGTTCCCCGGCATTCGAACCTTTAAAGACCCCAGTGCCAAAACAACCAGTGCAACAAACTGAACCGCCCACACCACACGCGCGAGTTTAGCCGCTGATGACTCTTCCCCCTTGCCTTTGTGAAATGGCGGCATCCAGAAATACATTGCTTTTTTCAAAGCCAAACCCACAAAATCCGCCGGGTTGTTCTTTATCCAGTCGATAGCCTCTTGCTTTAAGATTCCGGAAGCCTGAACCTCACCCTTGTCTCGCAGTGCCTTCCACGTCGATCCACGAGGCGTCTGCGAGATTGAAACAAACATACCTGTGGCCGCTGGGTTGTTGCCCAGATACAAGTTGAAACCACCATTG
>JBFHRO010000216.1:0-5550 GCA_041591635.1 Oleiphilaceae bacterium | reverse complement strand
GCCGGCAAAGCGAATGCCCAGGTAACCCGCTTGGGCCATGACATAAGCAGGGGTGTCGGCCTGTGCCGGTGAAGGCGGGTGCGGCAGGAGGCGTTCAGGGAGGTAGGCTTCGGCCAGTGTCAGGGCGAGTGCTGGCCAGTGTGGGCTGCCGATGCCTTGATGGAGAAACAGCCCCCTGGCGATGCCATCCTGGTCCAGTTCGACATGCACGTGGGCGAGGCCCGCCGCACTGGTCATCAACTCGGGCAGCGGCAGCACCTCCGTGAGGGTAGATCCGGCATGCCGGGGAAATATATGCACAGGCAGATACACCTGCGCGTGCTGCTTCATGGCCAGCGCGAGGGCAAGGTCGTGCTCGGTCCCGCTGGCATCAGGTTCGGCAAAAATAATGTCAAAGGCAACCGGGCCGCTGTTGTACTGGTGCAACAAGGTCAAGAGCTGGGCGTGTATTTGCCGTGGCCAGGGCCATTGCCCCAGTTCGCTGAGACTGCGCTCGTCAATCGCGACAATTGCCGTGTTTTCGAGCGGTGCGAGGGGGCGAACTTTGAGTGCGGTGTCATAGAGGATGAAATTCAGCCGTTCGACCGCCGTGGAGTAAAAGAGCAAGGCGACGAGTGTCGCCAGCAAGACGATGGCCACTAGCTGTTCTGCGTCTCTTTGGCCTGAGCGAAGGGTAAAATGCATGGCAATGGCGGCTTAAAGAAGGGCGCCGATGCGCGCCGGGGTTTGTCAATGGCTGGTAAGGGGTAAGGATAGCCGATAGCCGGGGCCGGCTCGCGATATATAAAAGCCGGTGGGCACCGGGGTCAGGCGGGCATAGTAGGTCTTGCCGGGGGTGAGTACGACCTGTGCGTTGGTATGGTCCAGCATCTCGCGCTTGATAATGACGGAAAAGGCCGCGTCCTGGGCTATTTCCAGTTGGTATGCCGTGACGCCAGGCAGTCCGTGCCATGACAACAGCGCCTCGCCATCGACAAAGCGCGCCTGATTTATCTTTACCGGCGGCAGCATTTCAACGATGCGTAAGTGGCGTACTTCGCTCACAGTCTCCGAATCGTTGCCAAGCTGGGTTCGCACCCGCCAGAAGTACTGGCCTGGCAGCAGGCGGCGATCGGGCAGGGTGCTTTCGTCTTGCGCGTACTCCGACGCCGCGCTCCAGTGGTGGAAATCCGGATCCTGACTCAGTTCCAGGCGCGCCACTTCACCGCTGTTGGGCATACGCCAGTGAAACTCGGGCAAGTCCAGTGTCAGCGCTTGATCCATTTCGGGCGCGAGCAGTTGTGCTGCCTGGGCCTGCAACTGCACATGGATGGCAACACTGTGAGTGAATCCGGCGATGCCGTGGGCGTCTATTGCGGTCAATGCAAGGCGGTAGTGGCCGTTGCGTTGTAAAAACAGCGCGATCTTTGGCTCTCTGGTGTACGCCTCTTCGACAAGGGCATCCTGGGCGTCTTGATCAAATACCTGGTACAGGTAATGGCTTGCACCCGCTATCGGCTCCCAGGTCAGAGTAACCGGGAGTTCGTGAGCTTCACGCCCACCGGCTTGCACCACCGGTGCGCCAAGCATGCTAAAGCGAGTCAGCCGGGCGACTTGTGTATCAAAGCGCAAGGCCGTACCGGCCTGGGCGGTTATGCCGTCGCTGAGCTTGTCCTGGGGAGCAAAATACACCTGGCCTTCGGTGACCTCCAGTTGTGTCGCCTCCGGACGCGATTGTAAACGAAACCCGGTGCCCCGTACTGCCGCGACCGCGGAGGGTGTTCGAATCTCGAAGCGGGATTTTGCATCGCCCAAGGGTTTGACCCGGGTTGAGATCTTGCCGGTTTCAAGGCGTATCTGCGTATCGGCCATACCTGTCTGACCGTAGGTGGTGAGCCGGTTAAAGGTCAGCTGGGTATCGGTACCCACGCGCAGCGAGGAACCATCGGCAAAACGCAGCAACAAATGGCCGTTACCGGTTCGAAGTTCATCCCCCACATTGAGGTGAATGCCTTTTGCAAGGGGGCGTGGCACGCTTTCGTGGTGGCGCCGGTACCAGGCCATCCCGGTGAGGGTTTCCACAATGACGGGGGATGGCTGATTTTTCAGCCAATCCATCGGAATACGCAGAAGACTGCCGGCGGTCACCTCTGTCGCCGAAGGCAGTTGATTGTAGGCAAGCAGGTCGGACCAATTCAGGGAAGGCTTGAGGAACCTGCTGGCTATGGCCCAGAGGCTCTCATTTGGGCGTACGCGGTAATGCCAGTCGGAGTCGGCCATGGACGAGCCCGGCACCCCGCGTGTCGAAGGCACCCCCTGCAGCGGTTGATCCTGATTTAACAGGGTTGGCCAGGGTGTTGTGGTGGCGCTCAGGGCGGGCAGAGGCATGGCACT
Organism: Oleiphilaceae bacterium; assembly: GCA_041591635.1. Classification (GTDB taxonomy): domain Bacteria; phylum Pseudomonadota; class Gammaproteobacteria; order Pseudomonadales; family Oleiphilaceae; genus JACKOD01. Next base: position 3,177 of record JBFHRO010000216.1, on the reverse strand, counting down.
GCACAGTCCTGCAAGTGCGATCAGCACTTTGGTGACAAACCTGGATTGCAGGCGCGGCGAGCGCGATAACGCCAGAGGCTGCGCGCTTGCGGCAGGGTGGCTGTGTGTCAACAAGGTGGTGTTCATGGGATTCACCCTGGTGCAGTACCAAATTGCGTCGGTCGCATGAGGTTTTCAGCTGGCAGATGGACTGGTCAGGGTCGATTCAATCTGCTCAAGCCGATAGCCATGTTGATAGACTGTTTTGATTCTAAAACCATTTTCTGGCTTGATACCCAAACGCCGACGCAGGCGGCTGACATGGGTATCGACGGTGCGCGTATTCAGGTCGCTGGATACTCCCCACACCCGTTCAAGCAGCAACTCCCGCGACAGCAACCGTCCTCTGTTCTGGAACATAAAAAGCGCCAGTTCAAAATCCTTTTCGGTGATGGTCATATTTTCGCCAGATACGCTGATTGTACGCGCCAGTGGGTCAATAATAAAAGGCCCGCAGACGATCCGGTGCTCTGGCTGCCCCTCGTGCGGGCGCGATCGGCGTGTCAGCGCAAGCAGTCGGGCCTGGAGTTCGCCGCTTCGGGCGGGTTTGGTCAAGTAATCATCCGCACCGGCGTTAAGCGCTTCAATGATGTCGTGTTCAGCGTCTCTTTGGGTGAGAAAAAGCACAGGAAGGTGCCAGGCCAACTGGCGCCGAAGGGCGCTGATCACCTCAATGCCGGAGAGATCGGGAACCTGCCAGTCGAGAATTGCCAGGTCATAACTTTCGTGTAGCAGCGAAAACAGACAGGCATGGCCTGATGTGAAGTGCAAGCATTCGTGGTGGTCCTTGCGCAAGATATCAATCAGGCCCAATGCCTGATCCGGATCATCTTCGAGCAAGGCTATTTTCATTCCAACTACCTTTTGCTGGCATTGTTCAAACCAAGTCTTGTTATAATAGACCAGCCGACACTGGTTTGACTCCGATCGCCATAGGTTATAGCCAACTCCCCTGGAGCCAGTATCGGTTTTCCTGCAAGTCCGGGGCCCGGCAAAACAGACGCATGGCAATGTGAAACTCACAAGGCCATGAAAACGCCGTACGTCACATTGCCATCGCCCTGAGACGAGACGAATCCAACCAGATCAGGCCCGCCTTGTTATGAATATTGAAGCCCAGGTTGTCGACAAGCTTTCGGCGCAGTATGCGCCCTTGCATCTTGAGGTCGTTAACGAAAGCCACAGGCACAGTGTGCCCGCAAATTCTGAAACGCATTTCAAGGTCGTTTTGGTGAGCTGCCATTTTGACAATGTGCGTAAGCTTGCCCGGCATCAAATGCTCTACAAAACCCTTGAGGATCAGATCGCTCAGGGCATACACGCGCTCACCATGCACCTGTACACGCCAGCGGAATGGGACCAGCACCAAGGTCAGGCGCCGGCGTCGCCCGAGTGCATGGGTGGCAGCAAGAAAACCAGGAGTGAACAATGAGCCAGTTTTTTCAGATTCATCCCGACAACCCGCAGGTGCGTCTGATTCGTCAAGCGGTTGAAATTATCCGCAATGGGGGTGTTGTGGCGTACCCTACGGATTCTGCGTACGCCCTGGGTTGTCATTTGGGCGATAAAACCGCCGCCGATACCATCAAGCGCATTCGAAAGCTTAACGACAAGCATAACTTCACCCTGATGTGCCGGGATTTGTCAGAACTTTCTACCTATGCCAAGGTCAACAACAGCCAATATCGACTGATCAAAAATCACACGCCCGGTGCTTATACCTTTATTTTGCCGGCTACCACCGAGGTTCCGCGGCGCCTGCTGCACCCCAAACGGCGACAGATCGGATTGCGCGTACCGGAAAACCGGGTAGCACTGGCTTTGCTGGAAGAGCTCAATGAACCTTTGATGAGTACCACCTTGATTCTGCCGGGTGAAGACATGCCCATGACCGATCCGTACGAGATTCGCAGTACCCTGGAGCATGAGCTGGATTTGATCATTGATGGAGGCTTTTGTGGCTTTGAGCCAACCTCGGTGATTGACTTGACCGATGAAGTCCCGGTCGTGGTGCGCCAAGGCAAGGGTGACTGCGCGGCGTTTATCGATTAATACCGGTTGGCCGGCTGTTCATAAATGGCGTTTCTTTTTTTTCTCTTTGGTATTTTTTGCGTGAATGTCGGTTATGCAAGTTTGTGAATAAGGCGCGAATACAGCGGGTTAAGCTGACCCTTGCCTGCTGTATCCTTGGTGCGTCGGTTGCCCGTCGCGGACAATGAAGGTACATTACGCAAGATTTTGTGCGCAAATTCCCCCCTTGGCTTGCGTTTCCGTGAACTCTGGACGGTGTTTCGCACCAGATCTTCGATTAATCAATAGGGTTGCATTTCATGAATGAACTGATTTTGCAAGCAGTAGAGCTGATGGTGGTCGGAATGGGATTCGTTTTCGTATTCCTGACCGTGCTCGTTGGCGCAACAACTGTCATGTCGAAAATGGTTGTTCGTTTCGAGCCGGCACCACCACCGGTAAAACCGGCTGCAAAGAAACCAGCGACCGCTAAACCGGCGGCAAGTAATGACCCCCAACTGATTGCTGTTATCGCAGCGGCGGTTGCAGAGTATCGCTCACGCCAAAAGAAGTGAGTCAGACTAACTAATTGATCCTTTAACAAGAAGGTTTTTAACAATGACAGATTCTAAAAAGCCGCTAGGCATTACCGATGTCGTGTTGCGTGACGCTCATCAGTCACTGCTGGCTACGCGGATGCGCCTTGATGATATGCTGCCGATTGCAGGCAAGCTGGATAAAGTAGGTTACTGGTCGGTCGAATCCTGGGGTGGGGCGACCTTTGACTCCTGCATTCGTTATATTGGCGAAGATCCTTGGGATCGTATTCGCCAGCTCAAGAAGGCCATGCCAAACACCCGTCAGCAAATGCTGCTCAGAGGTCAGAATCTGTTAGGTTACCGTCATTACGCCGATGACGTGGTAAACAAGTTCGTTGAACGTGCGGCCGAAAATGGCGTGGACGTGTTCCGGGTTTTTGATGCGATGAATGATGCCCGCAACCTGGAAACCGCGCTTAAAGCCGTCAAGCGGGTTGGCAAGCATGCCCAGGGAACCATCTCCTACACCACCAGCCCGGTACATACCCTGGATATGTGGGTCGATTTTGCCAAACAAATCGAAGACATG
>JBFHRO010000215.1:0-5568 GCA_041591635.1 Oleiphilaceae bacterium | reverse complement strand
GCATTCAGTACGAAATACTGCTGAGTATCTATGACGATCGGGGCCATCTGATTCCGGCGGGTGAATTCGTGCGTACCGCCGAGCGTTATAACCGCATGCAGGCGGTGGATCGCTGGGTTGTGGGTTATGTGCTCGACTGGATGGGGAGTCACAAGAAAGAGCTGGACAGCATGGGAGGGATCAGTATCAATCTCTCGGGGCATTCGCTCAACGATGCCGACTTGCTGGAGTTCATGTACGACCGCTTGAGTGTTCGCGATGTGCCCATGGAAAAGCTCTGGTTCGAAATCACCGAGGCAGCGGCCATCGCCAACGTCGCCGATGTGGCGGAATTCATGCACGAGATGAAGGAAATCGGCTGCCATTTCTGTCTTGGCAATTTTGGTGCAGGCATGTCGTCTTACCATTTTCTCAAGGAGCTGCCGGTCGATATGATCAAGATCGACGGCTCTTTTGTGAAAGATCTGGCAACCGATGAAAACGACCGGGCCATGGTGCGATCCATGGCCGAAATGGTGCACTTCATGGGCAAGGAAGTGATTGCCTCCCAGGTGGAAGACAAGGCCTCGCTGGATGTACTCAAGAGCCTGGGGGTCGATTATGCCCAAGGCTACGTCATTGAGCGCCCACGGCTGATCAGCAGTTTCTGAGGGTCTCAGGCCAGCACGGTACGCTCCCGCGCCCAGGCGCGCAGGGCGCCGATATCTTCGGCCATGACCACCGACAGGGGCTGGGTGCCCGACAGCTCCTCAAGAACGGCAGCGGTATCCACCGGCTCATTCAGCGCCGCTCTGGAATAGAGGGCTGCGACCACGCTCTGTTCGATTTCGGCACCGGAGAAGCCTTCACTCATCTGGGCCAGTTGCGGCAGGTCGAAATCTTGCGGATCGAGCTGGCGCTTTTTGAGGTGGATGCTGAAGATAATCTGGCGTGTGGCCTCGTCGGGAAGATCGACAAAGAAGATTTCATCCAGCCGGCCTTTGCGCAGCAGTTCGGGCGGCAGCGTGTGCACGCTGTTGGCGGTGGCCACAATGAATACCGGGTGCTTTTTCTCGGCCATCCAGGTCAGGAGAGTGCCCAGCAGGCGCTGTGAAACGCCCTGGTCACTCTGGCTTTGGCCGATACCCTTTTCGATTTCGTCCATCCACAGCACACAGGGAGACATGAGTTCTGCCAGTGACAAGGCCTGGCGCAGGTTCTTTTCGGTCTCACCAAAAAACTTGTTGTAGAGTCGGCCGAAATCAAGCCGTAACAGGGGCGCCTGCAACAAGCCGGCAATGGCCTTGGCGGCCAGGCTTTTTCCGCCGCCTTGCACCCCCAGCAACAGCACGCCCTTGGGGGCGTCAAGACGCCGGGCGGACTCTTCCTGGGCAAAGGCTGGCCGGCGCAGGCTAATCCATTTTTTGAGGTTGTCGAGGCCGCCTACGTCGGTGAATTTGGCCGTGTCGTACTCAAAACTGAGCACGCCATCCATGTCCATGAGTTCGAATTTGGCCTTGTTCACGGCCGGAATGTCAGAGGCAGTGATGGCGCCGTCATCAACAATGGCGCCCCGTGCCAGCCGGCGCACCTCGGTAAAGGTCATGCCCTGGAGGTTTTTGACCAGATGCGCCAGGGTGGCGTTGTCGGTTTTGACCCGTGTCGCGTTATTATGGGTCGACCATTGCAGTGCCTCTTCGCGCACCAGCCCCAGAATCTGTTCGGCAGAAGGCAGGCGCAAGCCGAAGTTGGCAGACAGGTGCCGGATTTCTTCTGGCAGAGTGAGGGCGTGGCTGAGCAGGATCAGAGTATGATGAAGCCGTCCATGCGCCAGGGCGATATCCTTGAGCAGACGCACCCGTTTGGGGGTATCCTCAAGCCAGGGGTGAAAGTCGCACAGCACAAACAGCGAGGGGGTTCGCTCTGCCTTGATGTGCAGAAGGATTTCGTCGGCATCGGCTTTTTTTTCGTCGCTGGTCAGATCAAAGCCAAAGCCAATGCGCCTCATGCCTTCGGTGCAGGTCCAGGCGTACACTGGCAGTGCCCGTTTTACGGCCAGCCGGGTTATCATGTCGAGCGCGCGGGTTTCTTCCCGGGTCTGGATCACAATCAGCGGGATTTTCGAGTCGATCATCAGTCCAAGGTCGTGGGTATCGGGCATGAGGGCTTCCTGGGTCAGGGTGGCATGTCGGCGGCGCGACCGGCACAGCAAGGGGGCGATCGCCTGTAAAACGGCGATCTGGCGCATGTCGGTTTGTCAAAAGTCTAGCATTCTCAACGAGTCGGGGAAGGGTTTTCATGTCTGTGGAGTTTCCAATCATCGCGGTAACGGGATCATCCGGCGCCGGAACCACCAAAACAGGCGAAGTGTTCAGCCGGATTTTTGCATCGGAAGGCATTCGTGCAGTAATGATCCAGGGTGACAGCTTTCACCGCTACACCCGCAAGCAGATGGCAAAGCTGGCCGAGATGGGGCAATACGGCGAGCGCAACCATTTTTCGCTGGCGGCCAATCATATCGATAAGCTTGAAGCGCTGTTTTACGATTACAGCGAAACCGGCACCGGGCAGTATCGCCGTTATGTTCATGATGAAGACAAGGAGCTGATTGCCCAGGGGGTGCGCGCCGGAACCTTCACCCCCTGGATGCCATTGCCGGAGAGCGACCTGCTGTTTTACGAAGGTCTGCACGGCGCGGTGGTGACCGATAACGTCAACATTGCCAAGCTGGCCGACCTGCTGATTGGTGTAACGCCTATCATCAACCTTGAGTGGATTCAGAAAATTCACCGCGACACCCGTTACCGGGGCTATTCGCAAGAGGCGGTGGTGCATACCATTATCAAGCGCATGGACGATTACGTGCGTTACATAGTGCCGCAGTTTTCGCACACCCACATCAACTTTCAGCGGGTGCCCACCGTCGATACCTCCAACCCCTTTGTAATGCGCGACATTCCCTCGGACGATGAAAGTCTGGTGGTCATTTACTTCAGGGACTATAAAAGCGTCGACTTTCCCTACCTGTTACAAATGATCAACGGTGCCTTTATTTCCCGTTATGACACCCTGGTCGTGCCCGGCAATAAAATGTCGCTGGCCATGGACCTGATTGTGCGACCCAAGGTGCAGGAGTTGCTAATGCATCGGGGTTAAGTGGCGTGGTTACTGATTTCGTCAAAGGCGGCCAAAAAACGCAAGGCCCCGGCCGATGGGCCAGGGCGTCTTGGTGACGGAGAGGGAGGTCAGAGATTGGGCATGTTGCGGGCGTAGAAAATTTCCTGCATTTCCTTTTCAAGGCGACTGCTGATGTTTTCAAGCTCGTCTTCGGTAAAGCCTTCACGCCCGGCGCCAAACAGGTAGTTGTCGAGATTGAAGTCTTTGAGCAGCATTTTGGTGTGAAAGGTGTTTTCCTGGTACACGTTCACGTCGATCATCTGGTAAGCATTGCGGGTATCTTTGCTCAGGTAGTTCTGGATCGAGTTGATGTTGTGGTCGATATAGTGCTTGGTGCCATCGATATCGCGGGTGAAGCCGCGCACGCGGTAGTCAACGGTGACGATATCGGAATCAAAGCTGTGAATCAGATAGTTGAGGGCCTTCAGGGGTGAAATCAGGCCGCAGGTCGATACGTCGATATCAACACGAAAGGTGCTGATGCCGTTATCGGGATGGCTTTCCGGATAGGTATGAACCGTCACATGGCTTTTGTCGAGGTGTGCCACCACCGCATCGGGCAGCGGGCCGGGGGATTCGGTGGTTTTCTCGGGCGGGGGCGGAATTTCATGTTCCGCGATCAGGATGGTGACGCTGGCACCATGCGGGTCGTAATCCTGACGGGCAACGTTGAGAATGTTTGCGCCAATGATTTTGACTACATCAGTCAGGATTTGCGTTAAACGCTCGGCGTTATACATCTCGTCGATGTAAGCGATATATTCATCGCGGGCTTGTTCTGTCTTGGCGTAACAGATGTCGTAAATGTTAAAGCTTAACGACTTCGTCAGGTTATTAAAACCGTGAAGTTTGAGTTTCTTATCCATCATTTTTCCTCAGCAGGGATAAGTGAATCAAACCGCCCGCGAGCCTGGATAAGCCCAAGCCAAGGCATCGTGGCGAGAAAAACGCGTATTATGCCTACAATGATGGCGCTTTAGTAGCACCGGTAAAAAGATTTTTCACCGGCGCCAACGCCCGTGGCGCCGCGGTTTTTGGCCTATTCGGCGGCGCGAATTTCGTAGCTGTGAGTGATTTCGACACCGCCTTTTTCGAGCATGATGGAGGCTGAGCAGTATTTTTCTGCAGAGAGCTCAACCGCCCGCTTCACCTGGCTATCTTTGAGCTGGCGTCCGGTGACCAGAAAGTGGACGTGAATCTTCGTGAAAACGGCAGGAATGGCATCGGCGCGCTCGGCGGTGATTTGTGCTTCGCAGTCGGTCACCTCCTGCCGCGACTTCTGCAGTATGCTCATGACATCAAAGGAGGTGCAGCCGCCCAGCCCCAGCAGCAGCATTTCCATCGGGCGCGGCCCCAGATTCTTGCCGCCATGGTCGGGCGGGCCATCCATCACAAGGCTGTGACCCGAGCCGGAGGTGCCGATAAATTTGGCATCGCCACCCCATTGAATGCGAACCTGCATGGTTGTTTCTCCGTTGCCTGTTGGTGATATGAGACGAATGATGGCGGTTCCTGATGCTGCAAGCTATTGCCGCGAACGCCGGTCAAGATGCTGGAGCGTAGCATAATTCCCGCGTAGATTATCGGCTTGTACCAAAAAACTCATCTATACTGCTTTGAAGGATGGAACAGCCGTTACAGGGTTGTCCGTGGCACAGTATAAGCGCCTGAAAATGCTGGGGTTGCGCTGTCTAGTAGGTGTTGTTGTCGGTATTGTGGCCGGCGGTACGGAGTACCTGTGCAATGGCGGTGGGCTGTTAGCAGATTTGGGAAGTAGTGCAGTTAGCACAAGCGATCAAGAGTAATACAAGCTCAAGAGTAATAAGAAACGCGTCTTTGGGGCCTCAGCGCAGTCAGTCTTCAGAGATCCTGGTATTTTTCATCCTGCCTGGCCTTTCGACGGGCGGTGATGTTGTTGCGCCTGGCTTGGCAGTGAAACAGAAGGGATATGGCACGATGGCAACGATCATAAAACCAATCAAAACGCCTGATAACAGAACGAAGCACCTGGATTATTTTCTCTCCCAGTGCCATCGGCGGCGTTATCCGAGCAAGAGCACCATCATTTACGCGGGTGACAAGAGTGATTCGCTCTTTTACATCATCAAGGGCACAGTAACCGTGATTATCGAAGATGATGATGGTCGCGAAATGATCATGGCTTATTTGAACACGGGCGATTTTTTCGGTGAGATGGGCCTGTTCGATACCATGGAAACCCGCAGCGCCTGGGTCAAGGCGAAGATTGAATGCGAAGTGGCCGAGATCAGCTACTCCAAGTTTCGTGAAATCACCCAGGAGGATCCGAAGATCCTCTATTTTATTGGTGAGCAGATGGCCACCCGGCTGCGTCAGACTACGCGCAAGGTCGGTGATCTGGCGTTTCTCGATGTGACGGGACGGGTTGCCCGT
>JBFHRO010000214.1:0-5586 GCA_041591635.1 Oleiphilaceae bacterium | reverse complement strand
CGGCGAAGGTTTGCTGGCGATACGCGACTGGGGTGAGAAGCAGATAGCGGCCCATAATGCCGCGCATGCTTCGGTCATCAGGATTGATCTTGCAGAGTTTGCCTCTGCATCCAGTCAGGTCCTGTCGTTGGTGTTGTGCTGGATTCGCCAGGGCCAGACGAACGGAAAAAAAATAACTGTCACAAATGCATCAAACAAGCTCAGGGAGCTGGCCAAGGTTTCCGGGTTGGATGCCTTGTTGCTTTTGTAACTGCGGGGCATTTGCTACTATTCTCGCCTTTGCGTTCTCTGATTATTGAGAACCTCTGTTTTACTGGCTGATATGGGTACAGGTTTATGCAGGCACACGAAATTGAAAAGATCATTTCGCAACGACTGGAAGGCTGTGAAGTTCATGCCCAAAGTGACGGCAGGCACGCGCAGGCGGTGGTGATCAGTGACAAGTTTATGGGTCTGTCTCCGGTCAAGCGGCAGCAGCTGGTTTACGCCTGTGTCGACGAGTATCTTCGCAATGATACCTTGCACGCGCTTTCGCTGAAGACCTACACCCCGGAGCAGTGGGCGTCTGTCAATTCGTAAGCCGGTTGTGTTGATTCTGCTGTGTTGATCGTACTGTGTTGATCGTACTAAGGCGCGCAGCCCGCGCTATTACTGCCGACATGTCCTATCTATCTGTTTAATTCGATGAGAACCTGATCGTGGAAAAACTGTTGATCACCGGTGGAACACCGCTTGATGGTGAAATAAGAATTTCGGGTGCCAAGAATTCTGCGCTGCCAATTCTGGCGGCGTCTTTGTTGTGTGATGAAGTGTTGACGGTGGGGAATCTTCCGCACCTGCATGACATTACGACCATGATCGAGCTTTTGGGACGCATGGGCGTCGAGCTGACTATCGATGAAAAAATGAGCGTCGAGGTACGAGCCAACACGATCAAACATTTCAGTGCACCTTATGAGTTGGTCAAGACCATGCGTGCGTCTATTTTGGTGCTGGGTCCTTTGTTGGCCCACTTTGGCCAGGCAGAAGTCTCTCTTCCGGGCGGGTGCGCGATTGGCAGTCGACCTGTTGATTTGCACATTCGTGGCCTGGAGGCCATGGGAGCAGAGATCGTGGTTGAGAATGGGTACATTAAGGCCAGTACCAATGGGCGTCTCAAGGGAGCACATATATTTCTGGACGTGGTGACAGTTACGGGCACCGAGAACCTGTTAATGGCCGCCGTTCTGGCAGAGGGCAAAACCGTGCTGGAAAACGCCGCCCGCGAGCCGGAAGTGGTGGATCTTGCCGAGTGTCTGATTGCCATGGGAGCCATTATTAAGGGCCATGGTTCGTCAACAATCGAAATTGAAGGTGTTCCAAGGCTGACAAGTGCTCACTTCAACGTGTTGCCGGATCGGGTTGAGACCGGTACTTATCTCGTCGCAGCGGCAGCGACCCGCGGCAGGGTGAAGCTTAAAGATACCAATGAACACCTGCTGGAGGCGGTCTTGCTCAAGCTCGAAGAGGCTGGTGCCCATATCAGCACGGGTAAGGACTGGATTGAACTGGACATGAAAGGTAATCGCCCCAAGGCTATTTCCCTGCGAACGGCACCCTATCCCGCCTTTCCTACCGATATGCAGGCACAGTTTGTGGCAATGAACAGCGTGGCTGAGGGAACGGGAGCCGTTATCGAAACCATATTTGAAAACCGCTTTATGCACATCTACGAACTCAATCGTATGGGGGCAAAAATCCGTCAGGAAGGCAATACGGCCATTACCACGGGCGTGGAGGCGCTGAAGGGCGCCCCCATTATGGCGACAGATTTGCGAGCTTCGGCAAGCCTGGTTATCGCGGGTCTGATTGCCGAAGGCGAAACCTTGATTGATCGTATTTACCACATTGATCGTGGTTATGAGTGTATTGAAGAGAAACTGCAATTGCTTGGCGGAAAGATTCGGCGCTTGCCATCCCGATAGCCTTGATTGTTACGAATGATGGATCCAGTTGATGTCTGCAAATAATGAAGCCTTGATTATCGCCCTGTCCAAAGGCAGGATTCTTGACGAAACGCTTCCCCTGTTAGCCGCTGCAGGTATCAAGCCGCTGGAAGACATTGCGGCGAGTCGTAAGTTGGTGTTCGACACTTCGCGCCCCGATGTCCGCCAGATTATCATTCGCGCCACCGACGTGCCAACCTATGTGCAGTACGGCGGTGCGGATCTTGGTGTGACGGGCAAGGATGTGTTGATGGAGCACGGTGCGGATGGTTTGTATGAACCGCTGGACTTGCAGATTTCCAGGTGTCGACTCATGACGGCCGGGCCCAAAGACGGCAGCGCTGTGCAAGGAGGCCGGTTGCGTGTGGCTACCAAGTTTGTCAATCTGGCCAAGGCCTATTACGCGGCGCAAGGCCAGCAGGTCGAAATCATTAAGCTCTATGGTGCCATGGAGTTGGCCCCCATTTTGGGTCTGGCGGATGAAATCGTTGATATTGTGGATACGGGGAAGACGCTGAAAGCCAATGGTCTTGAGCCGCGAGAATTGATTCATATGATCAGCTCCCGCCTGGTCGTTAACCGGGCTTCGATGAAGATGAAGCACGGGAGTATCCAGCCTATCATTGACAAGCTGGCCGAAGCCGTTCGACAGCGTGCGTAACGCAGCGTTTTTTCGTTTAAGGTAGCCTGATGTTAGACAATCTCAAAATTACCCGACTCGATGCCTCTTCAGAAGGCTTTTCCCAACAGCTAAAAAAACTCGTTTCCTGGGATGATGCAGTAGACAACGAAATACAGCACCGGGTGCGGGATATCTTGCAGCGGGTGAAGCGCGAGGGTGATAGTGCCGTGCTTGAGTTTACCGAGCGTTTTGATCGCATGCGTTGCGAACATGCGCGGGAACTTGAGGTCGACAAGGCCAGAATTGATGCGGCGTTGCTGGCTATAGACGCAGCTCAGCGTGCGGCGCTCGAGCAGGCCGCAGACAGGATTCGTGCGTATCACGAGCATCAGTTACAGACAAGCTGGACCTACACGGAGTCTGATGGCACTGTGTTGGGCCAGAAAGTAGTGCCGATGGATCGGGTCGGGCTTTATGTTCCCGGCGGCAAAGCGGCTTACCCTTCGTCGGTGCTTATGAATGCGATCCCTGCCAAGGTGGCTGGTGTGGGTGAACTGATCATGGTCGTGCCAACCCCTGACGGGGAGGTCAATCCACTGGTTCTGGCCGCGGCGGCGGTGGCCGGCGTGGATCGGGTATTTTGCATCGGAGGCGCTCAGGCCGTAGCGGCTCTGGCCTATGGTACCGAAACCATTCCTGCGGTCGACAAGATAGTTGGGCCTGGCAACATCTATGTGGCTACGGCAAAGCGGGAAGTATTTGGCATCGTTGGTATAGACATGATTGCCGGACCTTCGGAGATTCTGGTGATATGTGATGGCCTGACAGATCCGGACTGGATTGCCATGGACCTATTCTCCCAGGCAGAGCACGACGAAAATGCCCAGTCGATTCTGGTGTCTGCGGATGGTGCCTTTCTTGATCGTGTTGAGGCGAGTATTAACAAACTTCTGCCTACGATGGAGCGCAAGGAAATCATCGCTGCGTCATTGCGGGCCAGGGCGGCAATGATCAAGGTGAGGGATCTTGATCAGGCGGCAGCAGTCAGTAATTTGATTGCTCCCGAGCACCTCGAATTATCGGTTGAGGATCCGCAGGCACTGGCTGACAGTATTCGCCATGCCGGGGCAATATTCATGGGGCGCTACACGGCAGAAGCTTTGGGCGATTATTGTGCCGGCCCCAATCATGTGCTGCCCACGTCGGGCACGGCCAGATTTTCATCGCCTTTGGGGGTGTACGACTTCCAGAAGCGTTCTTCGATCATTCATTTTTCGGCCGCCGGTGCTGATACTATGGGGCGGGTTGCTTCTGTTCTCGCTCGGGGCGAGGGACTGACGGCCCATGCCATGTCGGCGGAATACCGCATTAAAGACTGATCACTGTTCTGTGGCCGGCTTGACGTTGAAGATGCAAGTACGGCACAAGGCTTTTTGGCAACCAGGTATGACTATGAGTGGTAAAAAGGGCCCGCAGGGGCTGTTGCGGCCTGAGATTCTGGCGTTAAACGCCTATCACGTGCAGCCGGCGGATAATCTGATCAAGCTTGATGCCATGGAAAACCCCTGGCCTTGGCCGGGGGGGTTGATGCCGCTGTGGCTGGAAGCCCTGAAGTCGGTACGAATTAATCGTTACCCTGACCCTTCTGCCCGCACCCTCAAGGCCCATCTGCGCGAGCAGATGGGGGTGGCGCCCTGTCATGACATTCTGCTGGGTAATGGCTCGGATGAAATCATCCAGATGCTGGCCATGGCCGTGGCCAGGCCGGGAGCTGTGCTGCTTTCGGTTGAGCCTGCTTTCGTAATGTATTCAATGATCGCAAAACTGACAGGGCTGACTTATGTCGGCGTGCCGCTGAATCCCGATTTTTCGCTGGATGTGGATGGCTTGCTGCGGGCAATTGCGGAGCACCAGCCAGCCATTTTGTTTTTGGCGCAACCCAACAATCCTACCGGCAATTTATTCGATATGAGTGCTGTGCGCCGAGTGATTGAAGCCTGTGACGGGCTGGTCGTGCTCGATGAAGCCTACACAGCGTTTACCGATGCCACTATGTTGCCGTTACTCGATGAGTACGAAAACCTGGTAGTGATGCGCACCTTGAGCAAAGTCGGACTGGCAGGGCTACGTCTTGGCATGTTGTTTGGGCATCCACAATGGCTGGGTGAGTTTGAAAAGGTACGGTTACCGTACAATATCAACAGTCTCACGCAAATCAGCGCGGAATTTGCGCTAGCCCACTACGCTGTGCTGGCTGAGCAGAGTGCGCGGCTGGTTGTGTTGCGAAATGCGTTGCAGCAGGACCTGAAGGCGCTTCCTGGGGTGGAGGTGTTTGAAAGCCAGGCGAATTTTGTGTTGATCAGACTCACTTCCGGCACTGCGCGAGCGGTGTTCGAGGCGCTCAAGGCGAGGGGTATACTGGTGAAGTGTTTGCACGGCGCCCATCCACTGTTGGCCGACTGCCTGCGTTTGACAGTAGGAACCGAAGCTGAAAATAACCGCTTGATGGAGGCGCTGGTCGAGATCACAGGAAGTAGCCAGGAATGATTGATCTCAAGAGCCTTGTGGATGCTGCTGACCAGATAATGCAGCCTGAAAAGGTGACGGATTATTGCCCCAATGGTTTGCAGGTCGAAGGGAGAGGCGAGGTAGCCAAGATAGTGTCGGGAGTGACTGCCAGTTACGAGTTGATTGAGCGCGCCCTGGCCGCTAAAGCGGATGTGCTCCTGGTGCATCATGGGTATTTCTGGAAAGGTGAAAGCACGGTTATCACCGGGATAAAAAAGCGCCGCCTGAAACTGCTGCTGGAGCACAATCTGAGCTTGCTGGCGTACCATTTGCCGCTGGATATTCATCCTCTGTGGGGCAATAACGTGCAGCTGGGGGCGCGGCTGGGGTTTGAGGTTCTCGGGCCTCTTGATGATTCGGGGCGTCCTCCTGTGGGGCTGGTGGGACAAGTATCAGAGGTGCTTGCGCCGG
>JBFHRO010000213.1:0-5608 GCA_041591635.1 Oleiphilaceae bacterium | reverse complement strand
GTCGTCAAGGGCGGCAAAGAGTTCGGCATAGTCCGGCCCGGCCCAGGGGCTGTCGTGGCAGGCTTCGAGCTGGCGGTAGCGGCGCACCAGGGTTTTCCAAAGATCCGCCCACGGAAATTGTTCCAAATGGTGCGCCGTTTGTTGGGTTTTTAGCCGTAACGGGTGCAAAAAACGCAGCCTGACTTGATCGGGGCATTCGGGCATATCGAGTACCGAAAACGCTTCGGCCGGGCCTTCGCTTTGCCAGGGGCAGGCGGGGTGAAAATGCTTCACCTTCTGCAACCGGTAGCGGTCGCCATAAATACCTTCGGCCCCGGCGTTGATCAGGGCTTGCAGGGCGAATTCACTGAACAGAATGCCGCGCCCGATCAAGATCAGATCAATATGGGTGAGGGTAATGCCTTCACCGCCGGGTTCATTGCCGGCGGGGGATATCACCATCGGGTGGGGGGCATGGCTGCCATGCAGCACGCTTAAATCGGCCCCGTACTGGGCAATGGGTGTTTCAAACAAATACTGGTAAGCCGGTTCATTCAACGCCTTGAGGGCGTGGCCAAAGGCACCGCGCCAGGCCGAGCCGCGGTATAACTCATCTTGCTCGGCGCCGGTGGCACTGAAGGTAAGGCGATGGTGGGTAACAAAGAGCATGAAGCAGTCTCGCAGCCAGATCAGGGACTTCCCGAGAATAGATAACGCTGGCCGATTTGTCTGCAGGATCTCGTAATCACTTTTTTAAACAGCCACAACTCGAAAGCTTGCCAGGGCCTTGCATTTTAAAAAAATCGGGCATCATGACCTTAACAAAAAGCCTGATTCAGGCGGCCAGTGCTTCAATGCGCCGCAGCACAGTCGGGTGCAAAAGCAGGTATTACCATCACAGGAGAAGTGTATGCGCATTAATTGCAAGGATCTTTGTTCGGCGTTCACGATTGGCGGCCTGCTGCTTTCGTCCCTGGCCCAGGCCAGTGGTGTGCTGACCCATTCACCCGGTGCACGCCAGGCCGCCATGGGCGGTGCCTTTATTGGCCAAAGCGATGATGCCTTTGCGATTTTTTATAATCCGGCCGGGTTGGCATTGCTGGGCATGAATAGCCTCGACCGAAGGCAGGGCAATGCCATGATGGCTGTGACACACACGCAGGTCAGCGACACACCAACCCTGGTCGATACAGAGCGTGACTTCTTCAGCGGCGTGGTCGGGGGCGGCACAGGGGATGCGAGCGGTGGTTATGCATTAGCCCTTGGTGTCACGGAAACCCGCAGTATTCGTGCCTGGGTGCCGGGCCTTGACAATCCGCTGGTAGAAACCCTGACGACCAGCGAGACCGCCTTTGGTCTGGCCTATGCCTGGCAGTATGTGAGTGTGGGGGTCGGGTTGAGCCTGGTCTATGAAGAGGGCGACATTATCCGTTTCGATCATGCGGTTCCGGCCAAGAATGATTCTCATAAGCTGGGTACCCAGTGGGGGCTGTTGTTGATGCCGCTCGACGGCTATCTCGATGTGTTCAATACCTCGATTCACGGCAAGCTCACTATTGGCAGCATCTATAAACAGGGGCTGGATGAGAAGCTGAAGTACCGTTTTTATACCGATGCCAAACACTATAGCCAGCGCACCTACAGCTACACCTTTCGGCCAGAAACCTTTGGCGCCGGCGTTCATTCCTCGCTGGGTGTGCTGACATCGAGCCTGTCGCTGGAGTTGCGCACCAATGCCGATCTGGTTCGGGAAGATTGGCAAGAAATCATGCCGCTGTTGACGCCGACCCCCTCGGACAGCCAATCGCTGGTCACAGAGATCCGCGCCCTTGGGGCAGAGTTGCTGGTGATTCCCTTTGAAAGCCAGTTGATTCTGGCGTTTCGCAGCGGTCTGGCGAAACGTACCGACAATCAGAACAACCGTTATGCCTACAGCGAGCGCAGCCTGGGGTTTGGGGTGGATTACAAGGGCTATCAGTTGAACCTGAGCCACCAGCTCCGGGAACACGCCCATGCCGCCCAGAGCGAGAGCAACGACGAAAGTCTGACCCTTACCCTGGGAGTGGTGTTTTGAAGGGAGCGGTATTTATGAAGGTTCACTCAGGAGATAAACGCATGTCACGCCCTTTGGCCCGTTTAAAAACGCTCGCACTTTGCATGGGGCTGACCGGCCTGACCGCCTGCGCCACGACCGATAAAGCCTGGGAGGCCTATGCCAAGGCAGAGGACTATTACCAGCAGGAAAACTTCCGTGAAGCCGAGCTCTGGTACCGCAAGGCGCTGGAACAGGCGAGTACCGATGGCACCCTGGTGTTGAGTGAAACCCTGCGTTACCGCTGGACCGGTAGCGGCACGGCCTTGCGCCGCGAAGTCTATCGCTCGGTCGACGAGCGGCCCTATATACCCAATCGGCGTTTGGCCGAAATGGCGCAAAAGCGCGAACAATTACTGACGCAGGCCGATCGGGAGTTCAAAAAACTGTCGCCGCCAGCGCTGAAGCTTAATTTCAGCCTGTCGGATGAAGACGGTGACCAGCAACTGCAAGTCGGTGAGCCCGCCACCTTGATTGTGGAAGTGGCCAATCATGGGCCTTCACCGGCGCATCAGGTGGTGTTGTTTGTGGAGCACGATCAGGCGCCCGCGGCCCGCAGAAGCCAGCAGTTTGCAATGATCAAATCCGGTGAGTCGGTGTTTTACAAATACCCCTTTACCTTGCCGAAGGATTTTACCGCGCCCGAGCTGAACTGGACCCTGCGTGCCGATGAAATGGACGGCTACACCCCGCCTGCGATTGAGGCGGCCATGCGCGTCGAGCCGATTCATCCACCCCGGCTGTCGCTGCGGCAAGTGGCTACCACGCCCATTGTGCCGGGCCAAAGCACCGAGCTGAGTTTCGAGCTGAAAAACGAAGGGCAGTGGAGTGTCAGGGATATCGACCTGAGCCTGAAGTTTGAACCGGCCGAGCACATTTCGGTGATCGCGCACCGTTGGCCCGAGCATATCGGTCTGCTGCGCGCGGGTGAACAAATCACCTTGCGCAGCCAGGTGCAGGCGAGCGTGCTCTTGAATGCCGCGACGCCCTTAAGTACGCATTTTTTCTGGAAGCAGGGCGAGCAAGCACCGCAAACGCTGGCGCAGCTAAGCTTGCCGGTCATCGCCATGCCTACCCTGCAGTATGCGGCCAGCTCCCTGCCGACAGGCACGCAAGGCCTGGTCACAGTGGCCGATGCTTTTGTGCCGCCCATTACCACGCAGGGGCAGAAGCAGCCGAACAGTTATGCCTTTGTCATCGGCAATGCCCATTACAAGAATTTGCCCAAGCAACCGGTGAAATATGCCCTGGAGGACGCCCGCACCATGGCGGAGGTGTTCCAAAAATCGGTAGGGATTCCCGGTGACAATGTGCGCGTGCTGGAAAACGCGACACTGGGAGAATTGCAAACCTTGTTCGGTCGCCGGGGCGAAGAAGGGGTGATGCACCAGATGCTGGATACGGGCCAGCCGGTAGACACCTTGTATCTTTACTATTCCGGTCACGGGATTCCTTCCATCAACCGCAAATGGTCCAGCTATTTAATGCCTTCCGATGGCATGGTGGATTATATCGACCAAAGCGGCTATGCCCTGGATACCCTGTACCGGCAACTGGAAATGGTCAGGGCGAAGCAGATCGTTGTGATGCTGGATGCCTGTTTCAGCGGACAAAGCAGCGCCGGCGCACTCTTCCCCAATACCAGCCCCGGCACCCTGATTCGACCACGAATGCCGGAAAACAGAGACCCACGCCTGACCATTCTCAGCGCCACCGGCGATGGGGATATGGCCATCTGGCTCGACAGTTCCGGCCATGGCCTGTTTACCAATTACCTCGCACGGGGGCTGCATGGCGAGGCGGACGATGGCGATCGCACCCTGTACACGCGGGAGCTTTACGACTATGTGCATGCCCGCGTGAAGCAGGTCGCGGCAAAAATGAACCGCAGGCAGCGACCGACTCTGGAAGGCGGTCAGAACCTTGTCATTGCCACCTTTAATCAGGAGTAACAGCATGCGCGATACCTTGAATCTTCTGGCCCTGAGTCTGGGCGTGAGCCTGGCCTTGAGTGGCTGTAGCGGGCAGCCGTTCAAGGCGTCTGCCACAGCCCGTCCGGCAACACCGGCAGGCTGTGCCATGCCGTCAGGGTTTCGGTCTGGCAACGCGCTGGCCGGGCAGTACCTGGGCCTGGGCTTTGGCGCAACCGAAGCCGAGGCGTTAAGCCGTGCCCAGCAAAGCATTGCCCAGCAAAGGTATGCCGATGTGCAGTCGCAGTGTTCAGAGCGCGAGACGCGCCAGCGGCGTGATCAGCAAGAAACCCTGTTCAGCGAACAAAGCTGCCAGGCGCGGGTGAAATCGGCGGCCCCCTTGCCCGATGTGCGGGTGCAGGAGCGGGTGCTCTGTCCGCAAGGCGTGTGGGTGCAGGCGGTGTATCAGGACCTTTCCTTTGCCCAACAGTTGGCGCTGCTGCAGCAACACCAGACGGCAGCCGAGGCGGGTTGGCCCTGGCACCGGCATCCGGCCTGGTACCTGAAGCCGACGGCCAACGCCTGGCTCAATCGTCTCGAGGTGACCAGCCATGGCCAGTACTGGACGCTGCGCCTGGGCGAGCGAACGCGCACCCTGAGTACCGAAAAGCTGGTGTCTGAAGGCCTGTGGCCGGTGCTCGTCGAGCCGCAGGGGGAGGTGAGTATCACCCTGGGGGGGATTCCTGTGACCAGTGTGCACGCCGGTGAGCAATACGATATTTCAGTCAAGGCACAGGCGCTGGCGTATGTTTCCCTGTTTTCTATTGAAAAACACGGGCGCGTCACCCTTATCAGCGCCAATCAGCAGCTGCAGCAGGGCGGCAGCCTTCACTGGCCGTTACGTGCCAGTCTTTTGCCCGGCGATACCCTGACCACCGATGTCTGGCTGGTCGTGCAAACACGAACTCCCATCAATGAAAGCCGTTTTGTACAGGCTGCGCCGGAGCTGGGCCTTAACGCCCTGTTGCAGTGGCTTGAAGCCTATGGCACAGCGCAAGGTGAAGGGGGCGATATCGCAAGCTTGTCATACAGGACGCTGGTCGTAAAACCGTGAAAAATGGCGTTATTCCCTAACGAAATACGAACAGGAGGCCCGCAAGACAGCGCGTTCAACAAAGATTCATTCCGCATTTAATTCATTCAATGACAGAAAAAGGTGAAACCATGAAAAAGACATCAGATTCCAAAAAAAGTGCAGTGAAACTTCATACCGGTCTTATTCCTCGATCAGCCTGGCAAGCATTGACCCTGGCCGGCGGCATCTGGCTGGGCGGTTGTGCCAGTGCGCCACCGGAAATACTGCAAACCGAGACTTGCCTGTTCCCAAACAGCAGCAAAACCGCGCCAGACTGGATTTGCACCGGCTATCACGAAGGGCTTTTGACCGGTATGGGCCACTTTCCGGCCAGCAATGCCAGCTATAACCTGCGCTTTCAAACGGCAGAGCAGCGGGCGCGGGTTAATCTGGCGCGCAAGCTGGAAATTGAGCTCGACACGGCGTTGAAAGATTACGAAAACCAGGTGGGTGCAGGGAACAAGGAGACCATTGATCAGGTGGTGAAAAACC
>JBFHRO010000212.1:0-5650 GCA_041591635.1 Oleiphilaceae bacterium | reverse complement strand
GGTTGGATCCGGGGTAAAATCTGATAAGACAGTGGCAAGTGAATATGGACCAAACCATTTTTCAGTTGTTATTGCCAAAGGAGAATGGTTTAAAACCCATTTTCCAGTACCGGAAAATTTTTCAGATACTTCATTGACAGATCATTCCCTCACGTAGATTAGACATCCAACTAGGCGTAGGATTTTGGCATTATGGACAAGTCTCCTCTGTGTAGCAATGCAGCCAGCCCATGTAGCCAACAAAGAACTTACTCTTTCATTTCATTCAACAAAACGGCGCCCAACAAGAAGCAAATGAACCTATTCAACATAAACCCTGTACGACTCAAGCTCGCTCGTCTATGGAAAAACTTCGGCCTCATAGCACTGTTGCTGCGAGATTCCCGCACCCCTGTCCTGACCAAAGTGTTAGCACTGCTTCTTGCGCTGTACATTATCAGCCCCGTCGATCTGGTCGCAGATATTATTCCTGTTGCCGGTTTGCTGGATGAGCTGGTCATCATTCCCGTTGGCCTGTGGCTCATCTCCAAAACAGTACCCGAAACACTCTGGCTCGAGTATCAGCAGCGCCCCCAAGACACTCCGCTAAGGTTTCGAAAGTACCTGCTTGCAGGCACCTTGGGCTTTCTGTTTTTATGGGCCGCCATGATTGCGACCACAGTTTACTTTTTCGTCAACTAACGATCCTGTTCAGGAGCTCCAATCATGCTGAATCTACACAACCCGAGCTTGCTCGCTACCCAATGCTATATCAATGGCTCCTGGATTGATGCGGATAGTCGTCTGGAAGTCACCAACCCGGCCACCGGCATCACTATCGCCACAGTACCCATCCTCGGACGAGCCGAGTCAAAACAGGCAATCATTGCCGCCCACGCGGCCGGTCAAACCTGGCGCAACACATCTGCCACAGAACGCGCCCATCTGTTGCGTGCCTGGCACGATCTGATTCTTGCCAATCGCTACGATCTGGCGCAGATCTTGACCTGTGAACAAGGCAAACCAGTGGCCGAAGCCGAAGCCGAAATCCGCTACGGCGCAAGCTATATTGAATGGTTCGCCGAAGAAGCCAGGCGCATTCAGGGCGATATCATCGCCGCCCCGTCCCGTGACAAACGCTTGATCACACTGAAGCAGCCTGTTGGCGTTGTCGGCGCCATAACGCCCTGGAATTTCCCCAATGCCATGCTGACGCGCAAGATTGCGCCTGCACTGGCTGCCGGCTGCACCATTGTATGCCGCCCCGCCAGTGAAACACCGCTTTCGGCGCTGGCACTGGGTGTGCTGGCAGAAAAAGCGGGCATTCCTGCCGGCGTCCTCAACATAGTCACAGGAGCAAGAGACATAGCCACCGAACTCACCGAAAACCCCTTGGTACGCAAGATCACGTTCACCGGCTCAACGCCCGTTGGCAAACAACTTTTGCAACAAAGCGCCACCACCTGCAAAAGAACCTCGATGGAGCTGGGGGGCAATGCAGCCTTCATTGTCTTTGAAGATGCCGACCTTGAAGCCGCCATCGAAGGCGCCTTGAAAGCCAAATTCCGCAACGCAGGACAAACCTGCGTCAGCGCCAACCGTTTTTTGGTGCACACCAGCATCTACGACCACTTCATCACCAAACTGGCGGCTCGTGTGAAGGATTATCACCTTGGCGACGGACTAAACCCGAATACCACACTCGGACCACTCATAAATCCTGCTGCCGTGAAAAAAGTTGCAGGGATCGTCGAGGATGCCCTCGCCAAAGGGGCTACACTCATCACCGGCGGCAAACAAGCCACTCAGGGCCCCTGCTTTTACGAACCAACCGTCCTCGGCGGGGTCAATGCCAGCATGAAAGCCTTCAACGAGGAAATTTTTGGGCCTGTTGCTGCAGTCTGTGAGTTCAGCACCGAAGCCGAGGCAATAGCAATGGCTAACCATACGAACCAAGGGCTTGCAAACTATTTTTATACTGGGGACACGGCGCGCCAGTGGCGTGTCGCCGAGGCCCTGGAATGCGGTATCGTCGGCATCAACGAAGGGATAGTATCCAACGCCATGGCCCCCTTTGGAGGGGTAAAGGAATCCGGCCACGGCCGCGAAGGATCAAGCTACGGAATTCAAGACTATCTTGATATCAAATACGTTTGCATTGGCGGGCTGGCCTAGCAAAAAGGCAAACACATCCTCCACTCAAGACCAGGGTTGTCTGGAACGCTATTGCCAGCGTGGGAGATAATCCAACACCGTTTGTAGTGTCCGGAGCCAACTCAACACTGGAAAAGACATGGAATATAAAGAATATGCAATACAATACTTTTTGTGCATTCTCAAAATCGAATTAATACATGAAAGGGGCGTAACGGCCCCCAAAGACGGACCAGACTGGATAGTAAATCTCATCAATTATCTACTTAGTGAGTATGCAAATTCCCGTGATAGCCTCTATGTGATTGGACGAGAGTTTGCACTGTCTAATAGCTTCTCCGACTTGAAGAACAGGTTAGCCAATGTTGATATGCCAGAGCTAGAAGAAGCAAATGAGAAATGTCATTGGAAATAAAAGGCACATTTGCTGTTGGTTTCGCATTGCTAACCTCAGTGACTACCTGTAATCCAACTGATAGTTTGTCATTTAGTCGCATAGCGATTTTGGCCACAAGAGGGGCCTGGGACGGCTTGAAACTCGATGAAATAGTTTGAAAAGGATACGGTGGTGCCCGGGGCCGGAATCGAACCGGCACGGTTGTTAGCAACCGAGGGATTTTAAATCCCTTGCGTCTACCAGTTTCGCCACCCGGGCTTATCTCTGAAATAGAAGATCACTGGAATAAGTGGAGGCGCGACCCGGAGTCGAACCGGGCTAAACGGATTTGCAATCCGGAGCATAACCGCTTTGCTATCGCGCCTGAATCTGATTTAGTCGTGCTTGATTTTTGCTGTAAAAAAACCCGATCTTGTCGGGTTTAAAATTTGGAGCGGGAAACGAGACTCGAACTCGCGACCCCAACCTTGGCAAGGTTGTGCTCTACCAACTGAGCTATTCCCGCTTAAGTGGCGCATATATTACCTTGATGCGTTTTTAAGTCAACCAGATTTTTTACCCAAACCGTAATTTTTTCCTTCTCTTAGCTCATCACGACAAGCCATTAAACGGCGCTCTTTCTGAATTCCGGCCAAGCCGCTTTGAGGTACAGAATCATCGACCACAAGGTAAGCATCGCCGCACCGTACAGGAGCACCCCTCCGGTTACCGACACCCAATCCCACGCCGCTCCCGCCAGCAACAAGATGATCGCCCACATTTGAGCCGCTGTCTTGATCTTGCCGATATAAGACACGGCCACACTGGCCCGCTTGCCCATTTCGGCCATCCATTCGCGCAGCGCCGAAATAACAATCTCCCTGCCTATGATCACCATTGCCGGCAAGGTAACGTAAATCACACTGTATTCTTCGACAATAATCACCAAGGCGGTAGCGACCATAAGCTTGTCTGCAACCGGATCAAGGAAGGCCCCAAAGGGCGTGGATTGATTCATGCGACGCGCCAGATACCCGTCCAGCCAATCGGTAAATCCACCCAAAGCAAACAAAAAAGCGGCCGTGACATGGGCATTTTGTCCCGGCAGATAATAAACCACCACAAAAACCGGGATGAGAAGTATTCGTGACAGCGTCAGTAGATTAGGTAAGCTCATGAAAAATACTGCGTTAATCCTGATGAAGATGACTGTATATTATTTTTGCCAATCGCGCACTGATTCCAGGGACTTTTGCCAGTTCCTCTATGGCCGCATTTTCTATTCCTCGAATACCGCCGAAATAGGCGATCAGTTCTTTTCGACGCTTTGCCCCCACACCTTCGATATGCTCTAACACCGATTCACGCCTCGCTTTGTCTCTGCGCTGACGATGGCCAGTAATCGCAAACCGATGCGCCTCATCACGAACCTGCTGCAACAGGTGAAGCACCGGCGAATCAGCCGCTAAACGGATTTCTTTGTGCGTCTGCATTCTTACCAGGTATTCAAACCCCGCCTTTCGGGTTTCACCTTTAGCAATGCCGAGCAACTCCACATCGCCCAACCCCAAATCCTGAAAAACCTCTTCAGCCGCCTTTAGCTGCCCCAAACCGCCATCAATCAGTACAAGATCGGGGCGAATTCCATTGCCCCCGGCCAGCTTCAGGTACCGTTTGCGCAGCGCAAAGCGCATGGCACCGTAATCATCACCCGAATTTATACCCTCAACGTTATAACAGCGATAATCACGCTTTATGGGGCCCTCTACCCCAAATGCAACACAGGAGGCTACGGTTTTCTCCCCTGAGCTGTGAGAAATATCAAAACACTCAATACGATGAATGGGGCTCGAGTCAAGTAATGTGGCCAGACTTGTCAGACGGCGCACCATTGCCTCTGCACTCTCATTGCGGGCCCGCACGGCCTTTTCGGCATTGGTCTGACTCAGCCGCAACCAGGCCGCTCTGTCCCCGATTACGCGCGAATGAATCCTGGTAAAACCGCGGCAATTTTCAACCAAAGCCTGCTGCAAAGCATCTACACCTTCGACAGCCAGCGAGGTCACAACTTCTTTGGGGCAGTCTGCAGCACCGGCACCACCAAGATAGTACTGCGCCAAAAACTCATTCAAAATCTCGCCTTCCGGCTCATCAAGCACAACACGCGGAAAGTAGTTTTTATGCCCAATGACCTTGCCGCCGCGCACCGACAGCACCGAAATCACCACCGACCCAGAGGATCTCGCCAAGGCTACCACATCAACATCTCCACGCTGCCCTTCTATCACCTGCCGATCCTGAAGTTGACGCAGCAGATGGATCTGATCGCGCAAGAGCGCCGCCTTCTCGAAAGCTAACGCCTTTGCTGCAGCGTCCATGGCTGCGATAAGCTCCTGGATCAACTCCGGCCGCCTGCCCTGCAGGAACAGCAACGTGCTACCTAGATCTCGCTGGTACTCGGAAACCGAAATCAAACCAACGCAAGGCGCGCTGCATCGACCTATTTGGTGCTGCAAACAAGGTCGAGTCCGATTGCGGTAAAAACTCTCCTCACACTGTCGAATCCTGAAGAGTTTTTGCAATAACGCCATGCTTTCGTGCACAGCATGCGAACTGGGATAAGGACCAAAAACGCGACTATTAGGCTTGGAATGGCGAAAGCGCCTGACATAAAGCGCAGGATAATCGGTGTGTTCAGAGATTTGAATATAGGGATAAGTCTTATCGTCACGCAGAAGGATATTGAACGGCGGCTTGAGTTGCTTGATCAGATTATTCTCAAGCAACAAAGCCTCTGTTTCTGTGTTGGTAACAGTAACTTCAATCTGCGCAATAGATTTGACCAGCGCCCGGGTTTTGGGGCTTAGGCCCGAGACACGAAAATAGCTGGCAACACGCTTTTTCAGGTTTCTTGCTTTACCGACGTAAAGCACGGCACCGTCAGCATCAAGCATTCGGTATACGCCAGGAAGGGATGTCAATGAAACTAAAAACGTCGATGAATCGAACACAACGAGGACAAACTAACTCAAACGATCGCTTTCCAGCAACCCGTGGCGAACAGCCAGCAGCGCCAGTTCCACATCACTGGTAATAGACAACTTCTCGAAAATTCTGTACCGGTAGGTGTTGACCGTTTTG
>JBFHRO010000211.1:0-5662 GCA_041591635.1 Oleiphilaceae bacterium | reverse complement strand
CCCGAAGCGGCGCAGCAGCATTTCCCGCTGAGAGTGAGGTAGCTGCCACAGATCCTGCTGATCAAACAGAATCTGCCCCTGCGCCGGAACAAAAAGCCCAATGAGGTGCTTGAGCAAGGTACTCTTGCCACATCCGCTCCCCCCCATAATGATAAAGACATCGCGGGCGGCAATATCAAAGTTGAGGTGTTCCTGAATGACCTTGTCGCCGTATTTCATGGTGAGGTCGCGGATCTGGATTTTTGCACTGCTGGCAGCCATGGCGGGCGACACCTCAAATATCCATTATCGTGGTCACTATGGTGACGATGGAGTCCACCACAATGATCAGCACTATGCCCATTACGACCGCCGCCGTAGTTGCCTGACCAACGGCAGAAGCGCTGCGTGCCGAACGCAAGCCGGAAAAACAGCCGGATACCGCGACAACCAGCGCGAACAGCACGCTCTTGATCAGACCTATGATGAAGTGCTTGAGCGAAACAGAAGCTACCATCTGGCCGATGAACTGGGTCCATGAGATATCAAGCATGGTAATACTGACCAGCGCGCCACCAAGAATCCCCATGAGATTGGCGTAAACCGTGAGCAGGGGCATCATGAGCAGCATGGCAAGAATACGGGGAATCACCAGGAACTCCATGGGGGATACGCCCATGGTTTTAAGGCCGTCGATCTCCTCGTTAACCTGCATGCTCCCGAGCTGTGCCGCGTACGCCGCACCGGTTCGCCCGGCCATAATGATGGCGGTCATCATGGCCGCCATTTCTCGCGCCATGGCAAGCCCCACAAGATTCGCCACGTAAATGCTGGCGCCAAAGCGCTCCAGCTGCACCGCGCCGACGAACGCCAATATCATGCCAATCAGAAGACTGATCAAGGTCACAATGGGCAGGGAATGCGGCCCGGCATCCTGTAATAACCACATGAGGTCGACCCGGCGATAACGAGCCTGCCCCCGGACAAAGCGCGACAGGGCATGGGTCAGATCTCCCACAAAGGCAATGAAGTCATTGACTGCCCGCCAGATTTCAATGGCCTTGAAGCCCAATTGCTCCATCAGCGTATGCGGAGGCTCCTTGTGGCTTCCGCCGCGCTCCGGTACCGCCAGCGCCAGTCGCAGGAGCTGAAGGGCTCCGGCAGGGATATCAAGGTGAATGACCTCCAACTGGCGACGCTGCGCTTCGAGCTGAATCTGCAGCAAGAACGACACCAGGGAACTGTCCCATTCGCCCACCCCATTGCCCGTCACATGACAGGTACAGACATCCGGCGGCGCATTGGTGAGCATATGATGCGCACTTGGGACGCCAAGAGAGGTTAGCCAATCGCCCTGCAGGTCAATTTTTACTTCGGTACCTTCGATGCGGCAACTATATTGGGAATATTCCTGATTCATGTATGAGATACTTGGCCGAGTAACACTGAGATCGCAAGTATAAGCCGATGGCTTTGCCCCTGCCTGTTTTCGGGGGAAAAAAGCTGAACTGCCGTGAGTGACCATTTCTTTTATCGCATGACAAGCACACCCGACAACGAACCGCACTACCGTCCGGCAAAATCCCAACTTTTGCGCACCGCACTGTTAGTTTGCGGGTGCCTTTCAACCTTGCTTGGCATCCTGGGGATCTTCTTGCCTTTGCTGCCAACCACGCCCTTTTTGCTACTGGCGGCGGCCTGCTTTTTGCGCAGTTCGCCGCGTTTTTACCGCTGGCTGGTTCATCACCCGCGACTGGGTCATTACGTGGCTTATTACCTTGAGGGCAAGGGGATTCCGCGGCGGGCCAAAATCTACACGCTGGTATTGATGTGGGGCACCATTGGCATCAGTGCCTTTGTGGTGCCTTTGTTAAGTGTGCGTCTGTTGTTGCTGGGTATTGCGGTGGGGGTATCTGTGTTTATCTGGCGCCAACCTGATCTTGTGCTGCCAGCCAAAGCCTCCACGCCACCCCGATCTTGACAGATTCATTCGCGCCGAAACGGGGGCAGCGCATTGAGCAGCAGTTCGCCATAGCGGCGGGTCTGAAGTCGCTTGTCAAAAATCACCACCTCACCGGCATCTGACTCGCTTCGAAGCAGCCGCCCACAGGCCTGAATCAGCCGGGTTGACGCATCCGGCACAGTAATCTGCATGAATGGATTGCCCCCTCTGGCGGTAATCCATTCACTTAGGCCTGCCTCCAGCGGATCATCGGGAACCGCGAAGGGGATTTTGGCGATCATCACGCAGGTCAGATAATCACCGGGCAGATCGATACCTTCGGCAAAGGACGCCAGACCAAAGAGAATACTGGTTTGTCCGGCATCGATTTTTTGCCGGTGCTGGCGCAAGACTTCGGCCTTACTGCTGGCATCCTGAGTCAGGATCAAATCCCGCCATTGTTGCGGCAGCTTGCCATACACCTCCTGCATCTGGCGACGCGAGCTGAAGAGCACGAGATTGCCTTTGCCTTCATGCACATAGTCGGGAATGATGGTCAGGAGTTCTGCCGTGTGGGCACTGGCATTTCCGGGATCAGACTGCATCGCTGGCAACCGTAGCCGGGCGGCCTGGGCATACTTGAACGGACTGGGCACCTGCAGATAATGGCTGCCCTCGGGAAAGCCGCTTTTTTGCGCCACGCGCTGAAAGCTTCCCAGCGCCGTGAGGGTGGCTGAGGTGACAATGGCGCCATAGCACTGACTCCACAACTTGTTATACAGCAAGCTGTCGGCCATTAACGGGCTGCCAAAGACTTCTATGTCCCAGTGGCTGTCGAATTCCCGCTTGATGGCCCAGCGGGCGCTGGGGGGCACAGCTTCTGCGTCGGGAGTCGCAAAAAAACGCCACAGATCGAGGTAACTCTGGGCACGCGACAACATCATTCCTGCCACGGGATACCAGCTTTCGGCATCGGCTTTATCGATACAGCGGTCATTTTTTTCATCCAGCCCTTTGAGCAGTTCGTCTTGCAGGGTGTCGAGGGTTCGCACCAGGGTAACGCATTGTTGCTGAATTTCCTGACTTTGTTCCCGCACCGGCTCAGGCACCACGCCGCCTGCACAGCGGGCCGTGGCCGTGGTTTCACTGTCATCCGTCTGCCAGGGCAGGGTTTCCTCAAGCTGCTGGTACACCACTTCCAGGGCATCGTGCAGCGGGCCGGTCAGGCCGGTGATTCCCTCCAGGTCACGGCGCACCCGCGCACCCTGGGCAAAGTGGGGCAGCATATCCGCAAAGCTCTTGGTGAGCTGTTTGAGCCACTGCTGGCTGCCCTTGACCTGGGCGTGTACGGCAAAGTGGCTCAGAGCCTTGTCTGCCAGGTGGTGTCCTTCGTCAAACACATAGATGGTATTTTGGGGAGCAGGCAAGACCACGCCGCCGCCAAGGGAGAGATCGGCCAGCACCAGATCATGATTGGCAACGATGACATCGGCGCTGTCCATGCCTTTGCGTTGCTCATAAAAAGCACAGGAGGAAAAGTAGCTGCAGCGGCGGTTGGTGCATTGCTGGTTGTCGGTGGACACCAGTTGCCACAGACTGTCATCCAGCGGCTCTGGCCACTGATCCCGATCTCCATTCCACTGCATGTTGGCGTAGGCTCCCAACAGGCGCTCATAGACTTTGGGGTCAATGTGCGCCGCGCCCTCGGCTTCCTGCAGAAACAGCGGCAAGGTACCGGCGGAGGCTCCGGTGCTGGCATGCAAACGGGTTTCGAGCTTGCTCATGCACAGGTAGCGGCGACGCCCCTTGGCCAGCGCCCAGGTGAAGGTCAGACCGCTGTTTTTGAGCAGGTCAGGCAGGTCCTTGCTGACGATCTGGTCTTGCAGCGCCGTGGTCGCGGTGGCGATAACCACCTTGACCCCCTGCTCTTTGGCAATGGGAATGGTGGCGATGGCATAGGCCAGGGTTTTGCCGGTACCGGTACCCGCCTCGACCGCACAGACCTTGTGGGCAGAGGTACGCACCCCTTCATCGTCGACCTCGATCTGCCCCAGATAACGGGCAATCTCGGCGATCATGTGACGCTGGCCAAAGCGCGCCTTGTAGCCCTTTTCCTTGACCAGACGGGAATACGCGGCCTGGATTCTGGCTTTGACGGCGTCAGAGAGCATGGTTATCGCGCGCCTCGCCAGTCACGCAGGGCCTGCAGGCGAAACAGCTGACCGTCAAGATCCAGCACCACGCCCTCCTCGGTGATATGGGCAACCACCAGCGTGCCAATGGCCTGACCTTCGCGCAGGTAAAGGTTGTTGATCATGACCCGGCGCGCCTCGGGCTGGGGCGTATAAATGTGGCTGTTAAAGGTGAGCGCCGGAATGCGGGCTAATTGCCCGGCCGAGAGCTCGTCAATCAACGGCAGCGGACTGGCGGCAACCACATCACTGACCACAGGTGCACTGGCGGGTGTCCAGGCGGTATTTTCTTCTGTGCGGGGTGTGGTCGGGGCGATGATTTCCGGGGTAGCGGTTTGCCACACGGGCTCGGGCGGGGGGGCAGAGGCCGTCGGTTCGGGGGCACTTCCTGGGGAGGGCGCGGTCACTTCGGGCACGATCACTTTGGGCACGGCCACATCGGGAAGCACGATGCGAGGCAGATTCACCTGCGGCTCGGGACGGTCTGCCACAGGCTCGAATCTGACAGCCGCAGGCGCCTGCATGGCTGCACTGGAGGCAGGTGCCGGGGCTGGCGCAGCCGCATCGCGCCACAGCCAGTAACTGAACACCAGCAGATTCGCCACCAGCGCTGTCGCGACCACCATCGGCACCCAGGATTTTGGCTTTTTGCGGCCAGAAAGAATCATTCCCTGCGCCGCAAAGGGCGGCAGTTTGCCTTGCTGGCGTTCCTGCTCGGATTTTTTCAAGGCTTCGAGAATATAGGACATAAGGATTTTCCGCCGCTCAGGGCGCGGGGTCGATCAGGAAAGGTACCTGATCTGGCCGCAAGACAGAGTTGATCTGGATATAGGTTTGCTCGCCCGCGATACCATCAGCAATCAAACCCCGGTGTTTCTGAAACCAGCGCACCTTTTCCCGCAAAGACACTTTGCGCAGGATGTCCGCCGCCGCTGGCGTCAGCTCGGGTGCCAACCGATCCAGTACCTGGTTCATTTGCTCTGCCAGCCATTTGTCGGGGTCGCGAATATCGCCGGCCTGCACCATCGCCGAGCGAAACGGCGGCAGGCGCCACACCAGGGTGTACTCCCCCAACCAGAGCTGATCCAGCTGGGCCACCGGCACTTCCAGCGCATCGCCGCCGACACTGATCAGTGCCTGCTCGCCGCGCAAGCGCAACACGGCCACCGGAAAAGACTGCCCCTGGTGATTGAACAGCTTGAGCAATACCGGGCGATTCATCTGCCGGATGCTCTGCCAGTTGCCCTGGCGATCCATACACCCCAGGCCGACCAGAGGCAGATCGCTGCAATCCTCTATCGCCGTCACCGGTGTATCTGGCCAGCGAGTTAACAGTGCCTGCAATGACGGCGTAATGCCCGAAAGCAACCGGCTTTCGTTGCGCGATAGCCACAATGCAAATGCCTGACCGGCATCCTCTGAGGCGGCAGCATCAGGCAGGCTGGCAAGCGGCCGGGGCGACTGCGGCAATGTCAACACCGGTTCCGGTGATGTCGCAACCGGTGCCGAAGTGGGGTCTACCGCAGCGATCGGGGCGGCTGCAGCGAGT
>JBFHRO010000210.1:0-5696 GCA_041591635.1 Oleiphilaceae bacterium | reverse complement strand
TTGCGTTTACCCGGTCTCAGTGCAATATGCCATTCAACTTTTTTGTTTTTGTTTTCCTCGCGTTTTTCCACACCTTGATACCCTGCATCGCCGAAGACATGCTGCTCTTCTCCATACAACAACTTATGCGCTTGCGTCACATCGCTAGCATTGGCAGCGGTGCCTTCGACGCTATGAACCATAGCCAGACTCAGCATCAATTCCTATGTGGGCTTTCATGCCGAAATACCACTGATTTCCCTTTTTGGTTTGATGCATTTCCTGATCGCGCTTGCCTTCCCGGTTTTTGGTCGAACTGGGCGCAGAAATAATGGTCGCATCGACTACCGTTCCTTCCTTTAACATCAAACCTTGCTGCGCAAGGTGCAGGTTGATGGTGGCAAACACGGCGCGTGTCAGATCATGCTTTTCCAGCAAATGACGAAAACGAAGGAGTGTTGTCGCATCCGGGGCCTGTTCTCGCCCCAGATCGATGCCAACGAAACGGCGAATAGCCTGGCTGTCATAAAGCGCATCTTCAATGCCTTCGTCCGAAAGGCCAAAACACTGCTGCGCCACATACATTCTCAGCATGCGTGCCAGGCCAGTCGGTTGACAACCTCGACCACCTTCCTTCGGATAATGGGGGCAATGACTTCCATCAGTGTGACCCAAGGAGTTACTTTCTCGATTTCAGCCAGAAATCGATCCCGACGTGTCCGTTTCTTTTTACCGTCATATTCCATTTCAGAAAACGTATTTTGAAACACCGAAATCATCCTTTGCCTGGAGAAGATGTGCCTATTATCCCATGTCTTCGTATTTGTGCAGCGTTTCCTTAGAGAATGCAAGACAAGATGTCCTGCATAACACCAAGCTTCAATTACGCTATTTATTAGAAGACATGTTTTCATTCAACTGATGGATACGGCATCTAATCCCATGACCTTAAGCCCAGCACCATCGCACGTTATCAATCATTACAAGTAGATCAATCTACCACTATTTTATTTGGCCATAACGACTTAAACCAACCTTTGTTTTAACTCATATGGCACGCTAATCTTGTTCTCGAATTTAGATCTCACACACCTTGCCATAAAATGCTTTCAAGCCTCAAACCAGCCCTTCATATTGGCTATTTTTTGAAAACACTTGCCTCCCCCGCTTCAGTTTTCCGTATTGATTCTTCGGCCAGTAATGAGCTAGATCCAGGCTTGGAGCAACCGCACAAAGTGCAATCAAAAAAAATGATAATCGGTTTACCAGTTCAACTTATCGCTCTTCGATCACTTCTCGAGCTGGTTTAGATGCTCTGCTCCGACGGCAAAACTACTACATCACGCGCACCTCTAAATAGGCCACAACAGAGAAAACAGCTACACCGGAGCTACTTTTTTGACACTGCAACGGAACTGAGTAATACAAAAATAACTGCCAAAAAAATACCAAATAATCCACTTATCAAGCAGATAAACGCCCGCCTAGGCTTGTCTTTACGCTCAGGAGTCATAGCTGGGTCAACAGTCTTGAGTACGTATTCCCCTCGAACGTTTGCTAACATAACGGTTCTTGTCTGTTGTTCAATCAACTGATAAAAAATCTGCTGCATATCTGCCAAAGAGGTTTTTGAAAGCTGTGCATTCAGATACGCAATGCTTTTTTCGGCTTCCGACACATCGCGCGCGCGCATATACTCGTTCAAATCTTTAATAAGCAAACTCGCCCACCGCGCGGCTTCTGCTGGCGACATAAGTGAAACGCTCAAACTTACGAGGCCACTTTTTTTGTCTTGATTAACCGACATTACCTCGTTGACAAATTTTTCGTGCAATTCGAGATCCGAAGGCTCTGATTTAAGCGGTGGGCTTACGGTACGAACCCACTTGCTGTTTTTTGTATCGTAGGCTTCTTCATTGATCTCCCATTGTCCAGCAATAGCATCCCAGCGCTTGGCAGCCATCAGGGGTACTTCCAACTGGTGTTTTCGCACAAATTCTGCCAAGAACGCACGACTCTTCAATACCTCAAGCGCCAACGTTGTTTGATCAAGCCCACTGCCCCCCATGCTGATACCGGCCAAACTTGCCAGCCCACCAAACTGGCCAGCAAGCCCTGCGAGAGCACCTTTGTCCTCTTGCGCTGCCGGCGCCAACAGCACCTCAGACTTATATATATTTGGCATCTGGAGCGTCACCGCAACCGCTATCAATCCGAATAGCCCGGCTACAGCCAAGATCAACCACTTGCCTGCCCACAACCTGCTCAAGAGCTCACGAAGATCGATTTCCTCATCTTGCGGTGGTGCCCAGCAGGACGCACCATAAGGCAAATTATCCACTGGCGTAGCCCCTCTTGAATGAACGCCCTGCTGCACGGGTGAATGGGGTTCACTCATGATTAAAAGCTCCCCACTGCCGCCGCGCCCAAGGCGATCTGGTAAAAAATCTGGCTCATATCGCGCCACAAAATGCGTTGATTGACGCGATCTGTGTCCAGAGGCACAACAATGGTATCGCCCGGGTCAACCACTTCACCCGCACCCGGGAAAAACAAAAAACCCGTTGAAGGCAACTTCACACTGCCATCGGCTTTCACTATATAAACCCGTTCATCATCGGCTTTGGTGGTTAAACCACCGCTCAGGCTCAAGTAGTCCTTGTGGCTCTTTCCTTTGATGTAATGCTGAGAGGTAGGGTACTGCACCTCGCCAATAATAGTGACCGCGTTATTTTGCTGCGGAACGTACAGGCGATCGCCATCTTTAACGTCAATCAAATACGAATCTTCGCCCTTTAACACTCGCTGCAAGTCGATCACCATGCGTCCCACTGCTTTGGTGGTATCTAGCTGAGCAAGCAGTGCTTGCGCCTGCGCCACTTCCTGCATGCTTGACACTTTTTTCTCATCCGCCGATACATCGTTTTGCATCGAGAGCTGCGTTTTTAAAATATCCCCTGCCAGTCGGTCGCGTAACTCCTGCAGTCGTTTTTCTTCTTGCAGCCGGAGCTCTTCTCGGGTGAATACGGCGCCCGGTGCATAACCATAAGAAGTCAATCCGCCAGCACGTTGCAACACATCGTAGAGGCTATCGCCTTTGTAGATAGGATATACACCCGGAAAGCGCACTTCGCCCGAAATTGTAATGGCTGCGCTCTCACTCCAGTTGGGAATACTCTTGACAAATAGCTGATCCCTGGAGTCGAGCGTAACGCCCAAAGCCAAAGGATCAGTTAAGTCCAACTGCAGGCGTTTATATATTTTTCTTAGCGTGCCAGTTTCCACCTTGGTACGGGTAATTTCGGCACTTTGGTTGTAGGCTTTCTCGACATAGCCACCTGCTGCAACCAACAGATCCTCGACCTGCATGTTATTTGTCAGAGGGTAAGTGCCTGGGAATCGAACACTGCCTTCAACCGAAACCAATTGCATCGGCTCTTTATCATTCGCTTGGGCCGTCAACTGTTCAACCACAGGTTTTAGAATAGCTTCGCGCGACTCCTGCACCCCGAAGGTGAGCAGGGTATCACCTGCATGCAGAACTGTCTTGTCCAGTACCTCTTCCGAAAGACCAATCTGTTCGACCAAAATACGTGATTTGTTGTGAGCACGGCGAACCAAAAGGGCGTACTGTAGATCAGCCTCGAGACTTAACCCCCCCGCCGCATTCAGCACATCCCTAAGCATCATACCCGGTTGATAAGGGTATTCTCCACCGAAACGCGCATGCCCCTGGATAGACACTATCGCTGCAGGTTCATGATAGCTAACTTGCTGCTTCAACTGGTCAAGAATTTGTCTGAGCAAATCGGCTCGCGGTTGATTGGCACCAAACAGCAATACGGTGTCGCGCGCATTCAGTAGAGGATCATGCGCTGATTTTGGAAGATGCAACGCCTGTTTAGGCGAAAAATACGCCACTTGCAGGTTCCGCTCCTGCTCCGATTCACGCACTATGACCCCTATTCTTAATTCGGGACTAGGCAGTAAATCTTCATAACCACTAACGATATCGCTCAGGCGCAGCCCCTTTTTCCAGGCAAATCCGCCAGGCCTATTGACATGCCCTTTGAGCAATACCACGTTTTCCATTTTTTCCAGTACCGAGAATATCTGCAAAACATCGCCATTGTGGGGTACTGTGTTTAACATGGCGCTATTGGTCAGGTCGATATCGAGCAAGGTGCGATTACCGTTGCTGTCTATGCGCTCAATTCGTGATGCCTGCGGATAGGCCGTTGCAAGGTAACCACCCGCCAGGTTCACAAGTTCTTCTGCGGTCTTCTCGTTTTTAAGCTCGTAGATAGCCGGCCGCTTGACTTCGCCCGCGACGCCAACCGTCTTCCCAATGGGTGGAATAAAAATAACATCACCCGGCAGAAGGCGTCTGTCGTCGCGCGTATCACCCTTGAGCAGCAAATCGTAAAGATCCATTGCAGCAATAACTTCACCTTTGCGTTTGAGTTGAATATTGCGCAGTGAACCGATTTTGGTAATGCCTCCACTTACGAAGAGCGCATTAGTTATGGTTGACAAGGAGCTAACGGTGTATGAGCCGGGGCGATGGGCATCACCTAAAACAAACACACGAATCGAACGTAATTCACCCAGCGTAATACTTGCCTTGACACCGATCATTTGACGGGCAACCGTGTCTTGCAAAAAGGTTTTCATTTCCGCAAAACTCATTCCAGCAAGATTCAATGGACCAATATTGGGGAAATTGATCTGCCCTTCCCGATTCACGGCCAGCTGAAGCTGCGAGTTCTCCTTGCCATAAAGCTGTACTTGCACCGTATCGCCAGGGCCAACCACGTAGTCCATTGACACAGGGATATCGGTCACAGGTGCAAAGGTGGAAGGGCTGCCGGCGAAAAGCTCATAACCAAATTGTTCCAGCTTTTGCTGCACCACCTTCTCTTCTTGCTTGTCGCTTAGCGTTGTCGTATCCAAGGTTTTTGCCGCTGTTCTTTCAATCGTTCGTTCATTTTCAGCGTTTTTTTCCAATGAGCGCGAAGCGATCGTTTCTGTCACAACCATGGTTTCTGCTGAAGCGGCGGTGTTACCACTCAAAACAGACATATCTATGCCATACTGGCGCGCAATAGCTTCTTGCTGCTGCTTTGGCAGGCGTTTGAACTGCTCAATTTGTGCCTGGGTTGGCGTTACCGCATAAGTACTGGTGCTAGCCAGCAAAGCAATCAACACCAAAACGCGTGACAAAAAATGGGAAAATACGGGGGTAATAAATCTCATGAGTTCTGCTTGCTATACATGTCTGTAAACTAGGTTTGCTGCCACTAAATCAGTGATGACAGGCTGTTCAGGATAACGGGCTGTCCAGGATTGACACCCTCTAGTCAGCCAAGCGAAAACCATTAAAGTAGGTGCGTTCCAAATAATGCGTGCCTCCCATAATGGCTGCGTTACCGAAGCCCAGATAATTCGAATCCTGATCGACTCGCGTCTGGATGCTGTAATTCCAGTCTTCGCGGCCCCGCACCGTAGCATACGGGCCGTTGTAATCTCTGATCGGCGTTAATGGAATCACCCAGCGTACCCCTACATATTTACTGGCAGTATCTTTGTAAAACAAATCCATTGCATGATCGCCAAACCAGAATCGTGTATCGACTCGAAACCCTCTATCCTGCTCCCAAAACTGGCCGGCGTAGAGGCTGACTGTGGCGGCATAGTCTGAAAAGTAGTGGCGATAA
>JBFHRO010000209.1:0-5727 GCA_041591635.1 Oleiphilaceae bacterium | reverse complement strand
TTCGGCATGTCCCAATACATTCTGCGCCGCCTGTTGCTCATCATTCCCACCTTGCTGGGCATCATGCTGCTGAATTTCGTCATCATTCAGGCGGCCCCCGGTGGTCCGGTGGAACAAACGCTGGCCAGACTGCAAGGCATGGACTCGGGCGTACAAAACCGCATGGGTGACAGCAGCCGGGTGGAAGTATCTGCCAGCAGCACCTCAGACAAGTCGGGCTACAGAGGAGCCCAAGGGCTCGACCCCGAGCTGATCAAGGAAATCGAGCGCATGTACGGCTTCGACAAGCCCGCTGCCGAGCGCTTTTGGCTCATGCTCAAAAACTATGCGGCTTTCGATTTTGGTGACAGTTTCTTTCGCGACCGCTCGGTCGTGGATTTGGTCATTGAGAAAATGCCGGTTTCCATCTCGCTCGGTCTGTGGTCAACCCTGATTATCTACCTCATCTCGATCCCCATGGGCATTCGCAAGGCCGTCACCGATGGTTCTCGTTTCGACGTCTGGACCAGCAGTCTGATTGTGGTGGGCTATGCCATTCCCGGGTTCTTGTTCGCGATTTTGCTGATTGTGCTGTTTGCCGGCGGCACCTACTGGGACTGGTTTCCCTTACGAGGCCTGTTTTCAAATGACTTTGACCAGATGAACTGGCACCAAAAAATACTCGACTACTTCTGGCACCTGGCCTTGCCCATCACCGCCAATGTCATCGGCGGCTTTGCCACCCTGACCCTGCTGACCAAGAACTCGTTTCTTGATGAAATCCGCAAGCAATACGTCATCACGGCCCGCGCCAAGGGTCTGGAGGAATCGCGCATTTTGTACGGGCACGTGTTTCGCAATGCCATGCTGATCGTCATTGCCGGCATGCCGGGTCTGCTCATGTCGCTTTTCTTTACCGGCTCCTTACTTATTGAAGTGATCTTTTCCCTCGACGGTTTAGGGCTGCTTGCCTTCGAGTCGGCACTCAACCGGGATTATCCCGTGATGTTTGGCACCCTGTACATTTTCACGCTCATGGGGCTCTTGCTTAAGCTCATCAGCGATCTTACCTACGTGATGGTCGACCCGCGCATCGACTTTTCGAGCCGGGAGGGGTAAAGCATGCGAAATCTGTTCACCCCCGCCCGCTGGTCACCCATTAATCAAAGGCGCTGGCATAATTTTCGTAACCATAGACGCGGTTATCTTTCGTTGTGGATTTTCCTTGCCCTGTTCTTCATTACGCTGTTTGCCGAGCTTTTGGCCAACGATAAGCCGGTCATTGTTTACTACGATGGTCACTGGTACAGCCCGGTGTTCCATGCTTACCCGGAAACCACCTTTGGCGGCGACTTTGAAACCGAAGCCGACTACCGTGACAGCTACCTGCAAAATCTGATCAACGAAAAAGGCTGGCTTTTGTGGCCACCGATTCGCTACAGCTACCGCACCATCAATTACGATCTGCCGGTGCCGGCCCCCGCGCCACCTTCGGCTGAAAACTGGTTAGGCACCGATGATCAAGGCCGGGATGTAGTGGCGCGACTGATTTACGGCTTTCGGATTTCGGTACTCTTCGCCCTCACCCTGACTTTGCTCAGCTCCGTCATTGGCGTCGTGATCGGTGCCATTCAGGGGTTTTATGGCGGCAAAATCGACCTGGTGGGGCAGCGCCTGATCGAAATCTGGTCGGGCTTGCCGGTGCTGTATCTGCTGATCATTCTATCGAGTTTTGTCCAGCCCAATTTCTGGTGGCTGCTGGGCATCATGCTGCTGTTTAGCTGGATGTCACTGGTCGATGTGGTACGCGCCGAATTCCTGCGGGCACGCAACTTTGAGTATGTCCGCGCCGCCCGCGCTCTGGGTCTGAATAACCGCGGCATTATGTTCAAACACATGCTGCCCAATGCCATGGTGGCCACCCTTACCTATATGCCCTTCATTCTCACAGGTGCCATTGGCAGCCTTACCTCTCTCGATTTTTTGGGGTTCGGCTTGCCGTTGGGCTCCCCGTCACTGGGCGAACTCATCGCCCAGGGCAAGTCCAATCTGCACGCGCCCTGGCTGGGACTGTCGGCCTTTATCGTCTTGTCGCTGATGTTGACGCTGCTGGTTTTTATTGGTGAAGCCGTTCGTGATGCCTTTGATCCGAGGAAAGCATGAGCAAGCCCGAGATTACGCCCCAACCAACGTCAGACGCCCCTTTGTTGCGCGTGCAAGACCTGAGCGTTGAATTCAAAAGCGGTGAACAGGCCGTTCGGGCCGTCAATCATCTGTCTTTCGACCTTAATGCCAACGAGACCCTGGCCATTGTCGGCGAAAGCGGCTCCGGCAAGTCGGTCAGCGCCCTGTCAATTCTGCGCCTGTTGCCCTATCCCCTGGCACAGCACCCCAGCGGTAAAATTCTGTTCAAGGGTCGGGATCTGCTGCGCAGCAGCGAACAGGAAATGCGCGCCATTCGTGGCGAACGCATCAGCATGATCTTCCAGGAACCCATGACCTCGCTCAATCCCCTGCACAGCATCGAGCGCCAAATCGGCGAAACGCTGCATTTGCACAAAGGGCTTGGCGGGCGCGAGGCCAGAGAGCGAATCATTGAACTGCTGACACTGGTGGGAATTCCCGACCCCGCGGCCCGCCTGGGATTTTACCCGCACCAGTTGTCTGGCGGGCAAAAACAGCGTGTGATGATCGCCATGGCGCTGGCCAACGAACCGGATCTGCTGATTGCCGACGAACCTACCACCGCCCTGGACGTCACTGTGCAAAAACAGGTGCTGGAACTGCTGAAATCCCTGCAGCGTCGGCTCAATATGGCGATCTTGCTGATCACTCACGATCTCAACATTGTGCGCCACTATGCCGATCGGGTTCTGGTGATGCAAAAAGGCGATCAGGTTGAAGAAGCGCCTTGTAACGAGCTATTCCACCGGCCCCGGCACGCCTATACGCGCCAGCTCATCGAAGCCGACCCCAAGGGCTGTCCTCAGGCACTGGCAGAAGATGCCCGATCGATCCTGCGCACGCACAATCTCAACGTCTGGTTTGCGCAGAAAAAGACGCTCTTTGGTCGCCCTCTGAGCTGGTTCAAGGCCGCCCAAGATATCAATCTTGAACTCAAGGCCGGCGAAACCCTGGGGATCGTAGGTGAAAGCGGCAGCGGCAAGACCACCATTGGCTTGGCCTTGCTCAAGCTTCTCTCCAGCCGGGGGGGGATAGAATTCGACGGCCGCGCCATCGAACATCTCGATCAGCGCCAGTTCCGGCCACTGCGCCGCGATATTCAGATTGTGTTTCAGGATCCGTTCGGCAGCCTGAGCCCCCGCATGTCGGTGGCAGAGATCATTGGCGAAGGGCTGGAAATACACAAAGTGGGTGACGCGGCTTCGCGTGAGCAGGCAATCATTGATGTACTCAAGGAAGTAGAACTCGACCCAGGCGTTCGTCACCGTTATCCCCATGAGTTTTCGGGCGGGCAGCGCCAGCGCATTGCCATCGCCCGTGCCCTGGTGCTGCAACCCAAGCTCATCATTCTAGACGAACCCACCTCTGCCCTCGACCGGACGGTACAATGCCAGGTGGTCAAGCTGCTGCAGGGGCTGCAGCAAAAATACCAGATCAGCTACATTTTTATCAGCCATGACCTGGCCGTGGTTAAGGCCCTCAGTCATCGCATATTGGTGCTCAAGAATGGTCAGGTGGTGGAACAGGGGCCCAGCCAGCAGATTTTCTCGGCACCCCAGGCGGCCTACACCCGATCATTGATCGAAGCCGCCTTTTATCACGAGGCCAAGACGCCCGACACCGCCCAATGCGAGAAATAACCAGCTGCCTACAGGGCCACCCGCAAAAATACAACATACACGCACACTGGAAGGCGAAGGAGCATGACCTCCGCGCACCTGCCATTTTTATCGACACTTGCCTAAGGGAGTTATAACTATGGGTTTTCTGGCCGGGAAAAAAGCACTGGTCGTGGGAATTGCCAGCAAACTGTCCATCGCCACCGGCATTGCCCGGGCATTGCATCGTGAAGGCGCCGAACTGGCGCTCACCTATCAGAACGACAAGCTCCGGTCCCGGGTCGAGGAATTTGGCGCAGAGTGGGGCTGCAACCTGATTCTGCCGTGCGATGTGGCCAGCGATAGCGAGATAGACGCCCTGTTCACCGCCATTGGCGAAAAATGGGACGGCATTGATATCCTCGTGCACTCGGTAGGTTTTGCTCCCGCCGATCAACTCGACGGCAATTACGTGGATGTCACCACCCGCGAGGGCTTTCGTATCGCCCATGACATCAGTTCCTACAGCTTTGTCGCCCTCGCCAGGGGGGCCCGCCAACTCATGCAAAACCGCGCCGGCGCATTGCTGACCCTCAGTTACCTGGGCGCCGAGCGCACCTTGCCCAACTACAATGTGATGGGGGTGGCCAAGGCCAGCCTTGAGGCCAATGTGCGTTACATGGCCACCAGCCTGGGCCCCGAGGGTACGCGGGTAAATGCCATTTCAGCCGGGCCGATTCGTACACTCGCGGCTTCGGGGGTAAAAAATTTCCGCAAGATGCTGGCGGCCAACGAAAAACAAACGCCCCTGCAACGCAATGTCACCATTGATGAAGTAGGTAACGCAGCCGCCTTTCTCTGTTCCGATCTGGCCAGCGGCATTACCGGTGAAATCCTCTACGTGGATGGCGGCTTTAACATCACCGCGATGGGGAACTTTGCCGAGTAAGGCTTGCTTCTCTGTATTTCTTAATAAAAATCAATACATTTCCCCTTGCCTTGTTTCAGCTTTGGCGGGGGATATTCCTGTACATTTTTTCCAGAATCGCATTTTTTTGGACTGCGTCACTGTAACTTAACGTAATAAACGGTAACTTTGTCTCACATGCGAAGGAGACAAATGAAACATGACTCCCGCGAATCACTGTCAACTCATTCACGGTCCTATTTATGTCTCGGTTGCGTTATAGTTCAGTTCTCGTTGTCCTGCTGTTCTCACTGGTACAGCTATCCGGTTGTTCAAGCCTCGGGGCGGCCATGAAGGCCAGCCCTTCACTCGCAAATGCGATGGGAGTCGCCAGCATTCCGATGAAGGATCTCAAACAACGCTACACCAACAAGGATTCCCGCTGGGTCAAGGTAAACGGTCTCGACATCCACTATCAGGATGTCGGCGAAGGCCCCGTGGTGGTGCTGGTACACGGCATCATGTCCTCGCTTCAAACCTGGGATGGCTGGACGCAGGAATTGGCCAAGACACACCGTGTGATTGCCCTGGATGTACCCGGTTACGGTTTGACCGGAGCCCCGGAAAACACCGACGATTTCAACGAAGAATACCTGGTTAATACGTTCGCCAAGTTTATTGATGCCATCGAGCTGGATCGCTTTTCGCTGGCCGGAAATTCACTGGGCGGTTATATCAGTGCCCAGTATGCCTCGCTGTATCCTGATCGTGTTGAAAGATTGATCCTGCTCGATCCTGTGGCCTACCCCCAAGAGGTGCCCTGGATTTTTGAGCTGGCCACTTCTCCCGGCGTATCGCACATGGGACAGCTGATACAGCCCCCCTTGTTTGTGACCCTGACCATGAATGACGTATATGGTGATCCAACCCGGCTGACCACCTATCATCAAGAGCGCTACGTGCACATGGCCCAGCGCCCCGGAGCCAAAGCTGCCTACGTGAAAACCATGGCCATGCTGATGGAGCGCAGCAAAACCGAGATTCCGATGCCCTTTCATC
>JBFHRO010000208.1:0-5735 GCA_041591635.1 Oleiphilaceae bacterium | reverse complement strand
TCTGGCGCGTCGGCTCAGGTGCCGAGACCGCCATCGCGCGCATGCTCGAGCCTTGCCACGCACTTCATTGCCATAGCGACATCCGCGCGATTCGCCAGCAACCGCTGGGCGCCGGCGGGCCCAGGGTGATACTGGAAGACCAGCATGGCCAGCAACACGGATTTGATCAGGTGATACTGGCGGTGCAGGCCAATCAGGCGGCTGCAATGCTTGGCAACACCGACGCCCTTGCCCCCGCGCTGGCGCATCTTGCAGCAGTGGGTTACGAGCGCAGCGAAGTGGTGGTTCACAGCGACCTGCGCCTGGCGCCTGGCTACGGCAAAAGCCGGGCCCCGGTGCTGTTTGAAGTCGACGAGCGGCACGACAAGCCCATGGCGAGCATCTGCCTTAACCCCTTGTACCCGTCACTGGCCAAGGCACCGCCCCTGTTTCAGACCTGGAACCCGCTACGCGAGCCCGACCCCGACAGGGTGTTGGGCCGCGCCTTTTTTGAACGGCCACTGGTGACTCCCTACAGTCAGCAGTGCATGGCGCAACTGCAGGCCTGGCAGCAGCAACCCGATCAGTGCATTGCCTTCGTGGGCTCCTACGCCATGCCCGGCGTACCGCTGCTGGAAAGCGCCCTGCAGTCGGCCATGAGCCTCGCTCCCCGGTTCGGGTTCGACATTCCCTGGCGCCTTTAGGATGGCTGGCCTGCCAGAGAGCCGGCATACAGGGCGGCGATCAGATCCGACTGAGTGATGATGCCCACCAGGCGCCGCTCGGCATTCACCACCGGAATATGGTGCAGCCCCTTGTCGGAAAGCAGGGGCACCAACGAGGCAATGTAAGCATCCTCGCGCACGGTAAAAGCCGGCGATGCCATGATCTGCCCCACAGATTCGGGCTTGTCGGTATGCAACAGAGGTGATTTGCGGATAAAGCTCACCAGTTTGTCGGCAAAGCTGTCATAGGTTTTCAGATCGGCCCGTTTGAGAAAATCGACCAGCGATACCACCCCGATCACCCTTCGCGACCGGTCGATCACCGGCAGTATCTTAACCTTGTGAAACCGCAGCAATGCCCAGGCTTCCTCCAGATCGGTGCCAAACGCAACGGTTTTGACATCGCGCGACATGATGTCACTGCAGCGCACCGCTCCAAACTTGCGGGTATAGGCTTTTGACTGGGCATCGCTGTAGAGCTTTTCCAGATCCTGCTCGGCAACATCCAGATACGCATTGAAATCCTTGAGTGCCGCCTGCAGGTCTTCGCGACGGATTCCAAGGCGCGCCAGGGGGCTGGGGTCGGCATGATGATGATCGTGCACCTTCGCAGGTGCGGGCTTGAGAGGATAGGTCTTTTTCAGCAAATAGCGATTGAGCAACAGCGCCAGCACGAGCATGGTCGCCACATTGATCGCCACCGGCAGGAGCAGATACTCCAGCCCCAGCGCCTGGTGCGGGGCCGAAATAACCGGCACCAGTGCCGCCGCCCCACCGGGGGGATGCAAGCAGT
Organism: Oleiphilaceae bacterium; assembly: GCA_041591635.1. Classification (GTDB taxonomy): domain Bacteria; phylum Pseudomonadota; class Gammaproteobacteria; order Pseudomonadales; family Oleiphilaceae; genus JACKOD01. Next base: position 4,238 of record JBFHRO010000208.1, on the reverse strand, counting down.
TGAGCAGATACATCACCAACAGGCTAAGACTGACGGTCAAAGCCGCGGCCAGCGCGATGGAATCGACCAGTTGGGCACAGAGCACCCCCACCAGGGCCGGCGCAAGGTGCCCCATGACAAAAGCATAAGGCTGCGCCAGCGGGCTGTTCGGCAGCACAAACAGCAAACAGGCAGAGGCCCCCATGGACGCCACCAGCACCGGATGCTGGTAAGGGGTCACCAAGAGGTAACCTACCGAGGTCACCACCGCCATGGCAATAAAACTCGCCAGCAGGGTCAGCAGCTTGTCGTACGCCCCCAGGGTTGCGGCAAAGTTGGTGGCCAGCCGGCGAAACAGCGGGCGAATCATGTCATGCCTTAGGCCGTTGCCCCTTCCTTGACTGCAAGCTCGTCAGGCTCGGCGGCGGCCTCTTCCATGACGGCTGGCGCTTCCACCTTGGTACGGTCTTCCATGCCATAGTGGTTCAGGCCGGCAACGTGAATTTCCTTGAAGTACTTGTCCCAGTCCACAATGGCGGCATCGACCGGAAACAGCTGCTGATCCGCGTCACCCATGCGCTGCGCCAGGGCGATGAGTTTATCGTTATTGAAAACGTAGTAGGGGCTGGTATAGGTCGCGTAAATCGAGGTGAGCTTGAGGGTGTTCTCAACCATCAGCAAGCCCTTGGACTTGTTCTGCGATGAGCGCAAGCGCAGCCGGTCGGCCAGGGTAAAGGCCAGCCGGGCAAGCTTGATCGCACCGATGAACAGGGCCTTGTTGACCAGAATAAACTTGCGGGTCGGCTCCTTGCGCGCCAGGCGGGGATACTTTTTCCAGTTTACCCGCACCTCTTCGCACACGGTCGTCACGTAGCGATCCACCACCAGCGGGTTACGCGAGCCGCTGCAGCACTGATAAATGCGGGTGTGACCCGGGGCCATAAAGGCTTCTGCCGCGCTGAGCAAGACGCTGTTGGCGACCAGATCCACCGGAATGATATCGACAATACCGGCCTTGCGCGCAGGGAAGTAAGACACCTTTTCACGGGCATAAGCCAGTAAAATGGCATCCGTGACCTTCACCCCTTCAATCCACCCCGGCACAGGCGACTGCCAGCAGCTCTCGACCACCGAAGGCCGCAGAATCGTCAGGGTTTTGCCGTGCATGCGCTTGAGAATCAGTTGCTCACCGAGCCACTTGGTAAAGGTATAGGTATCGCCCCAGCCGTAGCGGTTAGCCTCAGCCAGCCCCAGTTCAGTCAGCGCCTCGGCAAGTTGGGGCGCCTCTTTGATCTGGGCCTTGACGCTGGCGATCTTGTCTTGCAATACGCCAAAAATGCTGTCGATGTCGTAGTAGCCATTGGCGTCTGTGGCAACCGCTTGCCCGGTGGGGCCACAAATGCCTTCCCTGATGGTGCCGTTGTTATAGCCATTGACGTAGCAAGTCGAAATCTGCACTACCGGAATATCGCCCGCCGCCGCGGCAAAATCGGCAATATTGTTCAGACACAGGGTGTTGATCAGCAAGGCCTGATCCAGCGCCTCGTGAAAATTCACGCTTGCGGCCGAATTGATGAACACTTCGGTGGTATCCAGCAGGTGCTGATAATCCATGGTGGTCAGGCCAAACCGGCGCTCGGTAATCTCGCCACCGATACACTGTATCTTGCTTTCAACAAAGGCGTAGAACTTGTCTTTGTTCGCCTCCTTGAGCTGATCGAAAATCGAGGAGGTGAGAATTTCCGCCTTGAAGCGTTCGGTGGCATCGGGATACTTTTTGCTGCCCCGGATCAGAAGCTGAATACCGGCCACCTCAGGGATATCACGAATGATTTTCTCCAGCACGACCTTGCCGAGAAACCCGGTGGTGCCGGTAATCAAAATGTGCTTACCCGCGAGGGCTTTTTGGGTGAGCGTTTTGTCGGACACAGACATGATAAATCTTCCAGTCGGTTGCAATAGTTGTCCCATTGTAAAAAACCGGTTACCAAATGCGACCGATCAGCTCGCAATTACGCGGCTAAAGATAAATTTCTTTTCAAAACTGTGACTTATTTTCAACTTGCGGTGCCTTTACAAGGTTTTTTACCGCCGCTTTTGCAGCCGCTCTTTGTTACAGCTACCTTTTAACAACAAGAAAGGCAAAGAAAGCCGCCGACGCCCCGGATCAAGTCATGACAAGACCCGCGCGGCACATCGAGGCTCAGCCCCGCATCATCCCCAACTCAGGAATCACAGCATGTTCAATCGCCCACTCAAAACACTGGCCTGCGCGTTGATATTCACGCAATTGCTGCAACTTTCGGCCTGTGGCACCCTGCTCTACCCCAACCGGCAGGGGCAAGGTCAGGGCAGCGGCAAAATCGACCCGGCGGTGGCCATTCTCAATGGGGTGGGACTGGTGCTGTTCGTGATACCAGGCATCATCGCCTTTGTGGTGGATTTTTCCACCGGCGCCATTTACTACCCCAAGGGATTACCGGGAAAGGAAAAAACCATATTCGACAAACTCGGCGCCCATGACAGCCGCCGGCTCGACGCCCCACAGATTGAAGCCGCCGTGTATCAAGCCCGAGGTATTGAAATCGACCTGCACGGCCGCACCGTCGAGGCCTACGCCCTCCCCGGGCAAACAGTGGATTCGCTTGCCTGGGGAAGTCCTGGTGGCGACCTGACAGAGATCAGCCTTGCTGCAGGAGGCTACGCAAGTCACTGATGGCCGCGTTGGCGCGGGAAATGTAGGACGCCATGGTAAGGGAGTGATTGGCCAAAACGCCAAAACCGCTGCCGTTGAGAATCAGCGGGCTCCATACCGACTCCTGAGTTGCTTCCAGCTCCATGATGATTTGCTGCAAGCTGACCAGCGCGTTCTTGTCTTTCAGCACCTGCCGAAAGTCAATCTCGATCGCCTTGAGGATGTGAATCAAGGCCCATGACGTGCCACGGGCCTCATAGAACACATCATCAATTTCCAGCCAGGGGGTTTTCTTTTCTTCCAGATCCGTGCCGTGGGTCGATTGTTGTGCCGAAGCATCACCGGCCAGCCCCAGATCCAGCTGTGGCCGCCCCACGCTTTCACTCAGGCGCCGCGACAGGCTTCCCAGGCGGTTTTCCACATCAGACAACCAGTTGCGCAGGTTATCGGCGCGGGCGTAGAACTGGGCATCGGTTTTATCCTCATCGGCAAGGCGCTTAAGATAGCCATACAGCGCCGTAATGCCGCGCCGGTATTCGCTTTCAGTGGCGGGCAAGGCCCAGCTGCCGTTGTCAAAGTGAAACTGCGGCTCGGCAATGATCAGGTCCTTGTCTTCCGTCGACTGGCTCTGGGAACGGCTCAGGTCTTTTCGCAACGCCCGCGCCAGATCGCGCACCTGCACCAGTACGCCAAACTCCCAGTTGGTAATGTTGTCGAGCCAGACGCCCGGCAGAATGATGTCGTTGGTGATGTAGCCACCGCGCTTGTCCAGCAGGGTTTCACTCATCTGAATCAATGTCGTGACCGTGGCGTACCCCACGACCGGCTGCACCTTGTATTTGGCGGCCATATCATCGGTGGCGGCGCGCACCGAAAACACATCCGGCTCGGCGCTCCAGAACCACCCCAGAATCACGGCCAGCAGCAGGTACCCCCCGACAACGGCTCCGGCAATCTTGGCTAACATACCTCCTCCCATATAGTCCTGAATGTCTTCCCAGCGGTCATTGAAAAAATCTTTGATGCGACTCGTGGTCATAGTCTGTTCCGTTGCAGGTTAAATATTCGGCATCACCGACACTGTACGTCCTGTTGAATCCCGACCAGGCGATCAGTCCGCCGGCCGCCCCAGATAGTAGCCCATCCCGCCGTCAAAGCCCAAAGTCTTGAGCGTTTGCCATTGAGCCTCGGTCTCCACGCCTACGGCCATCACCTTCATTCCCTGGCCGTGAGCGATCTGAACAATCGCGCGCAAAAAGAATTGATGCTCGGGATTGCTGTCAATGTGGGCCACAAAACGTTGATCGACCTTTATATGATCGAAACTCAACCGCTGCAAGTAGCCAAAGGCCACCGGCGCCAGACCGAAACGATCAATGGCTACCCGCAGCCCCAGCTGACCGGCAAGCGTCAGCAGCGACTCCACGCTGCTCTCGTCGTGCTGCAAGGCAAACTCCATCACACTCAAATACAGGCGCGAGGCAAGGCGCGGCGAGGTCAAATGCTGACGCAACCAGAGCAACAGCTCCGGCGAGCGCAAGGTAGCCAGTGACAGGCTGACACC
>JBFHRO010000207.1:0-5740 GCA_041591635.1 Oleiphilaceae bacterium | reverse complement strand
CGGGGGCAGGAGTTTCTCCGGCGGCGTGGCTTCGTAGGTTTCTCGGGAAACCGGCAGGTTTTCATCATTGGCCGCCCAGACGTTCAGTACTTTATGGGTTTCGTCGATCTCGAAGATGACATCGTTCAAGGTCGTGACCACGGCTTGCAATTTATGCTTTTCGGCCCGCGCCTGGGCAAAGGCCTGCGCATCGAGGGTGACGATCGACCACACCAGTAACAGCACAAAGAACACCGCCGCAACCAGCAGCAGCGTGCTGATGATACCGATAGCCCCCGGAGGTACCAGCAGACGAACATGCCAGTCGTGCCCCAGAAAATAATCAAAAAACAACACAACAATGGCCAACAGCAGCATGCTTGCCAGTATTTGCTTCTCGTTGCGATGAAACAGGGCGAAGGCGGCCACCAGACTGACCAGATACCAGAGTTGTACACCGCTGGCAGCGCCCAGTGCGCCCGAGAACACCCAGCCCATGGCCAGAAAGGACAGCACGAGGCTCACCCGTGCCCAGGTGATATGACCCAGAAATGACAGCATCAAACCAATCAGTCCCAGCACCGAGGTGGCGACAAACACCAGCGCAGGAATGAAACCGGCCACAAAACCTGTGACTGGAATCAGGCACAGGGACAAAAGCACCCACCACAGGGTGATTTTGTTATTGAGAATGACGCGGCGCGCAATGTCTGCAGGAACGCCTTCAGTGCCCCAATCCAGCGATTGGGTCTTTAGATTAACCGACTCCACAACACCTTCTCAATTTACCCGATTCAACAGACTCACCTTGGGCGCACCGCCGAATTACCCGGTGGTCGCTGGCGCATATTGATGTATCTATATACTAGTAGGTTTAAGTGAGCTCAGGAGAAAAATGTCCATATGCCGTTTTATGATTGATCTCGCAAAAAAAGGTTTTCTTGAGTTACCAAGCGCTTCTTCCTGACGTACACTGAAACCGGTACCACCCTTGGGCAATGACATTTAACGGCCATGCTTGCCGGCCGTGGCCCGGGGCACTCATGCACACAGGCCGGAACCCGGCAGAGGAAGGTTTATGGTGATCACAGCCGCCGGCACATTCAGTTATCTTGCCGCCATGCTAATGTTTTCTCTGGCCATTTTGTGCGTGGCTTTTGCGGCCGGCCGAGCGCCGGGTGCCAAGGTAAAAAAAGTGTCCTTGCAGGGCAGAATGGGCCGATTACTATTGTTGGCCAGCGCCATTCCCTGGTTGCTGACGGGCCAGCAACTGGTCAAGCAAACCGCACAGCCCGATTTTGCAACGCAGCTTCAGGCACTTCCGGTGACCGCCGCCGGTGTGCCGATGGATACACGGCTGTCCTCGACCTCTGACCCGCTCACGCTGGCGCAAATTGCCATGGTGGCCGATGAACTGGCCAGCAACCCGAGCGGGCGCGAGTTTCTCTTGCTGCGCCAGCGGGTGCTGGCGCAGCTGTATGCCGCCAGCTCGTTTGACGAAGGGGTGTTGTCGGTCAGTATCGATCTGTCAGAGGATAAGCAGCAGGAAACTATCAAGTACCTTGCGCAGAATCGCCCGGGGTTGCTCACCGTGATGCATCAGCGTGCCGATGCCGCAACAGGGCCAAAACTGATCATCTATTTCCCCGAGGTTATTGGCAATCACATTATCTATACGCCAATCAACAGCGATGGCATCAGCAACCTTTCCAGTCGCTAGCTTTAATTCCTGCCGCGATTAAAGTGGCCGCCCCCCTTGTGTTGTTTTTATTTGTGCCCACATAGGGGGCATGGCTGCTATACTCAAGCCGAAAGCCGTTGAGGTCTTTGGTGTTTTTATCGGTTCACAAAAACGGATTCACAACACACAGCCCGCACCTCATTATCACGAATCACGCACCCCGCGTTGACCGGTGTATCAGGCCAGGAAGCGAACCGTGCCTGCAGCGTTCAAGGGAGCACAGTCAGCTTGAAGCCTTCATGAATATACCGGTTTTTATAGACTTTGAAGCCTCCAGTCTTGATCTCGTCGCCAGCTATCCCATTGAAGTGGGTGTTTGCATGGCCGATGGCACCTTGCATGACTGGTTGATAAAACCCCATGTGATCTGGCGCGACTGGTCGGAAAAATCGCAGCAGATTCACGGTATCGCCCCGGAGGTGCTGCAGCGTGAAGGCCTGCCGATTTCGCAGGTAACGCACGAGTTGAATGAGTTGCTGCACGGCATGACAGTGTATTGTGATGCCTGGACCTTTGACTGCTTCTGGCTGCATCGTCTGTTCAAGAGTATTCGCCGCAAACCGGAGTTTCAGATCGACTCCATCGCCGTGCTGCTCAATCCCAGGCAGATTCCCCGCTGGCAAGGCACACGTAATGAAGTCGTGAGGGACATGAACATTCAGACGCACAGGGCTGCAAACGATGCCCGGATTCTGCATGAAACCTGGAAGCGGGTTCAGTCACTCAAGGGCTGAACCGGATCGGCATGGTTAACCTGGCAAATGATTCAGGGGCGGTAATGGTGCGTGATGACGCTGTCGGGTTCATGAATGATCATGTAATTGTTCACTGCATCCAGAATCTTCTCAAACGAGTAGGGTTTGACAATGTAACCGTTAGCGCCTGCGGCAATGGCTTTCTGAATGCTCTCGATGGAGTCGTCTGCCGTTACCAGTACGATATGCGCCTGACGATTGAGTCGTTTCATGGATGTCATGACCGATAATCCGTCCATGTCGGGCAAGCCGATATCCAGAGTCACAAAATCAAAAGGTTTTTGGACGTAAGTTTCCAGCGCCGTCTTACCGTCAGCGGCTTCGACAATATTGATCAGACCGATTTTGCGCAATGTGGTACGCAACAAATCGCGCATGGCTGGTTCGTCTTCCACCATTAAAACGTTCAGGTTTTGCATCTGAATTACCTCGTTGTCAAGCATGACTGTCGCCAGCCACCATGGTTAGATCAATACCGTTATGGCGCTTCAGTGGGCGTGCGGCTCTGAATGTTCAGCGGCTCAATATCGTCGTTTTCCGGCGCATCCTCATCGACCGGTTCAACCTGTTTCCTCGTATAACCGCTGTCGATGCGTGTGAGGATATTGCTGATGCTGACGGCGGCCGAATACAAGGAAATGGCCACAACAAGCAGAATGGGTTGAACAAATACTACGAACTCCGGCACCTCATCGGCATTGACGATTTTTGTGATCAGAATCAGCGACGGGCCCAGCACAAAAAACAGCGTAACCGCAATAAAGAATACAATGCGCTCTTTGAACCGTCCCAGATCGCGTTCGCTAATCAATCCAAGTACGAATTTTCCCACTGCCATTCCAGCCAGAATAGCAGATGCCACCGACAAGTCCGCATGTTTGAGGATATTTATTCCTTCGCTGGCCCAAAGCCGCTGCAGGGCAATCACCAGAAATGGAAACAGAATAAAGAGCACATCGGCATAGGTGCCGTACATCATGTTGATGGTATGGGTTTCGCGGTTCTTGTTGTCAGTCTGGTAGTGCGTTTGATTTGGCATAACGAGCTCTCAATGGTGCTAATTAAGGTTACTAGGCCTCATAGGGTGGTTTTTGACGCGTAGGCATCAAAGCGCTGTTTCGACCAGTCTAGTTCAGTTACCAAGGCTTCCAGCAAGGTCGCCAGGTTTTCGTACCGTTCGCTTTTGAGCGCGCCTTCGAGGGCTTTGGCCTTTTCCGACAGTGCCGGCAAGCCAAGGGAGCCGGCCGTGCCCTTGATTTGGTGGGCAAGACTCACCAGTTCTGACCAATCCGCCTGCTCGAATGCGGCTTGCACGCGTTTTGCCCGCTCCGGCAGGCCCTGAATAAAATGCTCGACGATCGGTCGAATGTCAGGATCGTCCCATACCTCATCGTGCGTTACTGCATTTGACGGCGTGTTTGTCTCGGGGAGCGCTTTGGTGGGGGGGCGCAATTTGACGGGCGGCAGGTATTTCGCCAGCATCTGGTATAGCTGGTCGGCCTTCACGGGCTTATGAATAGCGTCGTTGCAACCGGCATTAAGCATCACGTCCAGTTCTTCCTGACTGTCGCTGGCGGTAAAGGCGAGAATCGGGCGCACGAACCCGGTCTGGCGCAGCATTCGGGTCGCCTCTGGCCCGGCCATTTCTGGCATGTGCTGATCCACAATCACCATCTGTACCGTATTGCTCAATGCTTGTTGCACCGCTTGTTTGCCGTTTTCGGCTTCAATGACCGTCAGGCCGGCACGGCTGAGGTAGCGTCGCATCAGCATCCGGTTGTCGGCATTGTCATCGGCCAGTACCACCGTCCCTTGCAGCGAGGGTATCCCGGTTGTCACTGCTGCGCTTGCTGTGCCGGGTTGTCGTTCGAGGTATTTGGCCAGCATGCTGTAGAAGCTGCGTTTCTCGACAGGTTTGGCGTGGGTTTCATTGCAGCCGGCCTCTACATACTCGGCGATGTCATCCGCCATGACGTTGGCGGTGAGGGCGACTATGGGGGTGCTGATGCCGGCGCCACGAATGGCGATAGTGGCGTCACGGCCATCCATTACCGGCATCTGGATGTCCATCAGGATGAGGTCGAACGGTTCCCGGGTGGCAATTTCCAGTGCTTCGGCGCCGTTGGCAACCATGGCCAGCGTGGCGCCGGTTTTGCCGACCAGCTGTGCGACCAGACGGCGATTGATTTCGTTGTCCTCGGCGTAGAGCACTCGCCCCTGAAGCCTGGGCGCCGCTTCGGCCCGCAATACCGGACGCTGGCTTTCGAGCTCGCTGTTATCCCGCACAAAGGGCGTGCTTTGCAGGTTGCCTGTGCCAACGGTAAAGCGAAACTCGGTGCCCGCGCCAAACGTACTGCTGGCGCTGATTTCACCGCCCAGCATTTCTACCAGACGCTTGGATATGCTCAGTCCGAGGCCGGTTCCACCGTACTGGCGAGCGGTAGAAGGGGCTGCCTGCGCAAAAGGATCAAACAGCATATGCATCTGATCGGGTTTCAAACCAATACCGGTATCTATGACCCGGAAACTCAGCTGTTCCTTTTCCCTGTCGCACTGTACGCTCACCGTGACACTGCCCCGCTCGGTAAACTTCAACGCATTGCCGCACAAATTGATCAGTATTTGCTTGAGCCGGGTGGGGTCGGTCTGAATCTGGCGCGGCAGCGGAAACAGGTATTGAATCCGGAATTCGATGCCCTTTTCTGCTGCCTTGCCCTGGAAATAGGTGCGCACTTCCTCCAGCAACTCCAGCAAGTCGACCTGCAGCACTTCGGTATCCAGTTTGTTGGCGTCTATCTTGGAGTGATCGAGAATGTCGTTAATCAGGCTCAGCAAATGGCGTCCGGAACGCACCACCACCTCGGCCGAGTCCTGTTTTTCGGCGGCGCTGAGGCTGTCATCCAGCAAGGCCTCACCGTAACCAATGATGGCAGTGAGCGGGGTGCGGATTTCGTGACTCATATTGGCCAAAAACTGGGTTTTGGCGGCGGCCGAGGCGTTGGCCAGCTCTTTGGCCAGTCGCTCCTGTTCTCTTTCCTTTTCAAAGCGCTCCTTTTCTTTGCGTTCGGTAATATCAATAAAGGTGCCTTCGATATGACTTGGCGCGCCCCCATCCTCATAGATTATGCGCATGGTGATCTGGGCCCAGCGCTCCTGGTGTTCGGCGCCGTTGCCCGAGGTTTGGCCATTGGCGGGTTTGTGACACTGGTAGGGCGCTTCGTAGTCAATGACCTCCTTGCCCGCTTCGAGTCGCGCAATGACCCGG
>JBFHRO010000206.1:0-5746 GCA_041591635.1 Oleiphilaceae bacterium | reverse complement strand
CGGTGCACCATTTCCCACAACAGTGGTGCCGAGAACCCTGTATCAGAAAAGATGCGCGTACTGATCGGCCAGGCGGAAAAACTTTCCACCAGCACTTCAAGCATGACCAGATGTCCGTTCATCGCCAAAAACAGCAAGGTGGTTCCCACCAGAAAAAACTGTGCCACCACCGGCACCGAAACCCCGTTGGCCGGGTCCATCATGGAGGCAAATCCCAACCCCATTTGCATGGCGATCATCTGCCCGGCCACCACGAACAATTGCATCAGCATCAGCACCATGAACCCCAGGGTGCCGCCCACCAGCACCTGCTGCACAATCACAAACAGGGCATCGAGGGAAACAGCATCCACTTCGGGCATCGGCCCCAGCAAGGGCCCGACGAGTACAGCCAAGCCTACAGCCACACCCAGGCGCACCCGCATGGGAACCAGTTGAGTGCCAAAAATTGGCGCCACCATCAAAAAACTGGCGATGCGAAACAGGGGCCACAAAAAGCCGCCTACCCAGGCCCCTATCTGGGCCTCTGTCAGCTCGAGCACCGGTTTTCTCCAACGCCACAAGACATGCGCATCAGCCAATCAACATGGGAATCTGTTTGATCAGGGTTTCGGTGAAATCCATGAGTTGCTGGTTAATCCAGGGCCCCGCCAGAATGATCATGATGAGGGTAATCAGCAATCGGGGCAAAAAACTCAGGGTTTGTTCGTTGATTTGGGTCGCGGCCTGAAAGGTACTCACCACCAGACCTACGACCAGACTGGGCACAAGAATCGCTGCCGAAAGCAGCACAATCAGCCACAAGGCTTCTCGCAGGATATCCATGGCAACTTCGGGGGTCATAGCGGGTGCTCCTGAATGTGCGCGGCCAGTCTAGACGCCGAAACTGGCGGCAAGGGTGCCGATAATGAGTGCCCAGCCATCCACCAGGACAAAGAGCATGATCTTGAACGGCAAGGAAATAATGATGGGCGACAGCATCATCATCCCCATGGCCATCAAGACACTGGCCACCACCATGTCAATAATGAGAAAGGGAATGAAGATGATAAAACCTATCTGGAACGCCGTTTTCAGTTCGCTGGTCACGAAGGCCGGCATGAGCACCCAGAAGGAGACGGCATCCACGCTGTCAAAGGTTTTACCCGACAGCCGCACGAACAGCGCCAGATCATCCTCACGGGTTTGTTCGAGCATGAACTCCCGCAACGGCAGACTGGCCTTCTCGACCGCCTGCAAGGGGGCCAGTTCCTCTTTGAGATAGGGCTGTATCGCCTGTTCGTTAATTTTTTCAAAGACGGGGGTCATGATGAAAATGGTCAGAAACAGTGACAGGCCAATCAGGATCTGGTTCGAAGGCGCCTGTTGCAATCCCAGTGCCTGACGCAGTATCGAAAACACGATAATGATGCGGGTGAAGGAGGTCATCATCATCAAAAAGGCCGGGATGAAGGTCAGTGCCGTCATCAATGCCAGCACCTGGATGGTGACCGAGTATTTCTGCGAACCGTCCTCGTTGGTCACCAGGGTCACCGCGGGCAGGCCGGTGATTTCGGCATTGGCGCTGGCGGCACCAAAAATCAGCAGCAACAGGGGCATCAGCCCCAGGGCATGCCGGCGCATACAGGCGACAACGCAGGCCAGTGGAGATAGAAGGGAATAAACCGGCATCGGGTCACATCTCTGGAGTTGGATTAAGTCTCGGGGGTTTTGGTCAAGAGCGCATGCAAGCGGGTGGCGAATTCGCTGTCATTCTTTTTGCCCGCGACGGTCACCGGCTGTTCGAAGCTTTGCAACAAGCTGATTTGATGCGGCGTGATGCCCACCAGCACCTGCTTTTCTCCCACCTGCAGCAGGGCCACTTTCTCGCGTGTGCCTACGGGCAACACCGCAACGATTTGCAACACCCCGGACGGGTTACCGGCCATTCCCCCCAGGCGTTTGAACAGCCAGGCACAAACAAGAATCAGCCCAATGACCACCACCAGACCTGCAATTGTCGAGGCCCAGGCGGCCCCCAGACCACCGGCAGACACCGTGGCGGTTTTGGCGGCCTGCGAAGCGGCCGGCTCGGCGGCGGCATGGGCATAGCTCAGTAACGCGGCAAGCCCAAGGCAACATCTGACACAGAGTGATTCCTTCATCAGCGTAACCGTTTGATACGCTCCGAAGGGCTGACCACATCGGTCAGGCGAATGCCGAATTTCTCGTTTACCATCACCACTTCGCCGTGTGCGATCAAGGTTCCGTTGACCAACACATCCAGTGGCTCCCCGGCCAGCCGGTCCAGTTCAATCACCGAGCCTTGATTGAGCTGCAGGAGATTACGAATAGGAATCTGGGTGTTGCCCACTTCCATGGAAATGGTCACCGGAATATCGAGAATGATATCCAGATCAGGACTGATCGCCTTGGGCCCCCCACCCTGGGAGGAAAAGTTCTCCAAGGGCGCAGCTTTCACATCGGCGGCAGGCGCACCGGCACCGGCCGACTCGGCTTCCGCCATGGCTGCCGCCCACTCGTCCTCGACGTTGTTTTCACCGCCCGACTCCGACATGGCGGCCTCCCATTCAGCCGCGAGTTTCTCATCTTCTGTCACGATTGCTCACCTCACTTCGGAACAAGGAGCTCATTTAACCGTTGGTTTTCTCTGCGCCAGCCAGTTCCAGCCCCTCGGGCTTGCTGGAAACAACGCCAATCCGCTCTACCCGTTTCACTATCTTCAACGCCAGATTGTTATGCATGCGGCCGAGCCTGGCCTCAAAGAGGGGTACCCGATTGGCCATCATCAACACGGTTTCGGGCAACTCGACCGGAATGATGTCGCCCGCCTTGAGCTTGGCCACCTCACGCAACGAGATCTGGCGCCGCAGTACAGTGGCGTTGACTGGCACCCGGGCATTCATGATGTCGTGCTGCAGTGCCTTGATCCAGCGTTCATCCACGTCATCCACATCGCTTTGCACCCCGGCATCGAGGACTTCGCGAATGGGTTCAATCATCGAATAGGGAATCGCCAGGTGCAAGTCGCCACCGCCGCCGTCCAGTTCGATATGAAAGGTGCTGACCACCACTACCTCGCTCGGACTGACCACGTTGGCCATGGCGGGATTCACTTCGGAGTTGACGTATTCAAAGTCAACCTTCATCACGGCATTCCAGGCTTCCTTCATGTCGACGAATACCTGTTCGAGCACCATTTGCACTACCCGGATTTCGGTGGGCGTGAATTCCCGACCCTCAATCTTGGCGTGGCGCCCGTCGCCGCCGAAAAAGTTATCTACCAGTTTGAATACCAGCTTGGCATCCAGAATATAGAGCGCGGTACCACGCAGCGGCCGGATTTTGACCAGATTCAGGCTCGTGGGGACATACAAGGTATGAATATACTCACCAAACTTGAGAATCTGGACGCCGCCGGTAGCCACATCGGCATTGCGACGCAGCAGGTTGAACAGACTGATGCGGGTGTAACGGGCAAAACGTTCATTGATCATTTCCAGTGTGGGCATACGCCCACGAACGATCCGGTCCTGACTGGCCAGATCGTAATTTCGCACCCCCGACGCATCGACATCGTCCTCGGTGTCGATATCGCCTTCATCCACTCCGTGGAGAAGCGCATCAATCTCGTCTTGTGAAAGTAAATCTTGCACGGTTACACCTGGCTCAAAAGACCTATGTGGACCAACGTCCCTCCACTGCGCTCAAAATACAGTTCGGGGCGGCTATTGCATGACAAAATTGGTGAAAAGCACCTGTTCGATTTCGGCACCGGTTTCTTTTTTGACGATTTCGTTAATCTTCTTCAGACAGGCTTCGCGCAGCGCTTCCTTGCCCTCAATTGTCTGCAGGGCGACGAAATCCTGAGAACCAAACAACTGGATCATTTCGCTGCGAATCACCGGCATATGAAGCTCAATGGCATCCAGGGCTTTTTTCTCCCGCCCCATGGCCGACACAAACACCTGCATGTAGCGTTGCTTGCCACCCACATCGTAGGTCAGCACGAACTGGGGTTTGATTTCCAGGTACAGTGCAGGCTCTTTTACCGGTTCTGCCGGCACTTGGGCTGCCGGGGGGGCATCTCCGGAAGGTCCCATCAGCAAAATAGTGACACCTATGGAGGCACCGATGGCAATAACGCCGACGATTGCCAAAATGATAATCAGTTTTTTGTTGGATTTCGGGGCTTCTTCAGCCGGGGCCTGTTCTTTCCCCTTTGCCTTTGCGTCTGCCATGCCTGTTTTCGCTCTTCAATGGAATAAGTGTTATCTACGCTCTCAGGTAAAGGCTTGCCGGAAGAAACAACCACCGGCGCCGATATTGCGACACTGTTAGCTGTTTACTGCAATGTGCAGGCCATCTTGTGCCCGGATGAGCAACCAAAAGGGTTTTCAAACCGAAAGTCTAGTAGATAAACGCCATGAACGGGAAGCTTTGGCAAAAATCCCCAAGGCACAAGCCAACGGCCGTGGCGAGCCTCGTCCAGGGCTCGGCTGATTGCCATTGGCAGGGGGCAGAGTCGCCTCTGCCTATATGCCTATACTTTCAAATCGATCAGATTGTCGGAGCTCACTGCCAGGGTGCCGCTGACAACAGTCTCTTCATCACCACCGTGCTCTGCACTGGCTTCGGCGTTCTGTCGGGCCTGTGCTTTTTGCTGCTCGGTGTCGCGTCCCTGTGCGTTCTGATCTGATACGTTCACATCGGCCAGATTGACCCCGTTATCATTGAGCATTTCCCGCAGGCGGTTGACGTTTTGCTCCAGCAGTTCGCGTACCGCCGGATGATGCGATACAAAACTGACCTGAGCCTGATCCTGTTGCAGCGTGAGCGAGACATGAATCGGCCCCAATTCCGCCGGATTAAGGTGTATTTCCGCCGAACGTATGTGCCGGCTTACAAACCAGGCCACTTTTTCGGAGACTTCCTCCTGCCAGTCGGGATCACCCACGAGCGAATCCAGACTGGTACTGTAATCCTGCAGGGTCTGGGTCGGGCGCACATTCAGATCCGGCTGGCGAGCCACCGTGCCCAACCCCGTCGCACTCGTCAGGGCAGTTTCCTTGCCGGAAGCTTCGGTCATCCCCGGGGTCAGTTGTGCCCCCAGTTTGAGGGCGGCTGATTCAAAAGCCGCCGTCAGGGGCTTACCCTGTGGCAACGGCGCGCCTTCATCCAGCAGCGAGAGCGTCTCGGGTGCCAGTGCCTCGTCATCTACCAGACTCGCCAGAGAGGCTACCTCCCCGGCCTCATTCAGCCGCCCCTTGGGAACCTGCAGACCCGCCCCGACCGCAACACTGGCAGCGACCTCAGGGGCCACAGGTGCCGCATCCGGCACGGCCTGCGGTGTCAGAACCGGAGCACCCGGTACAGCGAGTTGCAGTGGGTCTTCCGTATCCAGTTCCTCGCCATCGAGCGTCAGCGTCATTTCGGCCGTTGCCGCTTCCACGGGCTTGAGGGTGGCCGGCATGGTTAACGGGTCGGCAAAGGTGGTTTCTGCGGCAAAAAGTGTGTCGGTATCCAGCACCAGCGGCAAGGGTTCGCCGCCGGCCACAGACTCCGATGCGGCCTTCATTGTCTCGGTGGCGCCAGCTTCAACCGGTTTCTCGACCTCACCTGAGCTATTCACCGCTTGCGATGACGGCCCGCTTGACTCATTGCCTGTCGCCGTTGCCGTGCCTGCGTCTGCCCGGTTATCGATCTGGGACGACTCGCGGCGCGGGCTTTCTCCTTTGGTAGCGGG
>JBFHRO010000205.1:0-5806 GCA_041591635.1 Oleiphilaceae bacterium | reverse complement strand
GATATCGAGGCGGGGCTTGCTGATGTTGAAGCGGGTAGAGTTGTGACCAGTGAGCAGCTACGAAAGGACTTAGGTCTTAATCAAAGGGGTTAGAGTCATTGATTTTGACTTTCCCGAAACGCCGCCGACTTCCTGTCACCGCCGAGCTCCAAGGGGACTCATAACGTCGCAAGATTGCCCTGCAAGTTTTGGTGTGCTAACGTTTGTACTCACATATAAACCAGGGCTTTTTTATGGATACCAGAGTTCAATTTCGTATTGATGAAGAAACAAAACGCCTGGCTCAACAAATGACTGAAAGTCAGGGTCGAACCCTAAGCGATGCTTGTCGAGACCTCGCAGAGCAACTTGCTGACCAACAGCGTAAAGTCTTGTCTCATGATGCCTGGCTAACTGACCAAGTAAATTTAGCTTTTGAAAAATTTGATGCTGGAAAATCTACTTTTATTGAGCACGGACAAGCTAAAACCAGAATGGCAGAGCGAAAAGCTAAAATACGTGGCAGGGGTTGAATGAAGATTTATTGGGAAGAAGAGTCTTTGACCGACCGTGAAAAGATATTCGAATTTCTTTTTGACTTTAATCCCGCCGTTGCAGAAAAAACAGATGAGATCATTGAGTTAAAAGTCGAAAACCTACTTCACCAACCCCTAATGGGTGTTGAGCGCGACGGAATAAGCGGTCGATTGCTGATTATTCCCGAAATATCAATGATCGTATCTTATTGGGCTGATAATGCCGTCATTCGTGTTATGAGAGTGCTTCACCAGAAGCAAAAGTTCCCGATGAAATAGCCCCAAATCTAACCATAGGGGTCAATGTCATTGATTTTGACTTTCCCGACGACTTCCGTCATCGCCGCTTGCGGTTGCGAGGCTGACCAGTGTGGCCTCGCCCGTTATCATCCAGATACACCGGCAAATGCACTTTGGCATTGGCGCGATAGAACTTGGGCGCGATAGAACTTGCCGCGTTCGCCTTTGCTGAAATCGTGTTCTTCGCGCCTGGGATCACCCTTCTTCATCGTTGCCGATTTCACGTGCGGCGGCCCGGCGAGCCGAGATAATGCGCGCGGCCTTTAATTTGTGCATTAAAAGAACTCCAGCTCACCGCTATCGATTAATTCTTCTACCGCCTGGTTGCTTTGCACGAATTGCTCGGGTGACCAGTCGAGGTTAAAGATCATTTTTTGGGTGATTTCCAGTGGTTTAAGCAGACCATCCTGATCCGTGATCTGGAAGCGATAGCACAGTTGCGGTTTTGATGTACCAAAAGAGATGTAACGCTTGTCGGGGTTGATGAT
Organism: Oleiphilaceae bacterium; assembly: GCA_041591635.1. Classification (GTDB taxonomy): domain Bacteria; phylum Pseudomonadota; class Gammaproteobacteria; order Pseudomonadales; family Oleiphilaceae; genus JACKOD01. The sequence continues at coordinate 4,503 of JBFHRO010000205.1, read as the reverse complement.
AATGGGGACTTGTGTGCGGTTTGTATTACCCTCAAGCTCATTCCCGTAAATAATAAACTCTCGTTTGATTCCCCCCCAAATCTCGTTGGTTAAATTGCCAATGGAGTCGTTGATATTGTGGTCATCGATACAGACCTCAATGTTGCCGGTTTTTTGTGCATTGATGTAGTCGGCAAGATTGCCCTGGCTGATTTGCAGCATCATATAGCCGCGGCACCACTTGCTTTCGAGTGCGATAAGACTATTGAACTCGTCCATGATCTTATCGCTGACCAGAAAAGGAGGCTCACTGTGAATTTCGACACCTCTAAAGCAATTTTTCAGGCAGCTTTCGGCAATGCCCATAATGCCTCGCACCAGCAGGGTGGGATAAAAGGTGTCAAACAGCCGGTCCTGGACCATGTTTTTCAGTGCTTCCAGATTGGACAGGCAATAAGCGCCGGAAAATATTCCTTGATATTGTTCGGGGATGCCGTCCAGATTACTGGCGTTATAACGACGCAGGAATATAGGCAGATCCGGGCGATCCTTGTGTATTTGGCGAGAGAGTTCCAGTGAATACACTCCCCCGGATACAGCTTCTTCGGAAATCAGTATGGCCCCTAAATCTATGTTGCTTTTCAGAACTTCTCTGGCGCTTCTGGCGGATGAGGCGCGTAAGCCAACCAAATGATTCTCCTTGCAGAATACTTTCAAGACACCAAGAGCGGTTTCGTTGCCATCCAGGACAAGTACTTTACTGACGAGCTCCAATTCTTGATTCATTTTTTGTTCCTTGCGCGTGAGTTGTTCTCATAGCCGGTTGTGAATGACCCTGGGTGAATAGGGTCAGGGAGATGGCTACTACTTAGCATTAATTGTAGCCAGAAATAGCGAAATGACAGGGCAGACTGCCCGAAACAATCCGTTATGCTTTTTTGAGAAAAATATGGATCTATTTTTCGAGCACCGTCTGGCGGGCATCAAAGCGGAATTTGCCGGGGCCCTGGTCTTCGGCCACTTTTTTGCCGGTGTGCAGAATCTGAACCGATACATTCTGGTAAATCTGGCGGCGGGCGATGACCCGTGCGGCCTTGCTTTTGACCAGCAGGGTTTGCAGTTGTTTTTCCTCTTTGCGCAGCTCCCGGATTTCCAGCTCCGGTGTTTTCAGGCTATCAACGAGCTTTTTTACTACTGCTGCGGTCTGGGGGTTGAGGCCGGTGAGCTTGGTACGGTTGTTGATCACTGTCAGTTGTTCCTGAACGCCGGTGATGTAGGTCTCGCGCTCTTTGATCTGTTGCATCACCCGGCGCAATTTCGGCAAGGTGTCGGGCTTGGCGCCGATGCGAATTTCGGTGGGAACACTGCCCTTGGTGCCCAGAATGTTGGCTACCACGGCATTGCCCGCCTTGGTAAAGCCGCCAATGAGTGCCCCTTTACCGCCGTCCTGGCCGATGAGTACCTTATCGTCGGTAATCAGCTCGCTGTGGCTGGCATACTCGCGTACCGCAATCACGCCTTTGGCATGTACCTGCGCGCAGCTGACGAAGCGGGCCGAGAAATTTCCGCAGGTTTCGATAAAGGCCTGAAATTCGGGAATATTGGTCGCCTCATCGGCCACCGTGGCGCCGATGAGGCCCTGATCTATGGTGATATCGCCCTCGGCAATGATCCGTGCCTTGCCCACCACTCCGTTGACGGTAACCTGACCACTGGCCTTGACGGTCATGCCATCGGCAACATCTTCTTTTACATGCACCGAACCATCAAAATCGATATTGCCGGTGGCAAGGCTGACATTGGTCAGCACCAGTGCCGGGTCGACCGAGACGCCCCGCTCGTGCAGGATGGGGTGCCCCTTGATGGCGGCCACCAGCAGGTTATTATCGGTGGCGCTAATGTGGGCGCCCTCGATATTGGCGTAAAAGGGCAATACCTCGCCCCGGGGCGCAGGTACCGGCTTGCCAAACACGTCTTTTCCGGGGCGGCCGGGTTTGGGGGTGTGCCGGCGCATGAGTGGTTCGCCTTCTTTTACCAGTACGAACTCATTGATATCCAGATAATTTGCATTACCTTTTTCGTCGATTTTGGGGGCAGAGTGCACGTGGGACGATACCAGTGCCTCGAAGGTTGAATCACCGCCCCGTAGCGGTTTAACCCCCGTGGCGACCAGCACTGGCGCCATACTTTGAGTGGCGGCCACCTCGTCAATGGCGGCGGCATTGATGCCAAACGACACCCCTTTTGCTTTAAGCGCTCGCACGATGCGCTCCACATCGGCCGGTGCGCCGCCGAACGGAGGCTGAATGCTGACCCAGGCTTCGGTGTCATCTTCGCGGGTTTCCAGTTCGACGACTGCATCTAGGCGCTGGGCAACCAAAAAACGTGGCAGATCGTCGCCCAGCAAATCGAGAAGAGCACGGGTATCCAGCTCGGCAGAAATGGCATCGGCACTCATGTCCGGAGTTACCGAGGCGATATCGCACACCAGTGAATTGGGATCGGCGCATTGGGCTTCTTTGCGCTCTTTGAGGGTTTGCAGGCATTGTGTGCAGAGTTCGGCATCGGCTTGGAGGAGTTGATCAATGCCATCCTGCACTACATAAAAACGAGAGTAGCCCGCCGCTTCAAACAAGGCTTGCAGTGCAACCCGGCTCAGGGGTTCGGCCTGAAAGGCCGGCTTGATCCGGGCATAGACCAGGCCCGGTTCTTCCTCGAACTCCAAGGCAATTTCAAAGGAAAAGTTGCTCACAATCAATGCCGTCCTGCGCTGCGGCCAAGGTGAAATAGTCAACCAGAATCAGAGGGTTGGCCGGTACGCATTAATGATAGCCGGTATTTTGTGCCTTGCTAGTCGGGATAGCGTGAGGGGGTGGCCCTGCATCAAAAAACCGTCAGGCCGGGTTTAGTCTTTAAGGTGCGCAAAGCGCATGATCTCCGCCGGCACCTGTGCCAGGGGCAGAATCTTGTCGGCACCGCCCAGGGCAATGGCTTCTTTGGGCATGCCAAACACCACGCAGGATTTTTCGTCTTGCGCGACGGTGGCAGCACCGGCCTCCTGCATGTCTTTGAGGCCGCGTGCGCCGTCATCCCCCATGCCGGTGAGAATAAAGCCGGCGGCATTTTTGCCGGCGCTTTTGGCAACCGAGCGAAACAGCACATCGACCGAGGGTTTGTGGCGGTTGACCAGTGGCCCATCGAACACCTCGACATAGTAATAGGCGCCGCTGCGCTTGAGCATCATATGGCGTCCGCCCGGTGCAATCAGGGCGTGGCCGGGCAACACCCGGTCATTGTTTTTTGCCTCGGTCACCCGAATGTCGCACAGCGAATCGAGCCGCTGGGCAAACGAGGCGGTAAATTTTTCGGGCATGTGCTGCACAATCACAATGCCCGGACAATTGGTGGGCAAGCGGGTGAGCAGGAATTCCAGGGCCTGGGTACCGCCGGTGGAGGTGCCAATGGCAACCACATGCTCGGTGGTCTTGGCCATTGCCACCGGGCTGGATGGAATCACCTTGTCTACAGGAATTTTGGGGGCCACTTCGGCGCTTAAGCTGCCTTTGATGTTGGCTACGTTGGCGCGGGCGGCCGCCTTTACCGCATGGGTGATATCGCTGGCGGCATCTTCGAGAAAGCGTTTGAGCCCCATTTGGGGCTTGGTGACAATGCTCACGGCGCCTGCCGAGAGGGCCTGCATGGTGGTTTCGGCGCCCTTTTCGGTAAGGGTTGAGCAGATCACCACCGGTGTCGGGCGCTCGGCCATGATTTTTTTCAAAAAGGTCACGCCGTCCATACGGGGCATTTCAATGTCGAGCACAATCACATCGGGCCACTGTATTTTCATGCGATTCATGGCAAACAGCGGGTCGGCCACCGCGGCGATAACCTCGATGGCCGGGTCGTTGTTCAGGCTGGTTTGCACTATCTGTCGCACAAGGGCCGAATCATCGACTATCAACACCTTGATCTTGTTCATTCAAATGCCTTGTCAGGGGGTAAATCTCAGCGGCCCGTGCTGTACCCACACATCACCGTTCCAGAGTTCAAAATAGATTTTGCGGTGAGCCGTACCACCCAGATCCCGGGCGGCAAGATCAAACCCTGCGTGCTGCAGGAGCGAAAGCCCGGCGTTGATATTGGCATTACCTATGTTTTCAGTGTGGTTATAGCAGCGTTGGGTGTCAAACATATCGCTGCCGCCAAACAGCTTGACCAGGTAGTCTTCGGGGCGTGTTTGGTGGTTGCGGATTTCCTGCATGAAAAGCTCAAGCGCTTCATCGGCAAAGTGCCCGGCTGAAAGCCTTGTTGCATGTTTGCCGTGGTTCTTGCGGCTGGGGAGCATGTAATGACACATGCCGCCAATGCGTTTTACCGGATGCCAAAGGGTAATGGCCACGCATGAACCCAGCAGGGTACGAATGCGCGTGTGCTGACCGCCAAAATAAAAATCCCCGGGCCCTAGCGTGATTTCGAGAATTTTGGGGGTGATAGTCGGTGTCATAGCAGTTGATAAACCGAAGG
>JBFHRO010000204.1:0-5820 GCA_041591635.1 Oleiphilaceae bacterium | reverse complement strand
GGTGTATCCCGCGATTCCCTCGCCTCCCACGAACGATTCAAGACCAAAGAGGCGTTCCCGTTTGAATTAATCTCGGACCCAGAAGAAAAACTCTGCTCGCTGTTTGACGTTATCAAGCTGAAGAAACTCTATGGCAAGGAATACCTTGGCATTGAACGCTCGACTTTTTTGATTGATCAGTCTGGCGTACTGGTGCGCGAATGGCGAAAGGTGAAAGTCAAAAGCCATGGGGAGGCCGTTCTTGATGCAGTAGAAAACTTCACGTCGTGACGCAATAGGTATTTGCCAGACCACAGATTGAATCCCGTCACATTTCTTGAAGCCGAAACCCAACAAGATGAACGAGTCAGGCTAGAATTGAACAAAATTCGAACTAATCTAATCAATAATCACCGGCCCCCAATCACCCTAGTGAAATATTCAGGAGTCAATACAAGATGCTCATGGTACGACTGATGACATTAACCCTGCTCCTGATCTCGTCATTTTCGACTATGGGCAAGGAAATACACGATGTGCAGCTCCCCGACCAGGTTAAGCTTGATGCCAACGGCCCCACGCTTACCTTAAACGGAGCTTCGTTGCGTCAGACCTACATGGTGGTTGACACCTATGTTGGCGGACTCTACCTGCAAACGCCGGCGCAGGACGAAACCGAGATATTTAATGCCAACGAGCAACGCCGCATGCTATTTCACGTGCTGCTGAGAAAGGTCACGGCCAGCAAAATCGCCCGGGCACTGAAGGATGCGCTGGTAGTCAACTTGCCCCGCGAGTCACAGAAGCGCCTTGAGCCTGAAATCAATCAGTTTTTGGCCATGTTTCAAGGCAAGTTGCGCAAGGGCGATGAAGTGAGCATCGACTATGTACCCGAGCTCGGAACCCGAGTCACTATTGTTGGTGAAAACACGGGCATCATCCCCGGCAAGGAGTTTGCCGACGCCATGCTCGCCATCTGGATCGGCAACAACCCTGTGGGTGAGAGCTTTAAACGCGAAATGCTCGGCATGAACTAGTCACCCGAACATCCAGCCGTGACTGCCCGCTACCGCCCCGGCAGTCACAACCAAGCTCAGCAATAGCAACAAACGGTGCATACGAAGTATCAAAGCAAAAGTTTCTTGCGGTTGCTGTTGGGCACGAGCTATAAACCAGCGATGCAAAAACAGGGGTTCTGCCACGAACAGCATCAGAGTGAACAATAGCCACACCGCCACCATCCCGTGTAGCCACCAGAATTGCAGCTCACCGAACCGCCCCCACAGATCGGCCACACTGATCATGTAAAACCCGGAAAGACCGGCCAAAAGCGTTGTATATCTGGATTGACGCGCAAAGCGGCGTTCAACCTTCTCAAAAAAAGCCACTCTATCGGCTACCGAAGCGAACTCCCTCACGGCGGGCAGCAACACCAACGTCACCATGGCTACTCCACCAATCCACAGGAGCACCGCGACAACATGAACAACTCTTGCCCAAACAAAGGATTCGGCGCTCAATAACATGCGAAGAAACTCTTGCCCTACTACAAAACTCAACATCCAGGCCACAAGACCGTAAGGATAACCGGATTTTAGCTTGCGTTGATTTTGCCAATATTGAAGTGCTCAACAGGTGAGTCGATGGCATAATTTTTGGCAAGATACGCCTTTATGTCATCAGGGCTATTGATGTAGAACAACATAAAATTGCGTTTGAGATCAATGTCGCGCGCTGTCACCGCAAAGCGCAACAATTCAATCACACTCGCCTCTTCACTTAACGCAAATCGCTGATGGAACTTTGTCTGCGCCCGAGACGCCATACGTTTCAAATAAAAGACGCTGGTTTGGTTGAACATCAGGTTTTTCATCGCCATCTCCCTAAGGCTTGGCTCGCTCTATTAAGTCATAGCGCATTAACCCCTGAAAAGCGAACCGGGCCCAGATACGAGCGCAAACCCTCAATTTCACCCATGACTTCCGCTCTTATTATCGGCATGACAGCGGACCGGTAATTGCGCAGTAACCAGTTGCAGAGGGGGTTACAGGACGGGATAGCGGTTACTCATGTGTCAAAATTGTTTACAGTCCACACACTGCTCCGGCAAGACACATCAACAATATCATGCAGTTAGTTTGCAGGCATAATGCTTGCAGGCAATGTATCGTTGTTTCTGTACGTCCACCTGGAGGTAAGTGAAATGAACAAATTCTTTGCTGCAACAGTAATGCTGGCTGGCGCTATGACAGCCCACGCAACACCCCTGTTTTCGGATGCCGGGTTCGGACCGGGGGATTCGATGGTCACATTTAATGAGGTTTCGGTCGCCGGCGGCGGCAGTGTAACAAACCAGTTCAGTGCTTCGGGAGTCAGTTTTTCTACCAACGGGCCTGGCTCGTGGTATGCCTCAAGTGACCCAGGGGCGTACAGCGGAAACCCCAACTTTGCCGGTCGTTATCTCGACACATTCAGCGGGGGCGGGAACGCCTCGATCTACAATATCCTCTTCTCGAGCAGTGTTGATGCTGCAGGTGCGTATTGGGAATTCAATGTCTCCAGTCCCGCCGCAACGTTCTCGGCCTACCTGAACAGCGTTATGGTTGAGAGCTTTGACTATAACAACCCGAATTGTTGCTCCAGCACAGAATTTGTTGGATTTTCCTCCATTATTTTTGATGAAATCCGCATCAGCAATATCACTGGCAGCGCGTTTATTATGGATACATTACGCTTTAGTCCAGCGTCGGTTGTTTCCGAGCCGGGATTGCTGGCACTTCTTTGGCTTGGCCTGGGCGGGCTGGCTTTCTCCCAGAGAAAAACCAAATCCTGATCGAAAGCTGTTTCGCTCCCCATAGGAAGCCTCGCGTGCCACGCGCAATGGTGGCTACTCTCGGCTTCTTATCAATGAGTCAAGCGCGCTGAGCGTCGCCCGACTGCCTCAAAAGCGCAACCCACTCTTCTTTGCGACACAACTCACAAATTTCGGACAAACACGCTACCTACCAGGTGGCTCGCGCCGTTTATTCAGTATAATCGTACCACTTACATTATGTTACAGATTCACACACTTGATTACATTAGAACACAAGGGACAATACTATATGGAACATCTTCTCCTGGTTGCTGGCGTTTATAATCTGATGGCGGCTCTGATTTTGCTGTTTCGTCAACCTGCAGGGGTTACCGAATACGATATTCTCACCATTCATTTTGGCTACTCGAGAATCCTCGCGGGGGCGTCCACCATCATTTGCTCGCTGATGTACTTTTTCCTCTGTGCCCGTGTTGAAGCACTTCAAACACTGCTCCCGGTCGTGATTCTTAGCAAAGCAGTCATTTTTCTTATGGTCTCTGCCGAGATCTGGCGTCAGTCCCAGCCGCTGGAGGATTTGATTCCTGTGGCCATGGTCAACACCTTGTTTGCCGTGGTACTTATTGGCCTTTACCTTCACTGACACGCCCCCTTGGACGTGTCATCCTCCGCCAACATCACTGCTCGGGAACCGGCGAGTGCAAGGTGCTTTGAGCGAGATCGAGTAACTCGCGCAACGCTACTGAGTACATGGAATATTCGGCATCTTTGGTGGCCTTCAGTTCGACCACCATAGATTGCCACCGCTCTACCAGTTCCTGATGATGATCGACCCAGACATCAAGGCGCTCATTGATATCAGTCGGCGCGGCCTTCATCTTGAGAATACCGACGGTCAGGGCGCGCTGCTGCCAGTCAAGGTCCTCGCGAAAGGTTTCACGCGCCAATGCCTGCCAATGCGTGAGCGGTCTGAGCTTGTTCAGCTGGGACGCAAACCACTCCAGCGACAAACGATTGCCAATGGCATAGTAAGCCGTTGCCACTTCGGACAAGGCCACACCCGTTTGCTCCTGAGCTTCAATAATCCCCAACGCCGAATACAAGTGACTTGCGCCAGCGATCTTTTCGGCCAGATCCTCGGGCACGCCCTGCTCCACCAGCGACTGGCGCGATGTCTCCCATTCCTGCCTTGAGCTGCCGGTCAGGTATCCTCCCAAACCAGCGAAGATCTCTTTAATTCCCGTGGCAAACTTGTTCATGTTGGCGGCGACATTGAGTTCACTGCGCCGGTTACGCAACAGCCAGCGACAGGAACGCCGTACCAGGCGCATCAATTCGCGCATCATTTGCATTTGGGTTTGGGCCGGAACCGCATAATCCAAATGCTCGACTTCGGCCCAATAGCTTTCGAGGTTATACACATCGCGCACGATAATGTACGACAAAGCCACCGCCTGCACGGAGGCTCCTGTCGATTGCCGCAGCCGGTCAACAAAAGTGATGCCGGTATGATTCACCATATCATTGGCGATTTTGGTTGCGATGATTTCCTTGCGCAGCGGATGCTCTACCAGTTCCGCGCCAAATTTCTCCCAGATCTGGCCGGGAAACATCGCCAGCATTTCACTGCTGAGGGAGGGATTGGCCGCCATGTCACCGTTGGCCAGTGTTTCTTTCAATACCCCTTTGACGTAAGAAATCAGAATACAAATCTCGGGCCGGGTGAGCCCCAGATCTTTAGCTTTGCGCTCGGCGATCATTTCTTCATCGGGAATAAACTCCAGCGCCCGGTTCAACTTGCCGGCGGCCTCCAGACTGGAAATCAGGCGCCGGTATTCTTCAAGGCGGGCCACGCCGTCTGCCACAGCAATACTGATGGCCTGGGTTTGCTTGTAATTGTCTTGCAATACCAAGTCGCCCACTTCATCTGTCATGGTCGACAACAACTGGTTGCGTTGTTTCTCGGTAAGATCACCGGCGGCAACAACCTTGTTCAGCAGAATCTTGATGTTGACCTCGTGGTCGGAACAATCCACGCCGCCAGCGTTATCAATGAAATCTGTATTACAAAGTCCTCCCGCCAGGCTGTATTCGATTCGACCCAACTGAGTGCAACCCAGGTTGCCCCCTTCGCCAATAACCTTGGCGCCCAATTCGGCGCCGTTGATACGGACTCCATCATTGGCCTTGTCGCCCACCTCGGCATGGCTTTCGTCCTCGGCCTTCACGTAAGTGCCTATGCCGCCAATCCACAGCAGATCAACCTTGGCCTTGAGGATGTAAGTAATGAGCATATTCGGCGGCACCTTGTCGGCTTTCACCCCCAACAAGGCTTTGACCTGTGGCGACAAGGCAATGGACTTGGCACTGCGGGGATAGATGCCGCCGCCTTGCGAAATCAGAGTGACGTCGTAATCCCCCCAGGTGGAACGCGGCAGGTCAAACAGGCGCTGGCGTTCGTCGAAACTTTTTTCAGTATCCGGATCGGGATCAAGAAAGATGTGCATATGGTTGAACGCCGCCACCAGTTTGGTGTGACGGGAGCGCAGCAAGCCATTGCCAAATACATCGCCCGACATATCGCCAATACCAATACAGGTGAAATCGGTGGTACCCGGATTGAGGCCCAACTCGCGAAAATGCCGCTCTACCGACACCCAGGCTCCACGCGCGGTGATGCCCATTTTCTTGTGGTCATAACCGTTACTGCCGCCCGAGGCAAAGGCATCCCCCAGCCAGAAGTTGTACTCTTTCGACAATCCGTTGGCGATATCCGAAAAGGTAGCGGTACCCTTGTCGGCAGCCACCACGAGATAGATGTCGTCGGCATCATGCTTGATCACCGAGGCTGGCGAGACAACTTCGCCCAGTACCAGGTTGTCGGTAATATCCAACAGCCCCCGAACAAAAATCTGGTAGCAGGCAATACCTTCTTTTAGCCAGGCATCCCGGTCGCCTTCGGGTAACTGCTTGGCAACAAAGCCGCCCTTTGCCCCTACCGGCACTATGACCGCATTTTTGACCTG
>JBFHRO010000203.1:0-5889 GCA_041591635.1 Oleiphilaceae bacterium | reverse complement strand
GTGCTCGGCATTGCCGCGCTGTTGCTTGGCGCGGCCAGTGCCGTGGGCGTGGATACCGATCCGCAAGCACTGCAAGCCTCGCAGGAAAACGCCCAGCGCAATCAAATCGCCCCCGAACGCTGGTCATTGTTTTTCCCCGACGCAGCGCCACAAGAGCCCGCCGACATTCTGATCGCCAACATTCTGGCCCAGCCCCTGCTCACCCTGGCGCCCCGCCTGGCAGCATTGTGCCGGCCCGGTGGCGACCTGGTGCTGTCGGGCATTCTCGATCAGCAGGCCGACGAGGTATTGCGCTGCTATCAGCCGTGGTTCGACATGAATCCGCCCTGCCTTCAGGACGAATGGGTTCGCCTAACCGGGCGTCGGCGTCTAGAGTAATAGTCAATCAGTTACGGAAACTTAGGCCCTCATGAGTCAACAAACCCGCTGCCCCCATTGCCATTCGACCTTCAAGGTCACAGCGGCCCACCTGTCGGTGGCCAATGGCAAGGTGCGTTGCGGGGACTGCATGCAGGTGTTCAATGCCCTGGAAAACATGCTTGCCGATGCTCCGGCAAGCGGTGCACGGCCTGCAACCAGAAACCCCTATGCGGCCAAGCCCGCTACCCCTTCGCCAGCACCAGCACCTTCGCCAGCACCTTCACCAGCGCCTTCGCCGACACCGGCGCCTGCCCCGCGCCCGGCAACAGCGCCTGCTCGCCCGACACCGCCGGTCAGGCCCGAGATTGATACAGAAGAGCTGATCTTTCAGGACGATCCGGAAGAAGACGCCAAAGAGCAGGGCTATCGCCAAAGCCTTGAACAACGCCTGCCGCCCGGACAGCACAAGCTGATGAATGCGGAGTTCAGCACCGCCTTCAAGGAAGCCGACGCCCAGGCTGCGCATGCCTTTGCCGATGCCCAGGAAGATGACCGGGATCATCGGGAGAAGGACGAGTCCTGGGCTGACAAGATGCTCCGTCAGGAAGCGGGTACGAGTCGCGAGCAAGCCAAATCGGTGCGTGACGACACCCGCTATCAGAGCATCGAGTTTTCCACCGAATTCCTCGACATGGAGCAGCCTGGCTCCGTACAACCACGCCCTGCAGCTTCCCGACCCCGACCGACGGCGCCGCCCTCCTCCATCCTGGCCGCCGCCCAGGAAGTGGCCGATATGGAGAACGACCCTGCACAAGCGAACCAGGCGATGCAAGGGTCGTCGGAGGCCATGGATTTCGGCAGCCTCAGACATGAAGCCGATGCCACTCCCGTAGCGGGCCGGCGCGGGCCGCAGTGGGCCTGGGCTGGCCTTAGCCTGGTGCTTTTGGGCCTGTTTCTGGCGCAACTGGCCTGGCACTACTATCCCGAACTGGCGCACGATGATGACTATCGTGCGGTCTATGCCAAAGCCTGTCAGATCCTCGGCTGCACCTTGCCCGAATTGATAGACACTCAACGGATTCGCAACCAGAATCTGGTGGTACGCAGCCACCCCACGGTGCGCAAGGCGCTTATCATTGATGCCGTCATGGTCAATCAGGCGCCGTTTCCCCAGCCCTTTCCCGCCATGACCCTGTCTTTTTCCAGCCTGGATCATCAGATAGTGGCACAGCGCACCTTCGAGCCATACGAATACCTTCATGGTGATGCCAATGCGCTGCAGGAAATGCCCGTCAACATCCCCATTCATGTCTCGCTGGAACTTCAGGATCCGGGTAACGATGCGGTCAGCTACACCATGACGTTTTCACCGGCAACCAAGGCACTCCTGCCAGGAAATACCCAGCCCGCTCCCTGAATCAGTGGCACCAAACTGAATCACTGACACCCAAAGCAAGTCAAGCTATCGAGAAAAACCACGACCATCAAAGGCAGGAACACCGCCTCCGGGAGAGCAAGCGGCAAGTGCCAAAACCACGATCAAAAGTCAACCAAGGCGAACGAAAAATAATCATTTTTTTGTGGTTATTTGCCCTTTCAACCCCCCCCCTCAGAGAGTATTATTAGCGCCCCTGACCGGACCTTGTGCTGGCGCCAAACCCGCGCCGCATCAAGGCCCATCAATGGTTGTGTCGACCTTGTCTGATTCGGCCAGCCGATAAGAACGCAGCCAACATCATGCTGACTCTAGGCCCATACAAGCTTGACAACCCGTTGATTCTGGCGCCGATGGCCGGCGTGACGGATCTGCCCTTTCGGCGGCTTTGCCGGCAGCTGGGAGCCGGTATGGCGGTATCCGAAATGGTCATTGCCAACCCCGATCTCTGGGATACGCGCAAGTCTCATTTGCGACTGAACCATGACAACGAAATGGCACCTCGTTCGGTGCAGATTGCCGGCGCTGAACCCCAAATGCTGGCCGATGCGGCGCGCATGAACGTGGCGCGTGGCGCCCAGATCATCGACATCAACATGGGGTGTCCGGCAAAAAAAGTCTGTAATCGGGCCGCAGGCTCTGCCTTGTTGCGTGACGAGGCACTGGTGGCCGATATATTGCAGAGCGTCAGTAAAGCCGTGACCGTTCCGGTGACCCTGAAGATTCGCACCGGCTGGGATACAAACAGCCGCAACGCCCTGACCGTTGCCCGTATTGCTCAAGATTGCGGTATCGCCGCACTGGCGATCCACGGTCGAACCCGGGCCTGCAAATTTGCCGGCAGCGCGGAGTACGACACCATTGCCGAGGTCAAGAGCCGCATTGGCATTCCCGTGTTTGCCAATGGCGACATCGACAGCCCCGAAAAGGCTGACTTAGTGCTGCGTCATACCGGGGCCGACGGCCTTCTGATTGGCCGCGCAGCACAGGGTAACCCCTGGATTTTCCGGGAAATACAGCATTTTCTGGCCACAGGCGAGCACTGCTGCGCCCCTACAGAAAACGAAATACGTGCCACCTTATTGGGGCATGTCAAGGAACTGCACCGGTTCTATGGCGAATATCAAGGCTTGCGGATTGCCCGCAAGCACGTGGGCTGGTACATGAAATCCCGGCCCAACGGCGACAGCTTTCAGAAATGCTTCAATACGTTCACCTGTGCCAAACAGCAATTAGAGAGCATAGAAGCATTTTTTGATAACAGGTTTTCGGTTTTCGAATCGACAATTAATTAATGTGTGCCCGGCAGAGTCTTGTCTGTATCGGCAGAGGCACATGACCCTATTAACCCTTAATACAAGAGGACATCGCCCGATGAGTATCGAAAGCTTGGCAGAAAACATCTCTGCGATTCAGGCGGAAACATCCCCCCAGCAAGGCACCGTGATCACCGGTGCGGCCACACTGCGCGACTGTGTCGAAAAGACCTTGAGCAATTACTTCACCCAACTCGATGGTGCCGACACCACCGACGTTTACAATCTGGTGCTCAACGAAGTCGAAGCTCCCTTGCTGGAGCAGGTCATGCGCTACTGCCGCAACAATCAGACCAAGGCCTCGGTGCTGCTGGGACTGAACCGTGGCACCCTGCGTAAAAAGCTCAAGCAGTACGATCTGCTATAATCTTTCCCCAGCACCTTCGAGGCCGGCGACTTCGCCCGCTGACGGGCAATGACCTGCCTGGCCCGAAGGCGAATGCCGGCACAACTCCCGTGCACGCGGGAGGCTTGACGCCTCTGTGTCATCCTTTTTCACCACAAGCAAGACATAATCATGACTGCAGCAACCTCAGGAATTCGTATCCAACGGGCTTTGATCAGCGTTTCTGACAAGTCCGGCATCGTTGACTTTGCCCAGGCATTAAGCGCCATGGGCGTGGAAATTCTCTCCACCGGCGGCACCTACAAACTGCTTAAAGACAAGGGCATAGCCGCCGTGGAAGTCTCGGACTACACCGGCTTTCCCGAGATGATGGACGGTCGCGTGAAAACCCTGCACCCCAAGATTCACGGTGGCATTCTGGCACGCCGGGGGCAGGATGACGATGTCATGGCACAGCACGGAATCCAGCCCATCGACATGGTGGTGGTCAACCTCTACCCCTTCGAGCAGGCCGTGGCACGCCCCGATTGCGACCTCGAAACCGCCATTGAAAACATCGATATTGGTGGCCCTACCATGGTTCGGGCCGCGGCCAAAAACCACGCGCATGTCGCCATTGTGGTGAGCAGCAAGGATTACACCAGGGTGCTGCATGAACTCAAGGCGGGCGAAGGCACGCTCAGCCGCCAGACCTGCTTCGATCTGGCAATCAAGGCGTACGAACACACGGCGGCCTACGATGGCGCCATTGCCAATTACTTTGGCACCCGCACCCCGGACAACGCCTCGAACCTGTTTCCGCGCACCTTCAACACCCAGTTTATCAAGGCGCAGGATATGCGTTACGGCGAGAACCCGCACCAGCAAGCGGCCTTCTATATCGAGCGCAACCCCCAGGAAGCCTCGGTCAGCACCGCCAAACAATTGCAAGGCAAGGCGCTGTCCTATAACAACGTTGCCGACACCGATGCCGCGCTCGAGTGCGTCAAACCCTTTGCCGATCCGGCCTGTGTCATCGTCAAACATGCCAACCCCTGTGGCGTGGCCATTGGTGTCGATATCCTGCAAGCCTACAATCTCGCCTATGCCACCGACCCCACCTCGGCGTTTGGCGGCATCATCGCCTTTAACCGCGAACTCGATGCACCAACTGCCAAGGCCATCATCGAGCGCCAGTTTGTCGAAGTGATTATCGCCCCCTCGGTCGATGAGGCCGCAGCCGCCATCGTCGCCACAAAACCCAACGTACGCTTGCTGGTATGCGGCGAATTCGACAAGGATCGCAGCGGCGGCTTCGACTACAAGCGTGTCAATGGCGGGCTGCTGGTGCAGGAGCGGGATCTGGGCATGGTGAATCTGGACGAACTCAAGATGGTAACCCGCCGCTCCCCCACCGAGCAGGAACTGAACGATCTGCTGTTCGCCTGGGAAGTGGCCAAGTACGTCAAATCCAATGCCATTGTCTACGCCAAAAACGGCCGCACCATCGGCATAGGCGCAGGGCAGATGAGCCGGGTGTACAGCGCCCGTATCGCCGGCATCAAGGCCGCCGACGAAGGGCTCGAAGTAAAGGGCTCGGTCATGTCTTCCGATGCGTTTTTCCCGTTTCGCGATGGCATTGACGCGGCTGCGGCCGCGGGCATTACTGCGGTCATCCAGCCCGGCGGTTCCATGCGTGATCAGGAGGTCATAGACGCGGCCAACGAGCATGGCATTGCCATGGTGTTCACCGGCATGCGCCACTTCAGACATTAATTACAGGCCAAGAAGAGTTTCACATGAACCTACTTATCATCGGCAGCGGTGGCCGCGAACATGCCCTGGCCTGGAAGGCCGCCCAGCCAGACTACGTTACCAGGGTGTTTGTGGCTCCCGGCAATGCTGGCACCGCACTGGAACCCAAAGTCGAGAATGTGGCGATCGACGCCTTGAATATTGAAGCCCTGGCAGACTTTGCCCAGGCCAATGCGGTCGCGCTCACCATTGTCGGCCCGGAAGCGCCCTTGGTCAAAGGCGTGGTCGACCTGTTTCGCTCCCGCGGTCTGCGCATTTTCGGGCCCACGGCCAATGCTGCGCAACTGGAAGGCTCCAAGGCGTTCACCAAGGATTTCCTCGCACGCCACCACATCCCCACCGGCAGCTATCAGAACTTTACCGATATGGACAAGGCCCTGACCTACGTCCGGGACAAGGGCGCTCCCATCGTCATCAAGGCCGATGGTCTGGCGGCGGGCAAGGGCGTGATCGTTGCCATGACCCTGGCGCAGGCCGCGGTCGAAGTCTCCCTCGTAGATTGCGCCGTCGGGGTAGTTGACTTTGCCTTTGCCGTGCTGTGCGCCGTCTACCCATTCTCCCTCGTAGCGGTAGCCGTTCTCGCGGATCATGACGCCGAAGCCGTGATGCGCGGATTTTACGAAGTCTCCCTCATAGCG
>JBFHRO010000202.1:0-5998 GCA_041591635.1 Oleiphilaceae bacterium | reverse complement strand
TTACTCCACCGAAAGCGGCCGTTTGTGCCCCGGATGTGAGCGCCCTGTAAAGGAATGCCAGTGCAAGCGACAACAACTGCCCAAAGGTGATGGTGTAGTCAGGGTCAGCCGTGAAACAAAAGGCCGCAAGGGGGCTGGCGTGACGCTGGTCAAAGGCGTGCCGCTGCCGGAAGATGAACTCAAGCAGCTGTGTTCGACCCTGAAAAAACGCTGTGGCGTCGGGGGATCGGTTAAAGATTTCACGATTGAAATACAAGGTGACAAACGCGACCTGGTTCTGGATGAGTTAACAAAACTCGGTTACCAGGTCAAAAAAGCAGGAGGTTAGCCTTAGGGCTGCACTATCACAGGTATGAGAAAATCGCTCTTTCCCATGTTTCGCTTAACCGCTCTGGCTGCAGCCATCACGCTGCCCTGGCTTGCGCCGCACGCCGCCGCAAAAGACTATGTACTGCACCCCGACAGCGATCTGGTGGGTAACGCACTGGTCATCAAGGCGCGTAAAAAAGACACACTGGCCGACATTGCCGAGCAGCACAACGTCGGCTATCTCGCCATCACACAGGCCAACCCGGAGGTTGACGCCTGGCTGCCGGGCGAAAAGAGCGAGGTATTGGTACCCACCAAGCACGTGCTTCCCAGCAAACGGGTTGGCCTGGTGATCAACCTGGATGAATACAGACTCTACTATTTTCCTCAAGACGGCGGAAAAGTAGTTACCTACCCCATTGGCATTGGGCGGGATGAAACCCCCTCACCCCAGGTCATTACAAAAACCAAAGCGATTGTGGCCAAACCTGACTGGTACCCCACACCAGAAACCCGGGAGCGTTATCGATTGGATGGCGTCGATCTGCCTCGCGTGGTCAAGGCCGGCCCCGAAAATCCGCTGGGCGAGTTCGCCATTCAGCTGGAAATACCCACCTACTTCATCCACGGCACCAACAAGACCTTTGGCATTGGCACCAAGGTAAGCTCTGGTTGCATCAGAATGTACAATTACGACATTAGCGAACTGGTCAAACGCCTGCCCAAGGGTACGCCCACCTACTTTGTGCGCGAGAGCATCAAGCTCGGCGTTGCCGAGGGACTGCTGTACGCCGAGATTCACCCAAGTGACAAACTCCTGAGCAAACAACAACGTGAAATTGAAATCATCAATCAAACAATCAGGCTGGAAGAACAGTTCGGCATGATCGAGCTTGATCCGGTCGCCGTCAGCAATGCCGCCAAACAGGAGCTCGGTGTACCCGTGGTCATTGGTGAAGTGGTAAAAAAGCCACAGATGCAGGTGATTTCTTCGAGATAAAACACTGACAACAGCGCTTCAAAAGAAAAGCAGCGCCAGAAACTCCCTTTCTGGCGCCCTCAGAGGCTAGTTAAAAATCACATCAGCAAGCAGTTTGTACTCGTACGAGGTTCTGACCAGCAATTGCGGATTGGTGATCGGCTCGCCGGTATTCTTTGCGGAATAGAGCTTGCGCTCTTTCAGCAGACCCGCAAGATTGCCTTCATCTTGCCCATGATATTCGTATACCCATACATAGTTCCGGGTCGTTGGGCCGAATACCTCGTCTAGGGCAAGGTATTTAATCGGCGTATCAGACGTATTGCCGCTAAAAGTCACCAGCTGACGCTCTTTCGGGGCAGCGACCCAGCTACCGGAAAAATTCTCAATCGAAACCGTGGCCTGTGCCGAACCGTTAGTGGCACCGTAGGAGATACTGCTGCGCTTGCTGTCCTGACCGGCGGCTTTTATCAACACCGACTCCAGGCGCCCCAGGCCATCGTAATTCAAGGTAGCCACACGCCCTTCGTCACTGGTCATAGAAACCAGGCGGTTATCGCTGTAACCAAATTCGATCTGTTTTTCCTGGGCAACAGCCGCCGCATCCCCCGAATAGGTGAAGTACTTCAGATGCTGACGGGTTGTACGACCCGAGGAGTCATGGGTAAAGGTGATTTCGATATCGTTCTTGCCATCAACAGCCCCCCATGGCTTGCGCGAATCGACATACAAGTGGCCAATGGGCGCCAGGGCGGGGCTGCCATCAAAAAACAACCGCTGTGGCTGCAATCCGTCGTCAAAATAGTTCAGCTGCATGTAACCGTCGACGGACACCTTGTTCAGGGTACCGTTGGTCGCCCAGCCGTAGGAAACCTGGGTGTCCACATTGCGAACGGTAAAGCTCAGGCTGGCAAGTCCGGAGGTTTCGACATAATTCTGGTTTTTCTCGGTTTTCTGCGACACCAGCACCATTTTGTTATCCAGAGTAATGTCCACCTTGGCGAGCGTAATATCACTGGTTACGTTGAGCCTTGCGTAATCACTCGCGGTGGCGCTTGCCCCCACAACGGCATCAATATCGTTAAACATCTGACCTGTAATGCTTAGAATCGCGCGCCCCATCAGCAAAATCGCATCGCCCAAATAGGGGTTTTTGGCACCTGTTGCCAACTCCTCCATGGTCGCATTGGCCAGTACGGCGTGATACGCCTCCGGAGTATGGTTCTGAATCTGGGCGGTGACGGCACGCGCGTAAGCATGCAGCTTTTCATTGCCATCCAGCGCGTAATTGGAGAAATAGTTGTCTCCACGGCCAAGACGGGTGCGCAGCGCCTTGTGCGCCGCATCGGAAAGATCGCCCGAAACGACACTCACACCGTAATCCAGCTCATGCTTTACCAGCGTGGTCAGCGGCGAAATAACCTGCCTTCCCGGTGGCGACAACAGGTAGTAGCCCTTTTGAATGGTTGCAACTGTGGTGTTGCCATCGGCAATCAGGCCTTCATCAATGGTGGCGCCGGGTATCGCCAACAGCGCCAGCGGGTACTTTTTCGGATCAAGCAAGGCCTGATTCAGGGCGGCACGGCGCTCTTGCCATGCCGTCAGATCGAGCGAGAACTTGCCGCCTTCGCCGGTTACTGCTGAAGGCTCCGGCTCGCACACCCCCGAGGTGAGTTTGTCGGCGTAATCCAGGGTACAGGTATCCAGGCGCTTGTTGTTATTGAGATCAAGCCAGACAAAGGCGTTGCGCAGGTAACCGTCGATGGCCACGCCAGAGTATGTATTAGGATGAGTGTTGTTGACGGGAATCGAGTCGCGGTTATCCACCGGCATGATTGTGGAGGTGGTATCGTTGCAGGCCGCCAATCCTAGCAAAAGCGGCAATATCAAAGCAGATAACGGCTTATTCATCCTATAGACCTGGTTGCTTATTGTTTAACGTGCAATGTACTTTAAGCCAGAGTTCAATTCATTGAAACGTTTGGCAAAAAAAAGTTACAGGCACGCTACTTGCCGCTGGCCCGACAGATGCCTGGATCGCGCAGCGCCGCATATGTGGTTTTATTGACCAGAACACTTTGAAAGCAGGGTCTCCAACATGATGTCGGACTTTTCTCTATAAGAATCAAGATTACAAACCGGCACCCCCCCATCAAACATTAACTCTCCAAGTTTTATTATCCTCGGGGCGACATATTTCTCCTTTTCTGCAAGGGCAATAACCAGCCATGTCGACGCATTTTTTCCGTGCAATCGTCGACGCTTGGTAGTCAGGGAGCGGATTTCGCTCCAAGGAATTTTTACCGGAGACAAATCTTCAAAAACAACACCGTCATCATCAACAATTATTTTTAAATGCATTTTCCTGGCAACAAGATAAAGCAGGCCAGAAAAAACAACACAAAACGGCAACGCAACCAGGGATAAATACATCGTCTCCTGGCTCAATCCAGCGGCTGCAAAAGGCAAGATCAACATCAGCACCAAAAGCAGAATCAAAACACCTTTAATGAAATAAAACAGAGCCTTATTCTTCTCGAAAACGACTATGCCTGTCCCGTTCAACACGTAAAACCTCAGCAACCGAATGGTTGAAACTTGCCTTTATTGATAATTTCTTTCCTTGAGCACCCACCTTTTTCCAACCCCGGATTTTTTGTGAGAGGCAAATGAGGGAGCGATACAATATACGACAATCTCGGGACATTACTCTAAAAAATCGCAACCTGTTCCGGGTTCGAAGTGCTAAAGCGTTCGAGCCACAATTTCCTTCATGATTTCGTTGGTGCCGGCATAAATCCGCTGTACCCGCGCATCGGCCCAGGCACGAGCTATCGGGTATTCCCACATGTAACCGTAGCCACCATGTAACTGCACGCATTCATCCAGAAGGCTGCATTGCAGGTCGGTGCTCCATTGCTTGAGCATCGCCGCCGTCGCCACATCGAGCTTTTTGTCGAGGTGCAACTCAAGACAGCGATCAGCAAAACACCGGGCCGCCGTGATATTGGCCTTTAATTCGGCAAGCTTGAAGCGGGTATTCTGAAACGCCATGACCGGCTTGCCAAAGGCCTTGCGCTCCTTGACGTAATCGACGGTCCACTGGAAAGCAGCCTCACAGGCGGCAATGGCCGTAAGCCCTACCAGCAGACGCTCCTGGGGCAACTCCTGCATCAACTGGATAAATCCCAAACCTTCCTTGGCCCCCAGCAGGTTCTCGATGGGCACCTTGACATCCTGAAAGAAAAGCTCCGAAGTATCCTGGGCTTTCATCCCGACTTTTTCGAGGTTGCGGCCCTTTTCGAAACCGGGAGTATTGGTCTCTACCAGCAGCAAACTGGTGCCACGCGCACCTTCTGCGGGGTCGGTTTTGGCAACCACAATCACCAGGTCACACAACTGGCCGTTGGTAATAAAGGTTTTGGAGCCGTTAAGAACATAATGATCGCCCCGTTTGACGGCCGTGGTGCGAATGCCCTGCAAATCCGACCCGGCTCCCGGCTCGGTCATGGCGATGGCGCCGATCATTTCACCGCTGATCAACCTTGGAATGTAACGCTGGCACAAGGCCTGCGAACCGTAATGCAAAATGTACGGCATGACGATATCCGAGTGCAGCGACCAGCCAATGCCCGACAAGCCGAGCCGGGAAACCTCCTCCATCACCACCGTGCTGTAGCGAAAATCAGCACCAACGCCACCATAGATCTCGGGCGCCCCCGGACACAGAAACCCCATGGCGCCGGCTTTGCGCCAGAGTTCCCGCGACACCTGACCGTCTTTTTCCCATTGGGCGTGATAAGGCACCGCTTCGCGTTCGAGAAACTTGCGCACTGAATCGCGAAAGCTATCAAGCTCGGCGTTAAACAAAGGTCTTGGCAACATAGGCTCACCCGTCATCCATTGTGATTGCAACGGGTGCAGTGTGGCAGTGCAGGAATGCCTTGCAAATGTCGATAAAGGTCAACTCCACTGACCTAAGTGACCAGGCACACCAAGGGTGGATCAGGGCGGGTATTTCTCAAACATTTCGGTGACGATTTTGCGAATCAGGGTCTCACGCTTGTCGGGTGCCATTCCCTCGCTGAGCGTGCGTTCACCAATGGCACGCCAAATGACTTTGCGATCGGCCGTACTGATGAGCTCAACCACCAAACGCCGCTCTTTTACCTCACGGATGTCAGGCGGGTTCGCCAAGCCAAAGGCCGAGCGCCCGGCACCCAGCCCAAAGCCCAATCCGAGGCCGGTGGATTCCAGCCGGGAGCGCTCTTCAATGGCATAGCGCACAATAAGCGCGGCTTCGTGCGGCGAAGGGCTGATATGTTTGGCGTGCAGCGCCGCCGTAAGTGCGTTTTCAATGCGCGCCGCATCGAGCGACAGTGCCTGGGCATCGGCGGCCGAGCGCTCAATCCGATAGGTAGCAAAGCTGGCAAAGCTCGCACCGGCATCATAGTCAATTCTGACCGTGGAACAGGCGGCCAGCGCCAGGCACAGCATCAGGCTCGTCCATTTCAACCGGGGACATAAGGATATCCTGGTCATAACGATAGCTCTCCAAACAACCCTCAAGCATCAAGCATCAAAGCGGTAGCCCACACCATGAACGGTTTGAATAATGGCCGGCGCTTTGGGATCAATCTCAATCAGCTTGCGCAACTTGGATACATGTTGATCCAGAGTGCGACTGCTGGGCAAGTAGTCTCGGCCCCA
>JBFHRO010000201.1:0-6014 GCA_041591635.1 Oleiphilaceae bacterium | reverse complement strand
CGAAGCACCATTACCATTATTTTGTGTAGAGATTTGTTACGACCCATGTTGCGATCGGCTATTCCATAAGCGAACACGTCGAGAAGTTATATTTCATCCCAATTGAATTCCAATCGCCCTTAACCCTGCCACCAGGAACTTGTCGGACTTCCACCTGCATCAACGCGCTTATGAGCCAAAACGCACCTATTTCGCTGCATCAAGGAAACGCAGCACAAATACGAAGACATGAGATAATAGGCGCATCTTCTCCAGGCAAAGGATGATTTCGGTGTTTCAAAATACGTTTTCTGAAATGGAATATGACGGTAAAAAGAAACGGGCACGTCGGGATCGATTTCTGGCTGAAATCGAGCGACCATTATTTCTGCACCCAGTTCGACCAAAAACCGGGAAGGCAAGCGTGATCAGGAAATGCATCAAACCAAAAAAAGGGGGGGCGTGACACTCAAAGGTTGATCACATTTTGATCTTTCTGCCTATACTTAAACCAAGAAACCGCTGATTCACACCCTTCTCGCCTTTGCGGGAAGGGTGTGTATGCCTCCCAACGTGGGCACAACCTGCAACCTGCCCGGCCACGGGGCCACAAGCCCGGACGCGGCAGGTTAACGTAACGAGGATGCACGCCATGTTTACGCTGATGGAAGCGGATCGCGTCTGCGATCTTCACTTCAAGTACGATCCAAATACCCATCTCAAGGCCATCATTGCCATTCACAATACGCGCCTGGGGCCCGCGCTGGGCGGCTGCCGGTTCATTGAGTATGGCGACGACGCCCTGGCCGTGACGGATGCGATTCGCCTCGCCAAGGGCATGAGTTACAAGGCGGTCATGGCCGGCATTGAACAGGGCGGCGGCAAGGCCGTGATCATCAAGCCCCGCACCGGCTACGACCGCGAAGCCCTGTTCAGCGCCTTCGGGCGCTTTGTCGAGGAGTTAAAGGGCCGCTACATCACCGCCGTGGATGCGGGCACAACGGCGCACGAAATGGATATCATCCGTCGCGAAACACGCCATGTCACCAGCACCACCCATGAAGGCAATCCCTCGGGCCACACCGCCGAAGGCGTGTTTCTGGGGATCTGTGCCGCCGTTCGGCACCGCCTTGGACGCGCCAGCCTTGAGGGCATCACCGTGGCCCTGCAGGGCCTGGGTAACGTGGGTTATGTGCTGGCCGAACGCCTGCACAATGCCGGGGCTGAGTTGATTGTGAGTGACATCGACGCCACCAAGATGAAGGCCGCCAGCGAGCGTTTTAATGCCCGCACGGTCAGTGTTGATGCCATCTACGATACCCCAGCCGAGGTGTTCGCCCCTTGCGGTCTGGGCGGCATCATTAATCCCCACACCCGTGATCGCCTGGCCTGCGCCATTGTGGCAGGCTCGGCCAACAATCAGCTGGCCAGCGCGCACGATGGCATTCGCCTGTTCGAGCGGGGCATTTTGTATGCGCCCGACTATGTCATTAATGCCGGCGGCCTGATTTATGCCTCGTTGCACCACGCAGGCGCCAAACCCAAGGTCATCACCAACAAAATCGACGGCATCAGCCATACCCTGGCCGGTATTTTTGACGCCGCCCAAAGCGAGCACTGCCCCACCAGTGAGGTGGCGGATCGCATGGCTGAATCCCGGTTGTACGGCGTTTAACGGAGTCTGGTATGAAAAAAATCTACGAGTTTCGCATCGAAAGCCGCCGTTTTATCAACAGCGCCGGCAAGGTCATTGCCACCCTGCCAGAAGGCTACGATGCCGGGTTGTTGCGCCAGGCGTACGAGCACATGGTGCTGATTCGGGCCTTCGACCAAAAAGCCATTGCCCTGCAACGCACCGGCAAGATAGGCACCTACCCCTCGATTCTGGGGCATGAGGCCATCAGCATCGCCGCCGGCATGGCGTTACGCAAAGACGATGTCTTTGTGCCCTACTACCGCGATCTGGGAACCCAGTACCTGCGCGGTGTGCGCCTGGTAGAGCAACTCTTGTATTGGGGCGGCGACGAGCGGGGCAGCTGCTTTGCTGCACAAAAGGAAGACTTGCCCATTTGTGTTCCCATCGCCACCCAGTTCTGTCATGCCGCCGGGGTTGCCAGCGCCATCCGCTTTCGCCAGCAACCCCGGGCGGTGCTGGTTTCCGGCGGAGATGGCTCCACCTCCAAGGGAGATTTTCTGGAAAGCCTCAACCTTGCCGGCGCCTGGCAGCTGCCTCTGGTATTTCTGATCGCCAACAACCAATGGGCCATTTCGACCCCGCGTTACCTTCAGTGCCACGCCGAGACCCTGGCGCAAAAAGCCATAGGGGCGGGCATTGCGGGCGTACAGGTCGACGGCAACGATTTTGTTGCCGTTCACGACAGTCTCACCCAGGCCCTGGAAAAAGCCCGCACCGGACAGGGCCCGACGCTGGTCGAGGCCATTACCTATCGCCTGGGCGATCACACCACCGCCGACGATGCCTCACGCTACCGCTCCCAGGACGAGCTGAAAAAAGCCTGGGACGAGGAGCCGGTAAAGCGCCTGCGCACCTGCCTCGCCCACCAGAACGCCTGGAGCGAGGCCGAAGAAAAAGCCTTGCTGACCCGTTGCAAGACCCAGGTGGAGCAAGTGGTGAGCGACTACCTGAATACGCCGCCGGCGGCCCCCACGGCCATGTTCGACTATTTGTATGCGCGGCTGCCCGCCGACCTGCAACCCCAATACGATCATCTCAAGGCGATTCGCCCGGAGGCCGGCCATGACTAATCTCACCATGGTGGAAGCCATCAACCTCGCCCTCGCCCATGAGCTGGCGGCCGACCCTAACCTGCTGGTCATGGGAGAAGATGTCGGCGTCAATGGCGGCGTATTTCGTGCCACCGTCGACCTGCGCAAAACCTTTGGCCCGCGGCGCGTGGTAGACACGCCACTGGCAGAAACCATGATCGTGGGCGCGGCCATCGGCATGGCTACCCAGGGCCTGCACCCGGTGGCCGAAATCCAGTTCATGGGCTTTATTTACCCGGCCATGGAACAGCTCATTTGCCATGCCTCCCGTCTGCGCAATCGCACCCGGGGGCGACTGAGCTGCCCGCTGGTGATCCGCGCCCCCTTTGGCGGCGGCATTCACGCCCCGGAGCATCACAGTGAAAGCACCGAAGCCCTGCTGGCGCACATTCCCGGGCTTCGGGTGGTGATTCCCAGCTCGCCCCTGCGGGCCTATCGCCTGTTGCTGGCTGCCATTCGTGACCCCGATCCGGTTGTTTTTCTCGAACCCAAACGCATCTATCGAGCGGTATCACAGCCGGTCGCCGATGATGGCGAGGCCCTGCCGCTGGATACCTGCTTTACCCTGCGCGAGGGTGACGACCTGACGCTGATCTCCTGGGGGGCCATGATTCAGGAAACCCTCAAGGCGGCGGACAGCCTCAAACAGCAAGGCGTTGGCTGCGAAGTCATTGATGTGGCCACGGTCAGCCCCCTCGACCGCCAAACCCTGATTGCCTCGGTCAGTAAAACCGGCCGCGCCCTGATCATTCACGAAGCCCCCGGCCACTGCGGGGTGGGTGCGGAGATCGCCGCCACCTTGCAAGAACACTGCCTGCTGGACCTCAAGGCGCCTATCCGGCGGGTGACCGGATTCGACACCATCATGCCCTATCTGCGCCAGGAGATGCTCTACATGCCCAGCGTTGAACGCATTCTCGGCGTTGCCGCCGAGGTACTGGATTTTGGTCGCTAAGGATGGGCCCGGACACTTGTTGAGGCCATTTGCTGAGATCGTTTGTTGAGGAGAGCGCCATGAAGTATTTCAAACTGCCCGATCTGGGCGAAGGTCTGCCCGAGGCCGAGATCGTCAACTGGCATGTGGCGGTGGGTGATCAGGTCGAGGTCGATCAGCTTTTGGTGGAAGTCGAGACAGCCAAGGCCATTGTCGAGGTTCCCTCCCCCTGTGCCGGCACCATTGTGGCGCTGTTTGGTGCCAAGGGCGACGTGATTCATACCGGCGAACCCCTGGTCGAGTTCGACCATCAGGAAAGCGGCGACAGCGGCACTGTGGTGGGCAAGCTGGCACAGGCTCCCGGTGCCAGCGAAGACCACTTCATTATTGGCGCGGCGCCCTCCAGCCGGCAGGCCCACCATGCCCGGGCCACCCCGGCGGTGCGGGCACTGGCGGCACGGCTGCAAGTCGATCTCGACCAGCTAAGCCCCGGCCCGGCGGGGCTGATTACGGCCGCCGAGGTGGAAAAAGCCGCGCACCTGGAACAGCAGCACGGCGCCGCCGAATCCCTCAAGGGCGTGCGACGTGCCATGGCCAACGCCATGGCGGCCTCTCACAGCCAGGTGGTACCGGTCACGCTGCACGAGGATGCCGACATTCACGACTGGGCTCCCGGCACCGACATCACCATCCGGCTGGTGCAGGCCATTGCCTGTGCCTGTCGCAAAAACCCGGCCGTCAACGCCTGGTTCGATGGCACCAGCATGAGTCGCCGCTTGCGCCAGGTGGTCGATCTGGGCATTGCGGTCGACACGGCCGAAGGGCTCTTTGTACCGGTGCTGCGCAACGTCGCCAGTCGCGATGAAGCCGACCTGCGCGCGGGGCTTGATCGTCTGCGTCAGGATGTCGTCAAACGCACCATCCCGCCTGCCGAAATGCAGGGAGCCACAATTACACTGTCGAACTTTGGCACCATCGCCGGTCGCTACGCCAACCCCATTGTGGTGCCGCCACAGGTGGCCATTGTGGGGGCCGGTGTGGTGCGGGAAGAGGTTGTGGCGCGCGCACAGCAAATCGCCATCCGGCGCATTCTGCCGCTGTCGGTGACCTTTGATCACCGGGCAGTCACCGGGGGGGAAGCGGCCCGATTCCTTAAAACCCTGATCATGGCGCTGACCAAGGCCTGACTAGACTTCCGTGACACTCTGACATGCCCCGCTCGCCAGGGTGTCACCGGAACCTGTTTCGCCACAGAAGCATTGTGCTTCACAAGATGGTAGGCTTGCTGGCATTGAAACCCTCGGTTTCCTGTGTTTAACACCACAATCACTGACCTTCAGCAGGGACAACCATGGACACACCGCCAACCATCTACGACCGTTTTTCATGCGAAAACTGCCGGGACAATGCCACGTTGGACTTTGATTTCACCATGGCCTTTCAACCCATCGTTGACTGCCGGTCTGGCACTGTGTTCGGCTACGAATCATTGGTGCGAGGTTTAAACAACGAATCGGCCTTTTCGATTCTGGAAAAAGTCACTGACGAAAACCGCTATTTGTTTGACCAGCTCTGCCGCGTCAAGTCCATCGAACTTGCCTCCCGATTGCAACTTGATGCCATGTTGAGCATCAACTTCTTTCCCCAGGCGATCTACCGCCCCGAGCGCTGCATCAGGACAACGCTGGAGGCAGCAAGGAAGTATCAGTTTCCAACCGAAAAAATCATGTTCGAGTTTACCGAAGTGGAAAAGATCGAAGATTCCGGTCTGGTTAAAAGCATCGTCAACTGTTACCAGAGCCTTGGTTTCAAAACGGCCATCGACGACTTCGGCTCTGGCTATTCAGGCCTTGGATTATTGGCCGATTTTCAGACTGACATTGTAAAACTCGACATGCACCTGATCCGAAATATTGATCAGGACAGGGTACGGCAGACCATCGTCAAGAACTCGATCGCCATGCTCCGCGAGCTGAATATCCGGGTGCTGGCAGAGGGCATCGAAACCGCCGCGGAAATGGCCTGGTTACGTACAGCAGGCATCGAACTCATGCAAGGTTACTATTTTGCCAAACCCGGGTTTGAGTCTTTGCCTGGTGTGGATTTTGATGCCTTGGCGATGACTACTGCGCAAGATCCGCTTTCACCCGCTTGACCGCTGCCTGCATTTTCTTGCGCTGGGCGCGGATTAACACCAGCTCCTGGGTGAGTTTTTCCCGCAGCGCCGGGTCGTCCTGATTGCGCATCAGGCGCTCCACCGCTTTTGCCCGCTTGCGCAGCTGAGCCAGCATATCCATCAGTTGCTGGCGTTTGG
>JBFHRO010000200.1:0-6027 GCA_041591635.1 Oleiphilaceae bacterium | reverse complement strand
ACCTCCGGTTGCCGCAGAAGCTGTTCCAGTTGGGGGTGTGCCTTTTCCTGTACCGTAAGGCATTGCCGGCAAATCAGCAGGCAACTGCAGTGGGGCGCCTGGAGTATGGAGCAGCCAATGTAGGCGTTTAGCGTCGCGATTCTGTGAATCAGCCCGGTATCGAGTAAAAAGTCCAGTGCCCGGTAGACGGTGGGCGGCGCAATTTTCTTGCCGCCATGGGCCATAAGCGCCAGCAAATCGTAGGCACCCAGGGCCTTGTGTGATGCCCAGATCAGCTCCAGCACCTGCTTGCGCATAAGCGTAAGTCGCAAGCCGCGTTCTTCACAGCGTTCCCTGGCACGATTCATGGCCTGGGCAACGCAGCGTTGATGATCATGGGGGCGGTAGGCCAACAGTGAAGCAGTGGTCATGTGGAAAACGTCCAACCGTGGTGGGCAAGGATTAACGAGTGGATCATGTTGCCGTTATTTCGGCGAGCATTGAGCGTTACATTATAACATTCTGTTGCGTCACTGACGGATGAAGTTTCGTGAACCTGGGTGGCCAACAAAAACCTCGATCCTTCCAGGCTTTATGGTAGAGTTTGCCCCCCACGGTTGACAGGGCCTGTTTTTGCATCATGACTGCCAATGCTCCGGCGATCAGTTCGTCCTTGCTTAAATTTCATCCGCAACGCGATGATTTATTTAATGAATTGCACACCCGGCCGTTTCCGGTAGTACCGACGCCGGGGCGTGTATCACAGATAGCCCTGCTGCATGAAGGCGTAGCACGCGCCGAGGAGCAGCAGCACATTGCCTCTTTGTGCAAAAGATACAGTATCAATCCGCCCTCGGCCGGGGCGGCCTGTTACTATCAGGACTTTGGCGGCTTTGAGTTTCGCTGGGAACGTCACACCGAGTTTTCCACCTACACCTTTATTCACCAGGTCGAAAGCCCCGAGCCGTTTTTGCGTACCGCGTTGGCATTGTTGCCCGATGAGTGGCTTGCCAGCCTTCCGGGGCGCATTATCAGTGGCGTACACCTGGAAATCGAAAGCCACACTGATGGTGCCCTGAGCGTCAACCAATTGCGGCATTGCTTTGAAGGCCATCGCATTCTCAGCAGTTATGTGCGTGACCGCAAAGCACAGCTCTGGACGGCCTACCGGATTCACAGTGATGGCATGGGGCGGATTTTTATCAATAACATGGCACTTAATCCCTGTCAGACAGGGCGCCTGGTGCGCCGGATGCTGGAGCTGGAAACCTATCGCATGATGGCCTTGCTGGCACTGCCGCTGGCCAAGCAGCTCGGGCCCGAGGTGAACGCCATGGATCAGCTGCTGGCGGCCATCATCCAGCAAATTACCCAGATCAAGACGCTGGAAGACGAGCGCCGGTTGCTGAGCGAACTAACCCGCCTGGCGGCCTGTCTGGAGCAGCGCATTTCTGATACTAACTACCGTTTTGCAGCCACCAAGGCTTACTATGAACTGGCCATGACCCGGCTGGATGAAATGCGTGAGCAGGAAGTGGAAGGGTTGCAAACGCTGCATGAGTTTCTTAGCCGGCGCCTCACACCGGCCTGGCGTACCTGCGAAACCGTGCGCGAGGATCTGGAGGAGCTGTCATCGCGCATTGACCGGGCGAGCGAATTGCTCAGAACCCGGGTGGATCTGGCCATCGAAGCCCAGAACCAGGCGCTGCTTCAGTCCATGGACCGGCGCAGCAAGCTGCAACTGCACATGCAGCAAACCGTTGAAGGCTTGTCGGTGGCGGTGATCAGCTACTATCTGGTGGGATTGGTCAAACATCTGGCGGATTCGGCAAAATCCCTCGGCTGGATCGACTCCACCAGTATCATCGTCGGCGCAGCTGTCCCGATTGCGATTACCGGCGTGTGGTTCGTGCTCAACCGCTTCAAGAAGCGCCTGGATCGGGTTAACCGGGAAATGAAAGATCGTTACAACGGCAAAAACGGTTGAGTGGGCAAAAACGGCTGATTATGTGAAACCAGCCGGACTTATTTGCGTTCGATGATGCGCTTTTCAATGTATTCCAGATTGGGGATCGTGGCTTCCTCCCCCAATACGGAAACCTTCATCAGGTCGGCGGCACCCAGCTCGCCCTCCATTTCCTTGATGATATCCTTTTCGATTTTTACCTGCCGAGGAATGCCTTGAGTCACCATGGCAAAAAACGGCAAGCGGGCATGATGCTCGCTGATGGTATTGATGACCGCCAGTCGCTTGAGAATATCCGTGTCGTGAATGCCCCCATCATTCATCCGGTCGTAGGAAATGACCGGGAGCTTCACGCCGCGCCAAGTGACGTGACCCAAGAACCAGGCAGGCGATTTTGATTCCGGCTCGGGCGCCTGATAGTCCACGATTTCGGCGATGCTGACGTTGGGCAGAACAAGGGTTTTGCCAATCATGGGCAAGTAAAGGCTGGACAAAATACTTTGGGAATCTGCCATACGCGTGCTACCTGAAGAAGTTGCTTGTAAGTAACGGGTTCATGGTTCGATCCGGATCTGTATTGCTACCGGGAAGGCTTCAAGAGTTCGGTCTTTTCGATATCCTGTACCAGATGGGCCGCCAGTTCCCTTGGCGTGCCGGAAAAACTCGATGCACCTGTGGCCTGCACCGAATCGGGCATTGAACTGTTGGCGCAGCTGGCAGAATTTTGAACCCAGATCTTGCTGCCATAGGCTCGAAGCAGTGGTGCGGCGATCGCACCGTCATTGCCCATGCCACTGAACAAAATGGTTCCGCAGCGGGCGCCAAAATGATTGGCGACATTCAACATCACCTGATCAATCGAGGGTCCATAAGGACCGGGCCAGGGCGTTGACTTGAATTCAATACAGCCCTTGTCATCAAAAATCATTTCCTGCTGTACGGGCACCATCAGTACCTCGCCGTACTTTGGCTGGTCTCCGGGCTGCGCTTCCTTGAGACGGAAAGCAGAGTGGCGTGCCAGCACACGTGCCAGCACGCTGGAAAAATTGGCATCGATATGCTGTGCGTAAATAAAGGCCACTGGCAAACCGCGGGGCAGCTCGTCAAGAAACTCCTTGACTGCGGCCGGCCCGCCGAGCGAGGCGGCCAAGACCCAGATGCGCTCTACCGGTTGCTGGCTTTGTCCCGACTCGGCCAGTGTGTTCCTGCGAATGCTTTCGGGCAATGGCAAGGGCTGATGCGCTTTGGGTTGTACCAGCGACTGCAGCGATTCGGCGGAGTCCAGCATTTCCACAGAACCCACCTCCTCGGTGAGTTTGGCAAAAAGGCGCCGCTCCCAACGCGGATACTCCTCACCGTGGCGCTCAGGTGCCGTGCCCAGACCAAACAGAATCGGCGCTTCGCTGCGGGCAATAAGCGTATCGATAAAATCCGGCCAGGCGTCTTCATTCTCCAGCTCAAGGATCCAGCAACCGATACTGCCCACCTGTTCGGCAGGCAGACCCTCAAAGCGCCCCGGATCGCAATTGATCAGAGGCTTTAGACCATAAGTGGTCAGCGCGGCCTGCAAGTTGTGCCGCTGCAACGGACTGTCGCTGATGACGCCAACCGACGGCCGATTCCCCATATCAGGTAGTTCCAGTCAGTTTCTCAATGGTGCGCAAAAGATCCTTTTCCTGGAAAGGCTTGCCCAGGTATTCGTTGACGCCGATGGACATGGCACGATCCCGGTGTTTCTTTCCGGTACGCGAGGTGATCATAATGATCGGAATATCCTGCAGCGCCTCATCGTGCCGTACCAGACTGGCAACCTCGAAGCCATCCATCCGTGGCATTTCGATATCCAGTAGCATGACATCGGGCTTGTGATCCTGCAGTTGGGCAATGGCGTCCACACCGTCCTTGGCGGTAATGACATTCATGCCGTTGCGCTCGAGCAAGCGTGAGGTCACCTTGCGTACCGTCACCGAGTCGTCCACGACCATGACCAGCTTGGTGCGGATCACCGCCGGGCGAACCTTCTCTTCCACCGCGGCATACATGCGTGCTGCCTGGGCCGACAGATCGGCGCGAATCATGGCCGGCAAGTCGAGAATTACCACCACACTGCCGTCACCCAAAATGGTGGCACCCGATACGCCCGAGACGTTGGAAAACTGCGGCCCCAGACTTTTGACCACAATTTCGCGGCTTCCCATCAGGCTGTCCACCTGCAGCGCCATGGGGTGGTCGGTACCTCGTACCAGAATTACCGGCAAGGGCAATGGCTGACCCTGCAGTTTGGGCTTGTGCTCGCTGTGCATCAGATTGCCCAGATACTGAAGGCGATACTTTTGCCCCGCGTATTCATACAAGGGGGCATCGGGCTTGTAATACTCTTCCAGCTCAAAGGTGCTGACCCGCACGATACCCTCAATGGTATTAAGCGGAATGGCGTAGAAATCCTCGCCAGTGTTTACCATCAGTGCCCGGTTGACCGACACCGTAAAGGGCAGGCGCACCGTGAAGGTGGTTCCCTCACCGACGACCGAGTCAATCGCAATGGTTCCACCGAGCTGCTTGATTTCACTGGCCACCACGTCCATACCTACGCCACGGCCAGAAATCTGGGTGACCTTCTCGGCGGTACTGAAGCCCGGCATCATGATGAACTGCAGGATTTCAGGATCGGGCAGTTCGGCGTCTTTGGGCAATAGTCCCTGCTTGATGGCCTTGTCGCGGATGACCTTGACCGGAATTCCACCACCGTCATCCTTCATCCGCAACACAATATCGCCGCCTTCCCGTTGCAGTGACAAGGCAATCATCCCGGTTTCAGGTTTGCCCGCCGCCCGGCGCTTGTCGGCTTTTTCGATGCCGTGGTCCAGGGCGTTGCGCAGCATGTGCTCCAGTGGTGCGATCATGCGTTCGAGCACGGTGCGATCCATTTCGCCTTCGGCATTATGCACATCGAATTCGACTTTCTTGTTCAATTCACCGCTGATCTGGCGCACGATACGGCGCAAACGCGGCACCATCGACGAAAACGGAATCATTCGGGTCTTCATCAGACCTTCCTGCAATTCGGTATTGATCCGCGATTGCTGCAACAGCAGGGTTTCCGTATCCCGGACCTTGTTCGACATGGTATCGCGCAGATCCATCAGATCCGAACTACTCTCAGTGAGTGCCCGGGACAACTGTTGTATCGACGAATACCTATCCATTTCGAGCGGATCAAAATCGGTGTAGTCCGGCCCGCTTTGGCGTTCGGTGCGAAACAGCACCTGTGCCTCGGTCTCGATATCCATACGCCGCAGCTGTTCGCGCAAGCGTTCGATGGTGGCCGCCATTTCATCCAGGGTAAAACTGAAGTCACTGATATGCTGTTCCAGCCGGCCGCGCGTAATACTGGTCTCGCCCGCGAGGTTGACCAGATTGTCGAGCAGCGGGGCGGCAACCCGGATACTTTCCTGCTGGGTTGCCTTGGCGGCCTGGCGCGGCTTGGTACCTGATTTGGTGATATGAGGTGCCTGAGCCGGTTTGGACAATACCGGTGCCGATGTTTCAGCCGCGGCAGTCGCTTTGGCCGGGGCTGCTGTTGCGGTCACAGGCGCCGGGGCTGTTTTCGGGGCCGGTGTTGGGGATTGCGGCTGGCCGCCCACCAACCGTGTGTGTGCCTGCTGTACCTCATCGACCAGCTTTTGCAGTACATCCTGTCGTTGGATAACAGCTTCTTTTAATGCGCCTTCAAAGGCTTCGTCATTTTGCGAGGCGCTGACCAGCAATGCTTCCAGATCATGACTCTCATTGCCCAAATGTTCGAGTTCGGCCAAGCGTGCGCCGCCTTTGAGTGTATGCAGGGTGCGCTGGAGTTCGCGGTTGAAGTTCTGGTTGTGAATGTCCTTACCCCAGTCTGCGATCTGGTGATCCAGACTTACCATCAACTCCCGGGCTTCATCGAGGAAAATTTCAAGAATTTCTGGATCCAGGCTCTCAAGTTCGCTGGCTTGCGCACTTGTGTTCGTCGCAGTCATGACGGGGGGTGTAGTCGTACCCTGAGGTACCGCGGGCTCCACGAGTGTGGCGGGCAAAGTCGCTTT
>JBFHRO010000199.1:0-6081 GCA_041591635.1 Oleiphilaceae bacterium | reverse complement strand
GATGACCGTCAGCGCATGTCTCAAGCCATGATGGATTTGTACAAGAAGGAAAAAATCAATCCCTTGGGTGGTTGTTTGCCGGTACTGGTGCAAATGCCAGTGTTTATCGCCTTGTATTGGGTATTGATGGAAAGCGTTCAGTTACGGCAGGCGCCTTTTATTCTCTGGATCAATGATCTTGCGGTACAGGATCCCTACTTCCTGTTACCCATTCTGATGGGTGCCAGTATGTTTATTCAGATGTCGCTCAACCCGGCGCCACCAGATCCGGTGCAGGCACGGATCATGAAACTGATGCCGATTATTTTCACCGTATTCTTCCTCTGGTTCCCGTCAGGGCTGGTGCTTTACTGGCTGGTGAACAATGTGCTGTCCATTGCGCAGCAGTATGTGATCACCAAAAAGATAGAAGCTTCGGGTGGATCATCCTGAAAAAAAGCCCCGCAAGGGGCTTTTTTTATGTGCCATATCATGTTGCGATGCCCTTCTTTGACAACTTGTTGATCGACGAAAAATGAAGACAGCCTCAAGAACTACTATTGCTGCGATTGCCACCGCGCCAGGGCGAGGTGGTGTAGGCATTGTTCGTATTTCCGGTGTCCTGGCCACCAGCATTGGCATCCAGATGCTGGGCACTTTGCCACCACCCCGGTTTGCCCATTACGGGCCTTTTCATGGGCCTGACAAGACAAAACTTGACGAAGGTATTGCGCTGTTTTTTCAGGGGCCTAACTCATTCACCGGAGAAGACGTACTTGAATTGCAAGCGCACGGCGGCCCCGTAGTACTAGATATGCTGCTCAAGGCAGCGCTTGAGTTGGGCGCCTGCCTTGCCAGGCCGGGCGAGTTTTCGGAGCGGGCGTTTCTTAATGACAAACTGGATTTGGCTCAGGCTGAAGCCATTGCGGATCTTATTGACAGTGCCTCTGAACAGGCGGCAAAAAGCGCATTACGGTCGCTTCAGGGTGATTTTTCACGCGCCATACACCGGCTTGTCGAGCAATTGCTGCAGTTGCGTATCTATGTTGAAGCGGCCATCGATTTTCCTGAAGAGGAAATCGATTTTCTAAGCGATGGAAAGGTAGCCACCGATTTGCAGGGCGTAATCGATCAACTGCACGAGGTCAAACAGCAAGCCAGGCAAGGATCATTACTGCGTGAAGGCATGAATGTGGTGATTGCAGGGCGGCCCAATGCCGGCAAATCCAGTTTGCTTAACGCGCTTGCAGGTCGCGATGCTGCCATTGTCACTGACATTGCTGGCACGACACGGGACATTCTCAAGGAGCACATACACATCGAAGGCATGCCGTTACATATTATTGATACTGCGGGCCTGCGCGATGCCAGTGATGAAGTGGAAAAAATCGGTATTGCACGCGCCTGGGCCGAAATTCAGTCAGCCGATCGCATCTTGCTGATGGTGGATAGCACACAGACAACAGCGGTCGATCCCCACAGCATTTGGCCAGATTTTGTTGCCCATTTACCGGATTTTGCCAAGATTACGGTTATCCGAAATAAAATTGATCAAACCAGTGAAACCGCTGGACTTGATGACACCGGCAAGTGCCCTGTGGTTCGGTTGTCTGCCAAAGGGGGAAGTGGCATGGATGTATTGCGCCACCACCTCAAAACCTACATGGGCTTCAATGCCAATCTGGAAGGCGGATTTAGTGCACGTCGACGTCATCTTGATGCCTTGAGCCGTGCCGAAACGGCTTTACTGGCAGGCCAGGAACAACTTCACCAGTATCGGGCAGGTGAACTTTTGGCTGAGGATTTACGTATTGCCCAGGAAGCTTTGGGTGAAATCACCGGACACGTCAGTTCAGACGATTTGTTAGGTCGAATTTTTTCCAGTTTTTGTATCGGAAAATGAAGGGTGTTAATCGGATAGAGTGCCAGATGTTGGCAGAATTCAAGGAGTAATGGGTATGTTTTGGTCAAAGCTGATTTGCACGCTGATAGGCTCTGTTTTGGTATTTTCGTCCACGATGAGGGTAAATGCAGATACGGCTGCTTCAGCCGCTGACTGGAAAGCACTGCATTACGCTGGCTCGAAATTCCTCATCAGTCTTGATGCAAAGGTGGAGTTTTCCACCATTAATGCCGAAGCGGCAACCGCCTTGTTATACCCATTACCCGGTGAAAGGCCCCTGCAACCTGCGACTGATTCCGTCGTGATGCTCAAAACCATCAGTTCTGTACTGGGCAGTGATGCGCTCTTTACTACCTTGCTGGACACGGATATGCGGGCACTGCAGCGTTCTGCCATCTACAGCGGACGCAAGGATTGGGCGCGAATCTATCGTTATCTGCCCGACAAGGTGTACGGTCTGAAAGCCAAACCTGCCAGCGATCAAGAGCGCAAAGGTAACTGGGCAGACTGGAGCAACCGGTCACAAAGCTATTTCGACATTGAACCAAAGGCCCGGCAGCTAACACTTACCGAGCCGATGGCACTCTTTTATCTGCTGCGTATCACAGAGTTTCGCCAGCCTGGTGATCAGCAAACCTTTTACGTTTATGACCGGGATGGAACCCTGGTGGTTAACCTCCGGGCTGAGGCCAGGGAAACCCTTAAAATCAATTATGCTAGACATCAAGCAGGTAAGCAGAGCCGCGTAAAGGGTAAAACAGAAGTGTTACGTCTGACGGTCGATGCCAAACCCTTGTCGCCTGAAAAAGGCGAGGCGGAGTTTGATTTTATGGGTTACAAGGATTCAATCAATCTGTACTACGATACGAATTCGCGCATTGTATTGCGGGTAACCGGACGGGTTGATTATGTAGGAAATGTTGCTATCGACCTTGAAGAAGCCATGTTTTAACGGACTTCTTCAAGGCAGGAAAGGGCGTTGTTATCGCTTACCTGTCGCAATACTCGGGAAGGTAATCGGCCGGAATGTCATGGCTGAAACAGTACCAGACATAGTCACCTGCATCGTCATTCCAGCGGGGTTCCACGTACATGGCGTGGTTCTGATAATCTCCGAGGGATGGTGGTCCGTAAAACGCCAGCACACCTTCCGAATAGAGTGTCAGGCTGGGGTACTGATTGATCAGTTCGGCATCCACACCCGCTTCGGCAAGGTTCTCTGGCCAGGCTTTATTCGCATGATAATGCGCCAGCACGGCATCCATGGCGGGAATCAGGCTCTGGATCTGAGCATCCAGTTCATAGCGAGCGTTTTCTTTGTCGCCCCCTTGCTCCATGTCATCATAAGGCTGCGGTTCGTAATCCCCCCAGCCACTTTCAGCCCCGTTTTTCAGTGCAACGAATTTTTGGTACTGCGGAATGGCAACGGCAGCCAGTATGCCGAGGATAAAGATAACAATCAGCACGCCAATAAAGCCGCCGCCGCGGGCACCGTAAGTACGGGGAGTAAAGATGGCGAACAAAAAGGCAAAGGGGTTTCGCCCCGGTGGCACATAAGCCTGACCCTGGCCGCGAGCGACCACTTGCTGCAAGCGCTTTGAGAGCCAGGGATAGTCATTGACCAATTCGTGAAACGACATCCAGAAACCACTTGTCTCCTGCACTTGCGCCAGCAATTGTTCAATGTTGACCTTTTTCCACTGGTGCGAGCCGGCGCTCAACACGGCCACAGCCCGGGTGGCTGCATCAAGATTGTTGCAACAACGCAATCCGTGCAGATCACAGGTGTATTCGCATGCCCGCGCATAGGCCGGGCCAATCAGCGGCAACCAGGCAGAAAGTGCCAGAAACGGACCTTTTCCAAGATGATTTCGGCGAATATGGCCAAGTTCGTGCCCAATATAGAAGTTAAGTGCGTCAGGCTGGTCGTCGAGCGCATCCACAATGGAGGAAAACAACACAATATAGTGACGGCGAAGAAAACGTGTGGCCAGGGCGTTCAACACTCCGTCAGAAGCCATGAGGTAGGCTTTGGGAGGGGTCTTCATATCGAGGCGTTCGCAGCACTCCAGTAGTCGGGCATGCAGTTCGGGAAACTGTTGCGGACCGATTTCGATAGCATTGCCTTTGAGGTGACTGATGAAGCCTGAATGGGCAAACAAGTAAAAAACAAAGAAAAACAACAAGTAAAAAAGCGCAATGCCGACGGTGCCAAGAATCAGCACCAGCCAGAGCAAAAAGGCGAAAACAGCAAGAATACCGTAAAGGGTACTTTCTTTTCGGTACAGGGTCTGATCCAGAGAAAGCGGGGTCCAACTGCGCGTGTCCATGCAAAATCCTTGTGATGAGTGAGTAACACCATGACTAAGTGAGTGACTTGTCCTGGCGCATTCTAAGGGGCGGCATCGGGAAAAAACAGTCAAAGGCCGAATTCCTTGACGGGCTACATATTTTCCGTGAGAACCTTGGATGTCTTCTATACTTGAGCGATAGAAATGACATGCCTGTTTATGAGGAGTAGTTCTTTATGTCGCTAGAGGCTCTATTTAGTCAGACCCACAATTTACCCAATATTCCTAAGGTGGTGCAGGAGCTGATTGAAAATTTCAATAATCCCGATATCAACGCCGACGCCATCTCGAAAAAGATCCAGATGGATCAGGTGATTTCTGCCAAGTGCATGCGCCTTGCCAACTCAGCCCGTTACGGTGCCGGGCGCAAGATTGCCTCTATCGACTCGGCAGTGGTGCTGCTGGGTTTCGATACCCTGAAAACCCTGGTGGTGGCCTCGGGAGTCACCGGGTCATTCAAGACCATTCCCGGTTTTGACGCGAAAAAATTCTGGCGCAACAGCTTCATGGTTGCCAGTATCTGCAAACTGGTAGGCAAGCATGCCAAAGTCGATCGTGAAACGGCCTTTACCTGTGGCATGTTGCACAACATCGGCGAAATACTGATCCATATTGCCCACACCGATAAGGCCTTGCAAATTGACAAGCTGGTAGAAGCAGGTGCCAGCCGTCTTGATCTGGAACAGAACCAGTTTGGTTATGACTATGCCCAGGTCGGCGCAGAACTGGCAAAACGCTGGAATTTCCCCGACGACATCATTTGTGCCATTCGCCAGCATGCCAACCCTGCAGCGTACGAGCCTTTCAGTAAACTGGCCGGTATCGTATATATCGCCCGGTACCTCAATGATGCCATTGCGGCCGACAAAGATCGGGCCGAAGTTCTGGCCGGATTTCCGGCGGCGGTTGCCAATCCGTTGCAACTGGATCTGGTGGCGTTTTTTGAAGAACTGATGGAACTCACCAACGCTGAAGACGACATTGAAGAACTGCTGCGCGGTTGAGTCTGCATCGACCGCAAGCCTGTCAATCAAGGTATGAGAACTGGCCACCCCTATGGATATGTTAGCCAAAAAGACAGTGAGTGGGCCTAAGGTACTGTTTCGCAACAGTCAACACCAGTGCCTTGTTTATACCGATCTGGTTGAAGGCGATGGCGTGCAGGCCAACCAGTTTTTGATTTTGCATGAAGGTGAAGCGGCGCTGATAGATCCCGGTGGGGATCTATCCTATAACGCGCTGAGCATTGAAATTTCGCGTTACTGCGATATTTCGCG
Organism: Oleiphilaceae bacterium; assembly: GCA_041591635.1. Lineage (GTDB taxonomy): Bacteria > Pseudomonadota > Gammaproteobacteria > Pseudomonadales > Oleiphilaceae > JACKOD01. The sequence continues at coordinate 571 of JBFHRO010000199.1, read as the reverse complement.
TGTGAAGTACCTGTTTGCCTCGCACCAGGACCCCGACATCATTTCATCGCTTGATCGCTGGCTGATGCGCACCAATGCGAAGGTTGTCACGTCACACCTCTGGTCGCGGTTCTTGCCGCATCTGGTGAGTGATATGGTCAGAAACACGCTTGAGGGCAACGTGTTTGACCGCATTATTGCAGTACCTGACGAAGGTATGAAAATACCCTTTGGCAACAGTCATATAGCTTGTTTACCCGCACACTTCATGCACTCGGTAGGCAACCTGCATTTTTACGATCCTGTTTCCAAGATTCTGTTCAGCGGCGATATGGGCGGATCTTTTGGTCCTATCGATACGACCGATCCGGTAGAGCACTTTGAAAGTCACATACCTTCCATGCTGGGGTTTCACCAGCGCTACATGGGCTGCAGCAAGGTGTGCCGGTTGTGGGCCAACATGATTCGCAAGCTCGATGTCGAAATGCTGGTGCGAGGCCACGATCCCCAACCCTCCTCGCTCGAGGTGCTCGCGCATCAGGGTCACGACAAGTTCCTGCCCGGCCCGATCCAAATTGGTGAATGGCTCGTC
>JBFHRO010000198.1:0-6172 GCA_041591635.1 Oleiphilaceae bacterium | reverse complement strand
GAGCTGCTGCTGGCGATCCAGAGAAACGTAGTTTTTATGGGTAAAATTACCCAAATAGAAACCCAACGCACTCTCTCTTCCCGGGAGGATCAGCAGGGTTTGATTCATTACGCCCGCATAATCGTAGCCATAGTTACCCGCCTTGAATGCGGTATATAGTCCCGGAAGTATCTTGAGCGCCTGCTGAATCTCTGCGTCAGATACGCCCTCTCGCTGACGAGCATTGTAAAAATACCCCCCTTTTTTGAAATCATCGGATTCATCTACCGGTGCAATGTACGATACCGTTGCCAAGGCACCAGGCCACAAGTTTATTGCCAGATTACTATCCAATGCCAACGAGTAGTCCCAAACCCCGTATTCCGTTGCAATACCCGAGCTCATTGCTGGCGCAAAGGTCAAACGGGGCTTCCAGTTCACACCGTTGGAACCGTCATACAGCCAGCTTACTGCATTAAGCGAACGGCTGTCGGCCAGTACGGTTTTTTGTGCTGTCACCTTGCCGGCATCATCACCCTCACCCAACCGAATTACTTGCTGCAGCACGTTGATTTGCTGGTTTTTCAGGACCATTGTGGCCGTTGCAACCGAGCCGCCGAGATGCCTGGAGATAATTTCACCGGCAACAGTGAGTGCAGTGAACTCATTGCGGTTGTAGCTGTTGTTTTCGTAAGCGACAAAAATCTGGCCATCGGCGTGCCCCACCTGTACCGACTCAAAACCGGCTGAAACCAAAGCGTCGCCCAAGGCTGTCACGACATCGAGCTCAACGACTGGCGTAAGTGCACTCTCATCAACGGCAGCTAACGGATTAGATGACGCTTTCCCAGTCCCATCCGCTTCACGCCAGACCTGACTCAAACGAACTGCCGGTGAGGCCCCCACCCCGCCGGCTTTGCTATCCTGCGTTGCAGACTGGGAGGGCGACACACCCGCCTGGGTAGACGCAAGCGGCAGTATTGGCAACGCGTCGTCTCTCGGAAGCTCCTTTTGTCTTGCAGCGGAGCCCAGTGGAAAATCCAGCGACACTCCATAAAACCCGCCATCTGTCGTCGCGTTGCTCGTATACAGCATCCCCTTAATCCGCAACTTCATGTTCGCAGGCAGCCACTGGTCTGGCGTACTTAATTCAACACCAGCGTTAACGTCCTGCGCATCATATTCGATCAGTAATTCCGCCCAATCATAAGGACGGTAGGCAGTATTCGCAAACAGGCCGTCTAGATAACGGGCTCTATTATGCCCGCCACCCCCTTGCTTTACCGCTCCGTAACCAGCTGAAATCGCAAACTCGCCCACCTGGCGACTGGCAACCACATACAGAGCATCAAAATAATCGAGCTCGCCTCCGAGATCCTGAGCGCCCATTGCTAACGAAAACCAGTCTTGCGGGATAAAAGGAACACGTAACTTGAGGTTTGCCGACAAATCCCGAACACCACAATTCTGCGTAAAGCAATTGTTGTGTGTTTTATCCCAACTGATTCGCCCACCGACTTCCAAGTGTTCGTAAAGTCCGAATACCGCATGGGCATTATCGTTATGACGGTACTTGTCACCCCCATAAAATCGATCAGAATAGCCAATCACGGCATGTCCATGACCTACCACCCATGCATCGGGTGTATTAAGCACACCCGAATAGCCACTTAAAGAAAGGGACTCTTGCGCTGATACATCAACCGCCTGCAACATGCCCAAAATGCCTGCTAACACCCGGACTGGTTTTGCTCGTAGGCAGAATGTTGTTTTGCAGTCAATTTCCATTAAGACTTGTTCCTGAGCATTTTTTTGCATGACAAAGCTTAAGTGCCGCGTATGGTAAGCAAGTGCAGGATTAAATACCAGTTTTTAGCGTCTCGCCAAAAGACACAACAGCTCAATCGGTTGTCTATTGTGAGCATCATGGTTGCGATCGTAGATCATCCGATTCAATATCGTCAGACGAATCACCGTGCAACCAACTCCTGCAAACACAAAGGCAAGGCCGCCTGCCAATGAGGAACAACGATACCAAACCGCTGCTCAATGGCCGCACAATTCAATAACGAATAGGCTGGCCTTCTGGCGGGAAGAGGGTAACTGGTCGAAGGTATGGCATTCAATTGCCGAAGCGCAAGCGCATGTTCTGGCCATTGCTGTCGTGCCTGCGCAAAGATGGCTTCTGCAAACCCGTGCCAAGAGGTCTCACCCTTGGCTCCCATATGAAATATCCCGGAGGCAAACGCATCGCCTGCACGCTCCCTTGTGGCGCGCACAATGGCCTGCGCTGTCATATCGGCGATATTACGTGCCCAAGTGGGCGCCGTGCTGATCATCCACAACCGAAAGCGACTCTCGCTCCTTACCCAGACGCAGCATGGTACGCACAAAGTTTTGTCCGCGTGATGCGTATACCCAGCTGGTTCTGAAGATAAGGTAGTCACATCCCGAGGCCTGAATGGCCTGCTCGCCGGCGAGCTTGCTGCGTCCATAAGCATTGATCGGGCACACGGGATCGGTTTCTACATAGGGTTTGGCCTGGGAACCATCGAACACATAATCGGTGGAATAATGTATCAAGAGCGCCTTGATCTCGCGCGCACCTCCCGCAAGTTGACCAACAGCCTCGGCATTGATCATCAGTGCGGTTGCTTCATCAGATTCTGCTTTGTCGACCGCCGTATAGGCCGCTGCATTTACGATGACATCAGGCTGCACCTGTGTCAGTACTTCACGCAGCGATTCGGGACGCGACAAATCACAACGGGTGCGATCCAGCGCTATCACTTCGCCCAACGGCATCAGGCTTCGCGCGAGCTCCCACCCCACCTGGCCTGTGGCACCCGTTACCAGCAGATTCATGCAAAGACCTCGCATTCGGTTAAGGTTTTACCTTCCTTGTCTTTTGCGGCAAGCAATGGCGCCCCCTCAAGCGGCCACTCAATGCCTACCTGAGGATCATTCCAAAGCAGGCTGCGCTCATATTGGGGCGCATAATAGTCAGTGGCTTTGTATAAAAAGTCTGCCGATTCGGAAAGTACAACAAATCCATGAGCGAAGCCTTCAGCCACCCAAAACTGACGATGGTTTTCGCCACTCAACTCAACTCCAACCCACTCCCCAAAGGTGGTCGACGATCGGCGCAAATCCACCACCACGTCGAACACCCGACCCTGGGTCACCCGCACAAGCTTGCCTTGGGGTTGCTGGATCTGATAATGCAGACCCCGCAGCACGTTTTTGCCGGATCGGGAATGGTTATCCTGAACAAACCTGGCTGTTATGCCGGTTGCCTCCTGAAATACCCGCTCGTTCCAGCTCTCCATAAAAAAACCACGGTGATCACCAAATACCTTTGGCTCGAGAATCAAGGCCCCTTCCAGTTTGGTTTTTATCACATTCATGGTTCAATCCTGGCGCTTTTCTTTCAGCAGTTTTAGCAGGTACTGACCGTAACCGGTTTTTTTGTAATACTCGGCGCGTGCTCGCAGTTTATCGAGGCTTAGCCAGCCATTCTGATACGCGATTTCTTCGAGGCAGGCTACCTTCAACCCCTGGCGGTGCTCGATGGTTTGCACGAATTGACTCGCTTCCATCAGGCTGTCGTGGGTGCCGGTATCAAGCCAGGCAAAACCACGCCCCAGCTTCTCGACCCGCAGATCACCGCGCGCAAGATAGGCATTATTAACCGAGGTGATTTCCAGCTCTCCCCTGTCGGAAGGGCGTACCGACTTCGCGATCTCTACCACGTCGTTGTCGTAAAAATACAAGCCGGTGACAGCATACTGGGATTTGGGTTGTGCCGGCTTTTCTTCAATGGAGATAGCGTTGCCCTGGGCATCGAACTCCACCACACCGAATCGCTCTGGGTCGTTTACCCAGTAACCAAAAACGGTTGCGCCTTTGGCGTGGGCGGCGGCACGCTTCAATTTGGGAGAGAAGCTTTCGCCATAAAAAATATTGTCGCCCAGTACCAGGCAAACGCTGTCGTTGCCGATGAAGGTTTCGCCAATGATAAAGGCCTGTGCCAAACCATCGGGCGAGGGTTGTTCAGCGTAAGTAAACTCGACTCCGAAATCGCTGCCATCACCCAACAGCCGTTTGAAGTACGGCAAATCGACCGGTGTAGAGATAATCAGAATTTCCCGAACGCCTGCCAGCATCAGCACCGAAATCGGGTAATACACCATGGGCTTGTCGTAAATCGGCAGCAATTGCTTGGATACACCTTGCGTTACCGGATGCAACCGGGTACCTGATCCACCGGCCAGTACGATACCTTTCATGTTTTAATCTCCTGAGTTATGCATTCAAGCCGAGGCGTTCCTGGCGGTAGGCACCGCTGCGAACCCGCTGCCACCAGTTTTGATTCGCCAGATACCACTGCAGGGTTTTGCGCATGCCTGTTTCGAAGGTTTCTTCTGGAACCCACCCCAGCTCATTTTTAATTTTTGTTGCATCAATGGCATAACGCACATCGTGACCCGGGCGGTCGGCAACATAAGTAATCAAGTCCTGGTAGCGAGCGACGCCTGCAGGCTTGTTGGGTGCCAGCTCTTCAAGCAAGGCGCACAAGGTTTTGACCACTTCAATATTTTGTTTTTCGTTATGGCCGCCAATATTATAGGTTTCGCCCACCTGGCCAGCGGTCACTACGGTATAAAGGGCCCGGGCGTGATCTTCAACGTAGAGCCAGTCGCGGATCTGATCCCCCTTGCCGTACACCGGCAGCGGCTCACCTGCCAGCGCCTTGATGATCATCAGCGGAATCAGCTTTTCCGGAAAGTGGTAAGGCCCGTAATTATTGGAGCAATTGGTAATGACCACAGGCAGTCCGTAGGTGCGACCCCAGGCCCTGACCAAGTGATCCGACCCGGCTTTGCTGGCCGAGTACGGTGAGCTGGGTTCGTAGGCGGTGGTTTCGGTAAACAGCAATCCGCTGTCCTCAAGATCGCCATAGACCTCGTCGGTGGAGATATGATGAAACCGGAACGCTGCTTTTCGTTCGCTGTTTAATCCTGCCCAGTATTTGCGTGCCGCATCCAGCAGACGATAGGTGCCAACAATATTGGTTTCTATGAATTCACCCGGACCGTCAATCGACCGGTCAACATGGGATTCCGCCGCCAGATGCATGACGGCATCGGGCTGGAATGCGGCAAATACAGCATCCATAACGGTTTTATCGCAGATATCGGCGTGCACAAACTGATAGCGCGAACTGTTGGCCACCGAAGCAAGGTTTTCCAGGTTGCCGGCATAGGTGAGTTTGTCCAGGTTGAGCACCTGGTCATCGGTATTGTTAATAATGTGCCTGATTACGGCTGAGCCAATGAAGCCCGCGCCCCCGGTAACGATTATTCTCATAGTGAAATTCCAGCGATTTTAAAACACAGTGCCGTACGAGCGCCTCGCATTATATCGCCACGCCTCGTGGATACCAGAAAATTTATTTGTACCGAACTGGCAAGAGTTTCGCTGTTACTGTGTTGGCGAGGAGTTTCCGCGTAGCGTTCTTGCTACAGGATGCAGACTGCGGCAATAGTAGCGAATCGCAAAAGAGGCGTTGCGGAGAAAAAATAGCGCGATCAACGAAGTACAGTGACTGGATGAAGCATAAGAAGAAACGGCACTGTCGCATCCTGAAACCATTTTGTTTGGCACTACAGGAATACCAGCGCTGCCTTTTGAACATTGCTCAAAGCGGATACCTCTCGAGCGTCCGTTCAAAACAGCCTGCGCAGGACAAACTTACATCTCTACAGCGTCATCGACCTCGTCGTCAAAGTCGTCACACCCATGATCAAACAGATCGTCCTCATATTCTTGCATAACATTCCCTCGTAACCTTACTGATTTTAATGATTTAAATGAAAGATTGCACAACGCAACCAAGTAAAACCTAGCGCATCAAAGCAAGCAAATCAATAGTAAAGGAGAAATATTACAGAATTAAGAACAGGGTTCTTTTTTGAGAGGATCTGTCGATTACTTTATATGAAATGTTACTGCTATAGATGGCGGAGCGGACGGGGCTCGAACCCGCGACCCCCGGCGTGACAGGCCGGTATTCTAACCATCTGAACTACCGCTCCGAAAGGATTGGTGGGTGGTGTAGGGATCGAACCTACGACCCTCGCCTTGTAAGGGCGATGCTCTCCCAGCTGAGCTAACCACCCATATCTGGTTT
>JBFHRO010000197.1:0-6190 GCA_041591635.1 Oleiphilaceae bacterium | reverse complement strand
GCAAAGCACCTCATCGTTGCAAAACACCTGTGAGTCATCGGTCGACAGGGTAAAGGGGCTGATGTAACGCCCCCTTACCACCGCCTCATGAAGGATCCTAAAGGTCTCTGGACGAGCCGCTTCGATGGCCTGGCCAAATCGGTAAACGCGATGCCTGTCTTTGCAGAACTCCCCCTTAATCATGCTGAAACTGGCGACATCGGCCAGCAGTATTTTCCCCTCCTGAAAAAACACCGCGGTGTTGTCGCAGGCATAGCCGTAATTGTCGTCGTTATGGGGAATGACGTTAAAACTGGCATAGTCCGCCGCCAGTTGGACCGACCCGCAGAAATGATGAAAAAGGTCTCTGGCATAGTTGAAACCAAGCGCTTCAAAGCTGGCATAATCTGCCTGTGGCAATGCCCGGGCGCAATAAAAAATGCCATGACAATCGCGGGAGAAATGCCTGTCCAGTGGCTCAAAACTGGCCGGGTCGGCGCCTTCGATGGCCTGCCCCTGAAACCAGACGCCTTTGGTGGTGCGCACATAGCCATAGGGCAAAAGTTCAAAGCCTTCGAAGCCACAGTCAAGGGCACTGCCGTAGCGGTAAATCCGCTGGCAGTCTTTGGCAAACCCCTGCATCTCACAAAGCACTCCAAAAGAGGAGACGTCTGCCCCCATGACCGGTTGATCCTGAAAATACACCCTTTGCGCATCTTTGCCGTAATGCTGACCCAGTGAAGTAAAGGATGCCGCATGGGCACCGGCGACCCGGCGTGAGCGGTAGTAAACCTTGTGGTTTTCAATGGAATAACTGTGCATCAATTCGTCTCTTGCTCGGTGTCGGTTTCGGTTGGCAGATTCGGCGTCAGCGGCTGGGACGCCGACCCTTGCACGGCTTCACTGGTTTAGTTTAGAAGCTGCTGATCTTTGTATAAGTTATGCTGCGCGCTTTGGCTTGCATTTCTCAGCAAACCTTGCAGACTGTTTTCGCCGCCCTTCGCCTTCAACAGGAACTTGCCATGACTGAACCGCGTCGCCTGTATGTTGTTATCATTTCGGAGCACAACGTTGCAGAACTGCAAGCTTGCCTGGAACTGCAGCCGGACGTGGTTGTCACCCTGACCACGAAACAAATGCAGCGCCCCGGCGAGCGTTTTATCCGGGTGTTGCAGGAAATGATGCCGGCACTAACGATCCATGCCCTGCCCGGCATTGAAGACCAGCCGCTGGAAGGCACAGAAGCCGAAGCTACCGGCACCTGGCTGGGCCAGGCGCTGCGGCCTTTTCTGGAACAGCATTCGGCACCGCAGTGGAAAAGGATACTCAACTTCACCGGTGGCACCAAGCTGCTGAGTGTTCAGTGCTTGCTCACCATTTCGTGGGACGAACTGCACTACCAGCATTTCGGCCATAATCACATCCAGGTGCTGACGCTACAGCAGAACCAGCTTCGGGAGAAAGGACGAATCAACCTGGAAAAAGCGCTGAACCCGCTGCACCACGCCCGACTGTATCTGGATCATGTAAAACCTCATTCCCAACCCGCTTTATGGAAAAGCCCGCAAGCATTGCCGCTGGCAGAGGCGATTCATGGCTGGGTGAGCGCCCCCGACCTTGGCTTGGGGCCGGCCTGGCTGCGATTGTGCGAGTTGATCGAAAAAAACCGGCTATGGGATTCCCGCAACGCCTTGCCGCCCCAGGTGCGCCTGACCTGGCAGGAACTCGGCCATCCGGCAGAGGACATGCGCCCACTCATCGAGCGTTTGAATACCCTGGAACCCGCCAAGCCCCACCTGCATTTGAGTGAAGAAGGGCTTTACCTGCCCGGCGCCGCTGACAAAGCTTCGAAAAACTGGCGCCGTTTTATCGCCGGCGAATGGTTTGAACTGCTGGTTTTGCGCTGGCTGGAACAGCGTATCGAGCGGGGCAAGATTCTGTCCAATGTGCAACTGCACGCCAATCCCACCGAATCAGGGCGCGAGGTGGACATTCTGTTCTTGCACAACAATACCCTGAGCCTGCTTGAATTGAAGGTATCCACCCCACCGGGACACAGTCTGGGCGACGCGGAAAACCAACTCTCCAGCCTGGCCGGCCGGGTCGGCAAAACCCGCAAGGTACTGGTAGTGTCGCCCCTGTTCCGCCGACCACACACCAACGAACGCTGGCTGGGTTTCGTCAACCGCTGTCTGGCCAGCCAGGTGACCCTGATTGTGCTCAATGCACCCAAGGATCTGGACGCCTGCGTTAACGCAAAAAAGCCATCAGTGGAAATTAAAGGGCAAGGTTTGACACAGTAGCGCCAGCCCTTCGACCGCCCGCCCCTGCTCCAGTTGATGCTGGAACTGTTCCAGCACCCCATGAGGCGCCAGGGGCAACGATTCCCGCAGCGCTTGCCATACTTCGGTATCCGGCCCTGGTACGTCCTTGAGGTTTATGGCCCGCGCAAGCGTCTGGAGCACCAGCCCGATCCAGCGCACGGTGGGCCCGGAATCCTCGCTGAAACAATCCGCAATCGCATCCTTGAAGTACCCGGCGGCGCTGCCCTCGCCGGCCTGATGCAACAACCAACCCCGGTAGGCATTGATCAGCGGCCAGGGATGGGCGATCCCGTCCTGCCACTGGGCTTTCGCCTTCAGCGCAAGCTGACGGTAATCGGCCAAGGCCTCGGGCCGGGACACCAGGCTGCGCCAGAGCAAGGCCAACTCGTAGCGATGCAGGTCGCCCGCACCGGCCAGCGATGCCAGGGCCTTTGCGCTGCCCAGGCAGCGTTCCAGTTCGCTGCGGTAGTCGGCAGGGCTGCACGCAGGCAGATCGCACAACACCGTCAGGCGATACAAGGCAGTCTGCCGCGATTGGCGGGCAGCGTCTTTCGCATCGCTCAGACCAGAAAAGGCGTCCAGGGCGCGGTCAAACAAGGCCAGAGCTTCTTCAAAGCGGCCCATAAACGCGGCTTGTTGCCCCAGGCTTGACAGCACCTTGCCCCAACGCTGACGCCCGACGATGGCGGGTGCATGGGCGTTGTCGCGCCAGTGGGCAAGCATGTCGCCCGCCAGCTGGAAATCAAAGTTGTTGGTGGCATACACGGCATTGCGCGAATCCAGTTCACACACCCGCTGGGGTTCTTCGTCCCGCAGACGCTGGCCGATTTGCAGGCATTTTTCGGCGATTTCGTGCTCGACCCTGCCGAAATGATTGGCCACAGCCAGTTGTGCCGAACGCCATTCCATCTGCAACAGCAGAGGCAAGGCGGTTTCCTCGGGCGCATAGCGGTCGAGCCATTCCAGCGCGGCGGCGACCGCCGGCAACGACCAGGATTTCTCCGCCAGATTGCGCTGTACCAGCGCAACATAGCGCTGCCACTGGGCCTGCCGGGTTTTAAGGCGCTCACCCAAACGCGCCATCGAGCGAGCCAACAAGCCTTCGGCGGGTTCGCTGGGCAAGGCGGACATGATTCGGTACCAGTCGTCCGGTTCAGGCAGATCACCGTTGAGGCTCTGGTAAAGCCGGTCGAGCACGTCGTGCTCGGGATTGAGCAGGCAGTGGCCCAACCACCGGGTCGCCTGCAGCCGCTCACGGCTGGCCGGCGTTGATTTATTCCAGAGATAAGCCACCAGATCGGCATAAGCCAACAAGGGGTGACCATCCTTGGGCACAATGCGAAGCTGAAGGTCGATCGAGCCCTGCCGCCCCTCTAGCTCGTCTATCTCTGACTCGAGCATACGGGCAACCGCCGACAAATCAGTTTGCTGGTCATACAGGCCCCGTTGCTCAATCGCAACGCTTACCCTGGGCACAGTCGCGTTGGCACGGTCGAAGGGTATTTCTCTAAGCACCCAGCGCAGGAGCGTGACTATGCCGCAAAACCAGTCCCGGGTTATGCCAAGGCTGGAATCCTTAACGGACAAACCGAGGATGCCCGCTGATTCTGCCAAAAAACAACGCAGGAGACTGTCAATCTGGCTGTCATTTGCGTCTGTCGCATGAAATCCCTTGGGGCTCTCGGGCAGCTTGCTGGTGTCTGGCACCACGACAGCCACAAAGCGTCCCACCTGCTTATTTTCATCGTCGAGATCATCAACACTGGGATCAAAGGCAGCACCGGTCTCATCGACAACCACCGTCCAGTTCCGGGCAGGTGACAAATGGCGCAGGGAATTGGGGTGCGCCCCGGTGAATTGAAGAGGCGCCAAAAGCAGCGCAGCCGCTTGTGGATTGGCCTTGTTCTTCTTCGCCGCTTTAGCGTTACTTATTTTTGTTTGTTGCCAAGATTCAAATCGTTGGAGCTGGTTCTCTAAAACAGTTCTCGCATTCGGAGGAAGATCCGGCTGTTCCTTCAGTATTTTTTCAAGTTCAGAAGAGCCTGAACCACGACTCGACAAAGCCACCTCTTCAATTCTGGTCCAGGCTTCGAACAGCCGCCGACCGTCGGAAATACGTGTGCGTACTTTTTGCAGCAACTCCGGCGAGCGACTGCTGGCGATCTCCTCGATTTGTTCCAGTTTCTTCAGCGCATCAGGTTGAGGTCCCCACTTCGCTTTTGCGTAAGCTTCACGAATCAACTCTTTCTCGGACCACTCCCAAATCGGCGGCCTTGTTTCAGGCCCCTTGTACTGCGGTTTGAACGGCTTGCCCTTCTTGAAATACTCCTGCAGTTGTTCAATCTGACTGGCACTTACGCCCGGGGGCGGAGGTGGGGTTTCTTTTGCAGGTTCGGGTGGTACGTCGTTGGAGGTGGAAGGAGCGCCTACGTTGGGCTCAGGAGCCCGTTCGCCGGTTTCCAGACTGACTCGACCATTATCACTCCAGCGATAGATCTCAGCATCCGGGCAGTAGCGGGCCGCCGCCATCCAGGCCATGGCGGGACTTTTGGCCACGCCGATCACCGCCACGGGCACCGGCAAAGCCGCCAGTGCCACTTGCCAGTCTTTCAAGAGGGCATCGGCCGGCAATTCGGGCAAGCGAAGCAGATTTGACCCCGCCGGAGCGGCTTCGTCGGGGGTGTGGGGCAGGAGCAGCAGGTTGGTTTGCATCCGGTTTCACCTTTAAGTTTTTCGATCAACTAGTTAAACGTTTTTGTCTCGCCCTGCCCTTCTTTGCGACAGATCAGGCTTGCTCGAACAGGTCGCTATCACGATGGTTTGCGATGCCTTGTGATTGCTCCGGTTCTGGCTGCGGCGCCTCCTCGATGGGCTCAACGATCAGAGCCAGGCGCTCACCGTCGAAGTCCATGTGGGTGGGCTCCAGTGCCGGCAGGCTCTTGCTGACCTTGGCCGAGAGCTTGTTGAAGCGGTCGACCTTGCCGTAAAGGCCCTGTTTGCCGGCCAATGCCTTGACGGTATCGTTGTAATGGTTGCTGACGGTATTGAGAGTGCCACCGAGTTTGCTGAGGCGCTCGGCAACGATGCACACCTGATTGTAGATCTCGCCCGCCTTTTCGCTGATATCCCGTGCCTCGGCATTGCTGCGTTCGATCATCCACAGGTTGGAGACGGTGCGCAGAATGGGAATCAAGGTGGTATGGGAAACCAGCACTATGCCCTTGTTGTAGCCGTATTCGAACAGATCCCTGTTGTGCTTCATGGCCTCGATATACGCCGGTTCAATCGCCATGAACATGAGCACGAAGCTCGGGCTGTGCATGCCAATAAGATTGGTATAGTCCTTGGAAGCCAGATCATCAATGTGCTTGCGCACTGCCTTGACGTGTTCGGCCATGGCCAGCTGGTATTCCTCGGGCGAACTGGCTCCTACCGCCCTGTCATAGGCCAGCAGCGAGACTTTGCTGTCGATAATGATGTGCTTGCCATCGGGCAGCTTTACCAGATAATCCGTTTGTTTGCTCTTGCCTTGCGCATCCTTGAAGGCGCTTTGCGCTTCGTAATGCGCGTCTTCAACCAGGCCGCTCATTTCCAGCGTACGACGCAGCTGTGCCTCACCCCAGGCACCCCGTTGCTGAGCATCACCTTTAAGTGCCGAAGTGAGGTTGTTCGCCTCTTTGCTCATCTGCAACCCTATATCCAGGACTTTTTTGATTTCGCCATTAAGGCTGGTGTTGCCTTGCAGCGAGGCATCGTGAACCTCGTTAATACGCTTCTGGAAACCCTCGATCTGCTCGCGAAAGGGCTTGAGCATGCCGTCGATGCTGGTCTGGCTGGTCTGGGTGAAGGTTTTGCCCTTTTCCTCGAAGATCTTGTTGGCCAGATTC